>DBFZQW010000058.1:0-34225 GCA_048521445.1 Collinsella sp. | reverse complement strand
TTTTTCCATGCGACCGGTCGGCTGCAGGCCTCGTAGGACCCAGCCCAACCTTGGGCGCCCAATACTGGGGAAGTATCTTAACGCACTTTGACTGCTACAATGCATGATTTAAGAAGAGCACACGAGGGTTTGACGCAGGCTATGCGTTTGCCCAGCAAACACTTTAGCGGGGAGACGTGGAGCACATGGAGTACAAGACGACGGCAAAGTTGGTCATTCAAGCGTGCGACAAGGATCTGCCGGGCGTGTTCGGCCACGGCTGCGTCTTGCTGCTGCAGGGTATTGCCCGCGAGCACTCGCTCAACCGCGCCGCCAAGAGCATGGGCATGGCGTATTCCAAGGCCTGGCGCATTGTAAACGAGGCCGAAGGTCAGCTGGGCTGCAAGCTCATCGAGCGCGACGGCGCCCGCGGATCCACCCTCACCCCCGCCGGCGAGCGAGCCATAGCGGTCTACGAAGAGCTGCAGGCCGACATTAACAACGTCATCGCCACCAAAGCCAACGCCCTCATCGCCAGCATCAAAGAGTAGCCAATTTGGGACGGGGCTTTTTTAGCTGGTCGGTCACCATAGATGATTATTCTGGGACGGGGATTAAAAAATCATTGTGTACCTAATGATTTTTTAATCCCCGTCCCAGAATAATCATCGGAGGGCATTGTCTAGGGTGGCGGCCACGATCAAGGGGTCGTCGGTACCGGCGAAGAGGCGGATGGTGCTCCCCTGCTTGCCGCGTGGGGCCGAAAGGCGCGTCGTTGCGCCGCCGGCGGGCGATGTGCGAAACTCCCCGGGCAAAGCATCGAACAGCTCGCCCGCGCTACGTTCGATAAGATCAAACTCAACTGCCGGTCCAAAGCCGTGCTCGAGGATTCCCGTTGCAGCCGCATGGTCGGGATGCGAACTCAGCCCGGGATAGCGAACGTTGCGCACCATCTCGTTGGCGGCCAGATACTCGGCCAGCGCACGGGCGCGGTCGAAATGCGCCTGCATGCGGACGTTAAGCGAGGAAAACCCACGCTCCAGCACGTCGGTCTCCTCGGCAGAAAGGTCGAGCGCCGACGCACCGCAGCCTGCAAACAATACGTGCGCGCACTCGGCAGCGGCATCCACACGATGGCGCTTGAGCTGCGAGCGCGCCACCGAAGCGGCAACGAGCTTGCGCGGTGCCTTACCAGCACACACGCGGTCGAGTGCCTCGAGCGACAGCACAGCACCCAAGCGCAACGGATCGCACCCAAAGACGCCAGCCACAGTATTATCCACCACGAGCAGCGCATGCGTCTCGCGAGCCGTGCGGCCCAAAGCGCGAAGGTCGGGCACACGCAGGCCAAACCCACCGATTGAGTTCACAAACCACCACAGGTGCGGCCCCTCGGCATCAAACGAAGCATCAAAACCCTCGGACGCAGCAGCAAACGCCGCAACCGACGGCTCGCCCACCATAGCCACGTCGCAGGCATCAAAGCCGTGCGCAAACGCATCGACAAAGTCGTCCGCAAAGGCCACCAGGCGGTCACCGGGGCGCACAATACCCAGCAGCGACAGAGCCGCCGGCACATACGGGGCCGCAAGCAACTGCGCCTCACGCGCGCCGGTCCTCAAAGCCCAAGCCTCTTCTAGCTGCTGTACGCCCACACGGCACCATCCCTTCATAAGCAAAAACCCACGATGCGGGTGTTCCCCGCATCGTGGGCAACGGCAGCAGTATAGCGCCGATATGCGACGAATCGCCTAAATGATGAGCGTGTGATAGTTCACGCTCGCACCCGGAGCGTCAACGGTCACGCCATAGGCCTCGGGATAGATGCGCGTCGAAAATACGAGCGCGCCATCGTTCACAAACACCTCGACCGACGAGACATCGCCAACAATGCGCACGTTGCGCACCTCGTCGACGGGCTCCCAGCGCACAGTACGACCACAGCCGGCAGAAGCGCAACCCTCATCGGTAAATCGCATCTCAAAGCGCGAGGGCAGTTCGCCCTCGGCGGGCATAAACTCCAGCTTCAGCTCGCCATCAACCATCGCGGTAAACGCGCCATCGACACCGTTGGCAACAACGTCAAAGCAGGTATCGCCGGCAACCTCCAACGAGCCAGCGCCCACACGTACCGAGGCATAATGGCGCTCAATCTCGCGCGCCGGCTGCTGCAGCACTACGCCGCCGGCACCGGCTGTAAGCTCACGCGGCACCGTCATGCAGTGCTGCCAGCCGCACGCCACGGTAGGCGCGTTGCCATAGGTCGGCTCATCGGGCATGCCCATCCAGCCGATTAGAATATGGCGACCGTCCTCGGCCGTGAACTCCTGCGGAGCATAGAAGTCAAAACCAGCGTCCCACAGGCGGAACTCGCACAGCTCATAAGCGTCATTGCCGCCCGTAATGTCGCCCGTTACAGGCATGTAGCCCGCTGCATACACATTGCCGCGGTCCCAACGACCGCCCTCGAGCCCCTGAGGAGAGAAGGACAGGAACTTCACCGGCACACCGTCATCGGCCTTAAGCTCAAGATACCCCGGGCACTCCCACATAAAGCCGAAACGCTCGGGCGTAGACACACGGTTCTCGAACTCCCAGCTCAGCATATCGGCCGAGCCATACACCAAGATCTCGCCCACATCGCGCCCGGCACCCTCGCCGTGCATCTCACAAAAACGGCTATCGACATGCGGTCCGTCCACGCGACGACGCGCGCCCAGCACCAAGTGATAACGCCCGTCCGTGTCACGCCACACCTTGGGGTCGCGCACGTGGCAGGTCAAATCCTCGGGATAATCCTCGGACGCCAGAACCACGCGCTTTTGGCTGAACTCCCGACCGGCAAGGCCATCAACGCTCTCGACATAAACAGTATCGGCGCGGCGACCGGTATTGACGTAGTCGTACGTCCCGTCCGCATCGGAAAGCTTCACGTTGCCTGTGTACAGCACGCGAATACGGCCGTCCTCGACAAGCGCGGAGCCCGAATACACGCCATGGCAATCGAACGGCTCGTCGGGCAGCAATGGCGCGCCAACATATTCCCAGTTCATAAGGTCGCGGCTTGTGGCATGGCCCCACATCTTTACGCCGCCCTCGACATCAAACGGCGCATACTGAAAATAGGCATGGAACACGCCGCCTGTCTGGCAAAGACCGTTGGGGTCGTTGAGCCAGCCCGCCGGCGGCATAATATGGAAGCGCTGGCCATACGGCCCATGGCCGCACTCAGAGGCGGCAGCGTCAACAGCGGCAACCAGCTTTGCAAGGTCGCGGCCAAGTGCATTAGACATATCAAAGTCCTAACGGATCGAAAGTAACAAGGCGCCAGAGATCGACACCGGGTACGGGAAACGCCCGCGAGCATACAACCCGCGGGCACCCCTCAATCAAAAGCTCTTAGGCCTGCTCGGAAGCCTTGGGCTCGTCCTTGTATAGGACAAACGAGACGCCAAAGGAAACCAGCGCGGCGACCGCAAACATGATCGCGTACTGCACGGGCTGAGCCAGGCACAGCAGGATACCGAAGATACCCGTAACGCCCGTACCGGAAGCGGCAAGCGAGGTGAGCGCGCAGACCAGGGCGCCGCAACCGCCACCGATGCAGCCGGCGATGAAGGGCTTAAAGAAGCGCAGGTTCACACCAAAGATGGCCGGCTCGGTAATACCCATGAAGGCGGACAGGGCCGAAGGAAGTGCCAAACCCTTGATCTTGGCATCGCGGGTCTTAAAGGCAACGGCGAGTGCGGCGCCACCCTGAGCGATGTTGGCAGCGCTGGCGATGGGCAGCCAATAGGTCACGCCGTACTGGGCGAGCTGGCCCAGGTCGATGGCGGTGTACATCTGGTGGATACCGGTAACGACCGTGGGAGCATAGAACAGGCCGACGATAAAGGAACCGATGCCAAAGGGCAGGGTCAGCAGGGCCTGAATCAGACCGAGGATGGCATTCTCGGCCCACACGAAGATGGGGCCGACGGCAACGAGCGTCACGAGCACGGTCACGAACACCGAGACGAGCGGGGTCACAAAGAGGTCGAACATCTCGGGAACGATCTTGTGCAGGCGCTTCTCGAGGAAGGCCAGAATGGCACAGGCGATAACGATGGGGATCACATGACCCTGATAGCCGACCCACTCAAAGCTGTACACGCCGGGGATGACGGTGACCATGGTCTGCACGCCCTCGGAGGCAACCGTGTAGGCGCTCTGCAGCGAGGAGTTGATAAACGCACCGCCGACGACGGCACCCAGGTACGGGTTGGCGCCAAAGGCCTTAGCGGCGGAGTAACCGATCAGGATCTGCAGAATGCCAAAAGACGTGCCCGAGACCAGGTCGGCAATCTTATAAATAAAGTTATTGGTGTCGAGCGCGATAAAGCCGTTGGAGGCCATAAAGTTGAGGGCGCTCATAATGCCCAGCAGCAGGCCCGAGGCCACGATGGCGGGGATGATGGGGACAAAGACGTCGCCGAGCACCTTAATGGCACGCATAAAGATGTTCTGCTGCTGCGCCGCTGCCTCCTTGACCTCGGCCTTGGTGGCAGCCTCGACGCCGCTGAGCGCAATGAACTCGTCGTAGACCTTGTTGACGGTGCCAGTGCCAAAAATAATCTGGAGCTGGCCCTGGGCCTCAAAGACGCCCTTGGCGCCGTCGATATTCTCGAGGGCCTCCTTGTCGACCTTGGCGTTATCGGCAATCACCAAGCGCAGACGCGTGGCGCAGTGTGCGGCCGAAACAACGTTGCCGGCGCCACCGATGTTGTCGAGCACCTCTTGGGCTGATTTGCGGTAGTCCATGACTTCCCTTTCCTCCAACGGGCGCATCTGCACCCGGCCATCTTTGACACTTACACTGTAATCGTTTTCAGTCTCATATGTCTGTAATCGTTTTCACAGTAGGGTGAACGGTAGGAATAAGCCGGCGAAAGGTAGTTTTAAAGCAAAAAGAGGCGGCTCAGAGGCAGGCAGACGTGCCCAAAGCCTAGACATTCATAAGCTGATGGCCGAGCTTGAGAGTCTTTAGACCACTCTCCCCCTCCACGCCATCGAGCGTGTTGAGCAACATATTGGTCGCCTCGACGCCACTGGTCAGGTAGCCATAATGCACGGTGGGAATGCCGCCCGTCAGCGCGCGCAAAAACGCGTTGTCGCCAAAACCGCTCACGCGGTGTATGCCCTCGCCCATACCGCGAACCTCATCGATGGCACGCAGCGCGCCCGCCGCCATGGTGTCGGTCGCGCAGGCGACAAACGAAACATCGGGGGCATCGGCAAGCAGCTCGCGCGCAGCGCGATAGCCCGAGTCGAGCGTAAACGAGCCCAGGCGAATCAAGGCAGCATCGAGTGGGTTACCCGCGGCGCGCAAACCGGCTTCAAAACCGCGACGGCGTTCATAACCAGCCGCGCGGTCTTCTTCGGTAACTCCAATGTAGGCAATCTTGCCGTCCACGCGACCCGCAAGCGCACGGCCCAGCTCAAAGGCAGCCTCGTAATCGTCGTGATAGACGCACGCCGCACCCTCGACATGCTGGCCGATCAACACAATGGGCACACGGCACGACTCGATCGCGCGACGGTGCTCGTCGGTGATCATGGTTGCCACCAGCACAATGCCATCGACCGGGTGGTTTTGGAATAAATCGAGGTACTCGAGCTCGCGATCGGGGGCGTTATCGGTATTGGCAAGCAGCATCTGGTAGCCACGGCGACCGAGCACCTGGCCAATACCGGCGGTAATGCGGCTCACGGATTCCGAGTTGATCTTGGGTACGATGACGCCGATGAGCTTGGTGGAGCCGGTGCGCAGCGCACGAGCCTGACTAGAACGCACGTATCCGGTCAGCTCAATCGCCTGCTTAATGCGCTCGGCCTTGTCCGCCGATATGTACCCACCATTGAGGTAGCGCGAGACGGCGGCGCTCGAAACGCCAGCCAGCTCGGCCACATCTTTCATCTTTACCACGAGCACCCCTGTCATTGAAATCGCTTTCACCATAATACCCAACCCATGCCAGCAAATTGAGCAAATGAGACGGGCCCATGGATCATTTCAACCGCCCAGGTCGAGCAAGCGTCAGCGAGCGGGCAGCTGCCGTGGCGAGGTGCCGCGAAAGAGGAGCGAAGCGTACTTTATGTACGCGAGCGACGGTTTGAGCGGCAGATCGCCCGGCAGATGCCCGCGCAGCGTCGAGCGGTCCGGCGTTTGTTAAAACGCCGGAACATAGTTAGCCGTGGTACTCGCCGTTGTACTGGATGAGCGTGAGGTCCTCAACGCCGTCGAGCGCGCGAATGGCGTCAGCATAGGGCATATCCACACCATCCGAGAACACCTCGGCGGCCATTTCGACCTTGTCGCCGCGAAAAGTCTTGGACTTAACGGTGAACTTGGTGCGCCCAAATGCACGCACGATATCGTCGCCGGTGGTCTGGCCCGTGTAGTGAATGACCATCATGTACACGCGCGACTTGTCCTGGTGGCTCGCAAAGCCGGCGATCATCACCACGATCACCACCGCCGTGAGCCCCACGAGCGCATACATGCCGGCGCCGGCCGTAATGCCCGTGGTAATGGCCCAAAATAGATACAGCAGGTCGAGCGGGTCCTTGACCGCCGTACGGTAGCGGACGATGGACAGAGCACCGACCATACCGAGCGAGATGACCACGTTTGTCGAGATCGCGAGCGTAACCATGCAGGTAAGCACGCACATACCCACGAGCGTCACGGCAAAACTGCGCGAATACACCACGCCGGTAAAAAAGCGCTTGTACACGTAATAGATCAGGATGCCCATGGCGAGCGCCACGAGCAGCGAAAGGCCAATCTTGACAGGGTCAACCTGGCCAAATGCCTCCAAGACGGAGTTCTTAAAAAAGTCCCTGGTGCTCATGGTCTAAATATCCCCTCGGTTCCCAAAATCCGATTCCCAGTAGTTAAATCCGCGCAGGTAGGCGGTCTTGTCGTAGCACAGGCAGTACTTGGAGACCGCCGTAAGCTCGGCCGCGCCCGGCGGCACCATATCGCGCACCAGCTGCGGGCAAAACTCGGTAAACTTTACCTCCATCACCAGCTTGCCGGGTTCCAAGACCGGCAACGCGGGCAGTGTCGCATCAAAGATGTCAAAGCTTCCCACCGCGGCACGCACGTTCATGTCAAACGTAATGCGCACGGTGCCCTCATCCATCACCCACGGCTCGCGCTCGTAGTCCACAATGGTCCGCGGGCGCATCATGTTGCAGATGCACTCGATGTAGAACTCGCGACAGAGCGGATAGGGGCTCCTCAGCAAAAAGCCGTAGTCGCCAGCCAAAATCTGCTCAAACTCGCCGCGAGTAAGCGGCGCGTCCTCCTTGTGGATCCAGCTGCCGTACTTCTTTTTGCGCTCGAGCTTAATCACCTTGTCGCTGCCGTTATAGATGCGCACGCGATACTTTTTGCGCATGAGAATGCCGGCGTCTTTTTCCTCGTAGGCCGAGTTGCAGTAGTCGTCAAAATACAGGCTGCGAATGGTGTAACCACCCGCCCGCGCATGCTTGTCCAGTTTAAAAACCGGCGCCATGCGACAGGCAAGCGCGGCGTGCTCGCCCTCGTTAATGAGATATTTGAGCTCGTGGCGGTAACGCTCCTGCGTGGTACGCACAGGCGGAGCCGCCAAGCGCTCAAGCAGCGCGCTAGCCCTCCTCATACGTGTCCTCCACGACCTTACCGCCGTCTTGCACGTAAAAACACTTCATGCCGTAGTGCTTGCCGTCGTCGGTCACATAGTAGTCAAACGCATCTTGCGTAAAGCCGTCGGAGTTGGTGCCACGCACGCGCACAAAATACTGGCCGGCATCGGGCGCATCGCAGGTCACCTCGGGAAGCAGCACGTCCTCGGCCTTAAAGACAACGTCGCTTATGGCATAGTCGCGCGCAAGCTCTACAGTGTAGCAAATGTCGCGCGCCTTAAAGTCGTAGGACGCATCCCAGTTAATGCGCAGCTTACCGTTATCGATCTGCGGCACGCCGATGTAGAACGGCATGGGCTTTTTAAAACTCTCGCGAAAGCTCTTGTAGTTCTCCTCGATCTCGGAGGGAATCGCCGCGGCGATCTGCTCGTATTGGTCCTTGGTGACAGGCAGATTGTCGATATCGGGCGAAGCAAAGACCAGCGATTCAGTAACCTCGCGGTAGTGCTTGATCATCTTGGTCAGGCGAGTCTCGGTCAAATACGAGCGCAAGTCCTTGACGGCACGGTCGAGTTCGCTGCGGAACGACTTGCTGCGCAACGCGCGGTTAAACAGCACGTTACCCCAGTAGTTGCTTGCGCCGCGCTCCCAGCTCGCGTAGTCCGAAAACCCGGTAAGAGAAAGCTCCAGCTTACGCAGCATGCCGTCGTTATCCCAATCCAGGATGTACCAGACCTTGGAGTTAAGCGGGCTGTACAGATAGCAGTTGCGGTTCTGCGTATCGCAGTTGCCCGTCAGGATCTGAAACGCCAACCAATAGACCAGGTTCTCGGTATCAAAGTAGGTGTCGAGCACGTCATCAATCTTTTGCGATTCGTCGTTGAGCGCATCGAGCATCTCGATGAGCTTGGTGTGGTCCGTATCGCCCTTAATCTCGAGCATGCCTTCAAAGCTTGCCTGGTTGTAGTCGGGATCATCGGCAAGCTTAATGGTGTCCTCGTAGCGATGGAAATCAAAGCTGTTCACCTTGTACAGGTGCCCGCTCTTATCCAGGCCATGTGCCTTAAGCGCCGTCTTGTTGAGCTGCTCCACCTGCGTAAACAGGCCGTAGTCCTCAAAGGTATCGTTGGACTTTTCGGTCTGGTCGCACACCCACAGATGCACAAACTGCGTGCGCAGGCCCATCATCTGGGGAATCCCGCGGATAAGGTCATAGGCCATCTTGTTGCGAAAACGCATACCCTCGCCCATGTGCTTGTTGAGCGCAATCGCACGCTGCTGGCGCCAGGTACCCTTGCCCTTTTTGAGCTCCACCTTGTAATTCTTTTGCGAGTTCATGCTCGACGTCTGGCCGCGCACCTGCACAGTGGCATTGGGCGCTTCCTCGCCATAGCCAACCTCGCCGGCCACCGGGCCGTCTTCGTCGCCCGGCTGCAGCAGGCCCATAACCTGATAGCGCGTCACGCCCATGTCGGCATAGTCATACACCGAGTACGTATTGATCTCTGCCCAGCTGTGGTCGGTGTTCTCGGAGCTGTTGCCGCGCGAGACCGTCAGGTACATGGTCACAATGCCCGAGTCGTCGTAGACCTCGTACAGCTCATCTTTATCGCGTAGGTGCTTGGTACCGTCCGAGGACTCGGCCTTTTTAATCTTGTCCTGCTTTTTGACCTTTTTGGTCGAGGAGTCTTCCTGCACCGAGCAGCCCGAAAGCAACAGCGCACCGGCAGCCGCCTCAAACAGGCGACGGCGAGACATCATCCTATCGGTCATCAGAACCTCCCCAATGCTTGCGATACACGTGAACTACTGCGCGCTCAAACGCGCCATGTGGCTCACCCTTATGGCGACCTTCCTCATAGCGCTGCTCGGCACGGTCGAGCAAGCGGCCCAGCTGTGTAAAGCGACCCGTTTTGACGGTCGCCACAATAGGCTGCTGACTCAGGATACGATACGGCAAGTTGCCGGTATAGGTATCGAGTCGCAGCAGCGCCACGATAAAAAACACCGCCGCGCCCAACAAAAAGCCAAAGCCGTAAAACTGCTGCGGCAAAAGTAACGACACGGCGGTCGCCAGCCCGGCTACACCGGCAAACAGGCCCGAAGCCAGAACGGCCCCCTTGTAGTCGGTAAAGTACAGCAAGATCAGCAGGATCGTGTTGCCCACGGCATACAGGCCGTAGCCCACGCACAGCGTGCGAAAATACCCGTGCATCAGGTTATTAAAGCCCAACGGTAGGGCCGACAGCACCGTGGTCTCGAGCGAAATGACCGCCGCCGTCACAAACAGCTGCTTGAGCGCACAAAACCGTAGTTCTCGGTTGAGCGTGGCAAGCATTTCCTCCTCGGCCACCACAATGTCGCCCACCACGCCACCGTCGTTGAACAGGCCGTAGTAATCGCGGTAGCGCGGATAAAAGTTGACCTCGACCGAGACCACAAAGTTGACGGACGTGACCAGGATCGTCAAAAACGCAATGAGCGCCGGCACATCGTGATAGGGCGCACCATAAAACAAGCCCTTGACCTGCACGCCAATAGGGCCCGCCCAGATAATAACCAGGTGTGCGAAAAGCCCCAAGTTGGTAAACAGCCCCGTAAGCGCAAGCGGCATAAATTGGTCGAGCCAGCGCAAAAAACGCCAGGGGCTGCGGTCGCTCTGCGGAAAATACCGGTACAGCAGCACCACATCCCAGGCGAGCATGACGCCGTAGCCTAGGGCGATTGACGCCAGCAAGCCCTCGACCGGCGGCAGTCCCAGCGCCAGCGCGGCCAGGGCGCACAGGCACGCCACGCCAATGGCAGCCGCAAAGCTGCACAGGATACCGCGGTAATCCTTGATGGCCGTGAGGTAACTCATGCCGTTCCAGTTGACGATCATAATGTTGAACAGCCACAGGCACAGCAGCCCCTGCAGCAGCGTGGCGCCCGAGAACAGCAAAAAGACGCCGTAGAGCACCGTGCCCGCAACGAGCATAATGGCGTTGGAGCCCCAAAACGAAGGTAGGATCTCATCCTCGCGCTCGGCAAAAAGCATATCGGCCAAAAAGCGCGTGACCGGCATAGAGAAAAAACTCGTGAGCGTGAGCGACGCCAGCAGCGTATAGGTCACCATGCACACCAGCAGATCTTGGTTGGCACGGCCCACACCCCACAGACCGCACAGCACCAAGATACCCACCTGGAGCAGCACGCCCAGCAGCATGGGGCCCGTGCACACAATGCCAGCGTAGCCATAGGCGCGCATCGTGGCAAACAGGCCCTTGCGCCTAAACAGGCGCTTGAGCTCAAAACCAATTCCGGCCACCAGCTACTCCCCCTCTCTGGGCAGGTTAAACGCACGCGCAGTCTCGTCGTACAGCGCGCGATAGTTGGCGAGCATCTGCTCGTGCAAAAAGTACGTGGCAACGCGACGCTGCCCACGCTCCCCCATCTCGATACGGCGGGCGCGGCTTGTGCACATGCGTTCCATGGCATCGGCCAAGCCCTTGCGATACATGGGCGGCGTCACAAAACCCGCCACGCCAAAGTCGTCACCCGGGGCGCCTTCGAGCAGCTCACGGCAGCAGCCCACCTCGGTCGTCACGCAGGGACGGCGCGCTGCAAGCGACTCCAGCACGCTGAGCGGCTGGCCCTCGGAGATACTCGTCAAAATGGTAAAGTCGAGCTTTTCCATGTACTCGACCACGTTGACGCGGCCGGTAAAGATCAGGTCGCGCACGCCCAGGGTTTCGACCAGCGCGTGGCACTCGGCGCCGTACTCCTCGTCGTCCACGCCGCCCATGATGTGCAGGCGCACCTTGGGCAGGCGCTCGTGCAGCTCAAAGAAGGCATAAATCATGGTCTTGACGTCCTTGATGGGCGCCAGGCGCACCACCGCGCCAATGTCCACCCAGCCGTCATCGGTCTTTAAGGGAATATCCTTAAAGCGATCGAACTGGATGCCGTTTGGGATGACCAGGCATTTGTCCGCATCGCAGCCCATATCAATCTGCGTCTTGCGGGCGTTATGGAACAGACTCGTCACGCGGAAGGCGCGGCGGTAGATCTCCTCCGAAAGCAGGTAGAAAAAGCGAATCCAGCGGTCCTTAAACGACGGCACCACCCAATCGGCGCGAATGATCTCTTCCTCGCGCTCGCGGGTATAGATGCCATGCTCGGTCAGCAGCACCGGCGCATGGTGAACGCTTGAGCCAAGGCAGGCGAGCAGGCCACCGTAGCCGGTCGAGATGGCATGGTACACATCGGCCACCGGCACCTCGCTGCCCAACAGGTAGAGCACGGGCAGCAACATGGAGCGCATGGTGTGGAATGCATCGGCAAAGGGCGTGTAGGGATACTCGGCCAGGCACACGTCGCGAAAGATATCCATAAACGTGCGGCTCTGCAAAAACGAGAGCGGATGCACGCGACGGCGGTGGAAGATATCGAATATCACGTCCCAGTCCGGATTGGAGAGCGACACCAGACGGCGTAGCGCCTCGCGCTCACGGTCGTTAAAACTGGCTTCATGTTGCTCGCCCGAAAGCCGCAGGGCATCGTCCAGGAACACCTCGTGCACCTCGACCACGTTGCCGGGCAGCTCGTAGACAAACTTGCCACGGTCGGCAGCATGCGCGCCGATCACCCACAGCACAAACTCGTGCTCGGGCATGGCCGTAATGTAGCCATGCATCCAGGTAGATACGCCGCCGTGCACATAGGGGTAGCAACCCTCGAGTACCAAGCAGATTCTCATTTATCGCCACCCTCCTTGCGCTCGATCGTCACGGTCTTATCATTTGCCTTGAGCAGATACAGATTGCCCGTAAGGTGCGTCAGTTCGCCACCCGTCACCGCACCCGGCTCGCCATTATTGGCGCGGAACATGAGCCACGCCTCGTCGTGAAAATTGCCCAGGCTGAGCGTCCAGGCATCCGCACTGGTATCCACGTTCACCGTCACGGACGAAAAGAGTTGGATGGCACCGGAGCACTCCGACGCCGTCTGGTGCCGTAGGTCGGGCGCGGATTTGGTAAGCCAGTCCAGGTAGTCGACCAGGCCGCCCTTGTAGACCTCCCAGCCCTCCTTGGCGCCGCGATCCGGATCGAGCAGGTCGTCCGGGTGCATAAAGTGCGTACTCACGTAGTGCATGTTGAGCTCGGACACGGCGGCCAGGCGCATATATGAATCGTCGACCATGCCGCCCGAGACAATGCGCGGCTGCTCCACAATGCCATCGCTCGCCACGCCAAACTCCTGCACGTACGGCAGGTCGGTGCCATCCTCAAAATACGTGCTGGCGATGGTCTTAATGCGCGGAACATCGGTACCGATAAGCTGGCGCGCTCGGGCCGAAAGGATATTCGACGGCGGAACGTAAACCGAGCCATGCGCGTTGGGCAGTACCTCGTCTTGGAAGGCGATGAGCTCGTTGAGCGATGCGACGAGCGTCTCTTTGTTCTTCCAGGTCTTGTAGTCGTACAGCGTGCCATAGTCGGTATCCCAGAGCGCCAGAGGCTGATGGTTGTAGCCGTGAAAGCCCAGCTCACCGCCCATCTGCAGCAGCATGCCGCCAAAGTAGCGGAACTGTGTGGTATCGGCTTGGCGCGCGGGCTCGGTCTGGTTGACCGCGTCCTCGTAGTTTTCGATCATCACGCCGGTATAGCGAATGCCGTATTTTTGCGCGAGCTTTTGCAGATCGGGCCACCAGACCTTGGTGTAAAAATCGGCAATGGAAAGGCCATAGTCACGCTTGATATAAGTACCATCGCCCGAGGGCACGGGGCTGGGAAAGTCGTCCAAATAGAACACGGCGCTGTTGATGACCGGATAGGCCGTGGCATCACCCAGCAGACTGATCGCCGCGGCGTAAAAGCCACGCATGACCTTGTCATAGATACCGATATTGCATACCACGGTGCGCCCGCTACCGCAGTCATTCGACCAAATGAGCGGGGCGCCCGCATCGCCAGTCTTAGCCCACTCACGCGCCGTCTCGCGCAGCGATACAGAAAGCGACGAATCAAAGGGGTCCGAGAGCTCGTAGCGCTCTCCCCCGCCCAGCATAAAGTCCTCACTCGGCACAATGCTTTCGGCTTTTACATAGTCATATCCGGCCGATTCAATGCCAAGCCTGGAGGCAATCACTTGCAGGTAGCTCGAGTTATCCGGCGGCATGGCGAGCATAAGCGAACCGCCGGCACTCACCCAACTCATAATGTCGCTCAGGTGCGTACCGAGCCCATCGAGCGACGGCATGAGCAAAATCACGCGATCGAAGGAGGCCAGTGAGGGAAAGGCATCCGCACCATCCAGGGCAAGGTCCACGTCGCGGTGCGCAATCTTCATGTCGAGCAGGATCTGGTCGAATTGCTCCTTTACGTCCTCGACGCCAGCTTGATCGGAATCGGTAATGACCAGGCACGTGGGCTTTTGGCCAAAGATTGCCGAGGAGGCCGGCACCGCATCGTTGGCGGCAAGCATCCCCAGCTTATGCTGGCCAGCACTGTACTGCACGCCGGCACGCTCCACCAGCAGCACGGCGGCCATGGCAATAAAGACCGCCCACACCACGAGGAGTCCCATCCAGCGAAAGCGGCCCGCACGGTCGCGGATATGTTGCACCACGCTCATCGGGCCTCCTCCCCGTCGCGCCAAAACGCCAGCTGCTCGCGGTTGTCGGCGCTCAAATACACATGTTGCTTGTCAATCGCATCGATCACACGGTGGACTTCGTCACCGTCGCGGCGCATCACGGCCAGGCGCAGGCAAAGCATCCAAACCTCCTGCTCCTCGGGCACGTCGAGCACCAGCTGGTCGGTCACGGCCTGCGCCTCGTCGATCTGTCCGACATCGGCCAGCGCCGTCGCATATCGAATGCGCAGCTCAAGGGCGTCCTCGCGCTCGCAGCGACGCGCAAGCAGGCGCGCGTACTGTTGGCGCTGAATCTGAGCCACGCGCCCCTCGGCCAAGCCCGAGCCCAAGTATTCACCAAGAAAATCACAGTATTCGTTGAGGTTTTTCGCGCTCGGGTCCGTCTTAAAGGCATGCTCCAGCTGCTGCAGTTTAAGGTCGGACTCCTTGGAGATCTGCGCCACCGCCGTCGCGGCATAGTGCGCCACCTCAACGTCGTCGTTAAGCTTAGCCGCCTGCAGCTGCGACAGGTACGCGTCGGGCTCCTCGGTGAGCATGGAGAGCATTAGTCGGCGCCGGTATGCCGGGTCGTTGACGATGAGCGCCTCCTCGAGCGGCACTACGCCTGCATCGGCGTCACGGTCGTGCACCAGGATGCTGCGATGTAGGTCGTCGTTGAAGTGCAGCGACTCCAGCGCAGACTCTTTCAGCCCCTCGCCAAACACCGCGCTGCGGGCCGATAGCAGAACCACCAGCAACGGGCCCCACAGCGGCACCAGCACTATCACAGCCAACATGTGCCCGCGCACCGGCAGCAGGCCCAGCTTCATGAGCGTCCACAGCATCAGGCAAACCAGCGCATGAATCAGCAGCAAGACAGCAGCAACGACAAGCGAGATCAAGCGGCACCCCCCTCACCGTCACCGGTGTAAGAGATGTGTTGCAACAGCGCCACGATGTCCTCGCCATCGACGGGCTCCACCGCAATCTGCTTTGCGCTCAGGCGCTCGCGGATAATGGGCAGATCGCACGCCTTTGCCTGGCGCATAAGCAGGTAGAGCACGTCGCCGTCGACCAAGCCCGCCGCGTCGCTCTCGCGGATTGCCGACCCAATTGCGCCCACCAGCTCGCCGACAGGCTCCATGCCCGGTACCACGCGCAGGAGCAAAAAACTCCCCATCTTGCTATCTGCGAGCGCCTGCTCCGCCGCGAGCTCTTGGCCAAAGGCAGCCTGCTTGAGCACGCAAGTGCCGTCAACGCAGCGTTTATCCTGCGCCACCGCCTCATAGTCAAAGGCACGGCCCAGCGCGCTTTCGACCAGCCCGCACAAGATGCGGAACAGGTTTTGATAATAGAGAGTCATTTGGTTGTCGGCCGCACGACGCACAAAGATCAACACGGCGGGTGCCCCGTCGCGCTCGATCGTGTATCCAAACATGGGAAGCCCCGGCGTCAGCTCGCGGTTCACCCACAGGTTCGAACGGCCCCCGTCGCCCAAAAGAGGTGCAAGCTGCTCAAGCGTGAGCGAGCGTGCGGCATCTTCGGCAATCGCGGGACTTGCTGCCACCAGGCGTGCAAATGCCCCGCCCGAAACATGGTAGATCGCCACCGAATCGTTCTCGAGGATCTCGCCCAGAAGCTCGCAGCACTTGCGATAGATGTCGCGAGGGTTGAGTACGTCGAGCTCCTGCGTCACGGCAAAGATCTTGCCAAAGCTGTCGTGGCGACCCACGATCTGGCGCCTGTACGCGCGCTTGTCCTCGATCGCGTCGTGGTAGAGCTGCGTAAGGAACGTATTGCGGTTGCGCACGAGCTCGTTTTGATCGCGCTCCGCCCTAATGGCTTCGCTGTTGCGCAGCTGCACATAGCCGCACACGGCACCCACCACAAAGTACGCAATAAACGGTAGCCAGTTGGACGGCTCGTAGAACAGACCCTGGAAGGTATAGCCGTACTGAGTAAAGTAGCTGGCTGCCAAACCCACCGACGCCAGCAGCGCCGCAACCAGGCCAAAGTCCAAGCCATACAGCGTGCCGATCAGCACCACGTAGAGCAGGCGATAATCGAGCACGTTGAGCTGGACCGATTGTGAGAACAGATGCTCCAGTACCTCGAACAGAACCCAGGCAACGCCCGTCTCTAGGCATTTAATAGGCAGCGTGCGCATCTGGATGCGGTCGATGGCGGCACGCAGCGGGTTGACCTTCTTTGCGCGGCCAACATCCCAACGCGCTTGAATGGTCGAAAGATCGCGCAGCAAGTCGTAGCGCTGAAACCAGCCATAGCGAACGCGAACGGTGTCGCTGACGGGCAGGGCATAGCCGGCAGAATCGCCATAGGCAACTGAGAGCCCAGGGAACAGCGCCTTGAGGGCCTCGCCCACCTCACCAGACGTGCGATGGAAGGTATCGGCAACGTCGAGCGTCTCAAAGGAGGCGTCCCAGCTGTCAAAGATGCGGCGTACCAGCACCGCGAGCTCCTCGGCACACAGCAGGGGAAACGCCGCGTCCTCCGCGCCCTGCAAAGCGACCGATCCGGTTAAGCAAGAATCGAACAGCGGCACAAAAAACGGATCATCCAGCGCGGCGGAGGCAGTGTACAGGAAGGGCGCGCGCAGAATCTTTGCCTGAACGCCTTCGCGCACAGCGTAGTAGCGGCAGAGGTCGTTGGCCGCGCGGGCGATAATTCCCTTGCCCGTTCGCCCCACGGCGCCGGAGGCACCCTCGGCACTCGCGGGCCCCGCTACAAACAGCAGCTGGACCCGGCGACTCATGCACGAACGAAAGACCGAGCGCAGCAGCTCGATATCGCCCACGGTATCGGTATGCGGGGTAAGGAAATTAGACAGGTAGACTACGCGGTCGAACTCGTAGGCCTGCTCCAAGTGCTGGAGGAGGTCTTTCCACGAAGCATGAGGCGACGACTCATCGTGGCGCGCTTCCGCGGCAGCGACGACCTTAACGTGGTCCCCGGGGAACGCCTTGGCGCAAAAGTCATCGTCAACATATGCGGTGTTGCCAACAACTAGCACTTCCATGGCGCATTCCTCCCCTAAAATACACTTTTGTCCTAGTCAAACATGCGTATTTTACGCTGTCAACGCGAGCTAGAACGCCTTTAAGGCTGTTTTAAGAACTTTTTTAGAGGATGTGGGGACATCGAGAGTGCTAAATGAGCGCCCAATCCGGAAGTGCGGTGAAAAACCGAGACCTGTCGACCAGACCCCAGTTTTGGGCATCCGCGACCTGCGGTTTTGTTGGCAAAAATCGGTGTGTGCTCGGCAAGTTTCGATTTTTCCCCGCACTTCCGGAGATAAGTGGCGAAGGGGACTCTTTAGAACAAACGAATACCCAAACCCCTCTTAATCGCCTTGTTCATAACGTCGTTAAGTCGCTTAGGCCAATTCGCAATAAAGAAAAGGCAGGTGCAGCATGCGCAAAATGAATCATTGTTCAGACGTTCGATCTCATTGAGCAGAAGTTCAGAATGATTGATGCCCGCCACGGTCGCAGCTAAGTCAGCCAGAGACTCGTTTGCAATTGGCATCATCTGCTCATTAGTTAACCAAAGCGACCTCAGGGCATGGACGGCAATAATGCAGGCAAATGTAAAACCATCAATACGCCCAATATCCGCAAGCGAATCTCCCCTCCTGGCAACCCAGTCCTTGTAAGATCGCTTGCCAAAAATCACATCTGAAGGAACAAGGGCGTCATCCAGAGAGAGACACTTCAAGGGATCAAAATCACGATATGCTTCAACCGATGGATAGCTCAGATATAGCTGACCCATATCAGTGCTATCGCAGTAATAGTCTTGCATTAGCTCAAGCCGTTTAAAATCGAGCCGATTGTCCTGAGGATCTAAGTCAAATATGAGCAAGGTGTCTGTAAAACTGGATTCGAGAAGCTGAGCCGCATCATCTTTATCCGAAAGAAGCTCAGCGACAAAGGGCTTAAGATCAATGGACTCGAAATCGCAACCGTATTCTTGAAAGAGCTTATCAAGAAAGTCATGAACATTGATCTCGACGGGAACAATTTGATGATCATCCGCGAGGCTAAAAGATTCAAATAAACGCCCCATCAGCTGAGGCTCGCGTTTAGCGCCTTCAACAATGAGCAGGACGTTCTTTTCAGACGCACCGTTCATGGCTACTCAAACTCTCCGGCTCGGAGGAGCTTCTCGATATTGTTGCCGAGCCTCAACTCACGATCGGTGGAATCGGCCAAGGTTCGAATACCCTCTTTTGCAGAAATTTGATAAACGCAGTCGGGCCTCATTACGCCATTCTTAACAAGCGAAGTGTTGTGGGTGGAGCACAAAATCTGACAAGAGGCCTTGGAACCAAAGAACTTCAAAAGGCTCTCAGCCATCTCAAAGTGGCAAAAAGCGTCAAACTCATCTATGAACAAAAAACTGGCCGAGTCGTTTAGCTCAAGCTCAGAGAACAACATAACCAGGGTTCTTGTACCGCTAGAACATGCCTCGACAAACGGGACGCATCGCATGGGATGATTGAAATATAGAACAGGCGAGCCGTCGGACTCTTTAATAACGATCAGGGACTCATCGACTCCAAAATTGCGAATAAATGATTCAAATTCCGCAACTTTGTTCTCGCGTATGATTTTGTCGATTATCTTTTTTGTTTCAACCCCTTTTAATCGAAAGCTGTCCATGCGAATCAGCCTCATGTGCGAGACAAATCGGCGTAATTCAGCCAAGACACCTAAAACATTAGTTGGAAGACTGCTCGTTATATAAGAAAGAAGGCTCAACGAAGCGTCGAAGAATTCAAAATTAATGTCAGCAGCACCGATTCGTTCAAGGTGGTTCTCTTCGAAAACGCCGCGTGCGTTATTGAAATCGAAAATTCGTTCCCCATCAATCGATAGGGTCTCGTGAAGCCAAGTAGTCGGAGAAGTCTTCTCATAGCAGTAATTGATTTCGCGACCGTCAAATTCAAAGACATAGGTGAACTGTGCCGTACCTCGCCCGCAATCAGCATTCAAAAACAGACGATCATCCTGGTCAGAATAATCGAATGCCTCTGGAAAGCCGAACGTAATGTCAAATAAAGCTGAACCGAAATTTGATTTACCAGACGCATTTCTGCCGATCAAAAGTGCGGTTTTCACGGTTCCGTTTTTAACGTTATTTTCTGCAAACTGGTAATCACGAGAAGCTGCAAAATTAAATGAAACCGGAGCCGAAAAATTCCTATAGCCATCAACAGTAAAACGCTTAAGCATGAGAGTCTCCTATCTCTTGCCGTAATTATATTACGGCAAGAGATAGGAGACCTGCATCAATTACGCCACTACGGGAAAAGTCATGTGAGCAGAGTCCATGCGAACCATGAATACCCGCTACGAAAGCCGCTGGAAAACAACCCTTAAACGCAAAAACCGCCTTTAGGCGGTTTCCACGGACCAAGCCGGACGTACCGTCGCAAGGCCTCATCACGGTTGGAACTGTAAGGAAAAGCCCAGTCCCAGTCAATCCTTTACCGACAAACCGTAGCGAATTAAGGCTGAGCAACAACGCATCAGTAAAGTTACATGCCGGCAGAAAAACACCCGCAATTTCGCCTTTTTCCAGCTGGGATGTAAGTTTTGACAGGCCGAATCTTACATGCAAACAAAAAAGAGGGCCGACGCATCAACCCTCTTAAGGTGTCGCCCGAAGGCTTCCACCGCAATTGACTTTATTCTAGTTGATATCCTTAGCTTGTCTACGGGCGCGTCTTTCAGCGGAGACCCCCAAGTCGAGATGCCATAAACATAGGGGATGCCCCCCCTTGGGAAGGAACCCCCTTACAAAACTTTGGCCTTAACAAGCAGGCTGCTGTTTTTCACGGAGCTTTGTAGCCGTTTACGACCGCATAATAACTCTCACGCCTCAGGCAATCTGTCGTAGAAGCATCAGTCGCCACCCCACGGCCCTCCAGGAGTTCAATTAGTTGAGCAAAAGTCTAAAGTTCTTTTGCCAAAGCAAGCTCCTAAAATCAAAGGGCCGTTGCCGGAAGCCTCCGAACAACGACCCTTCTTTGTCATCGCCTCACTTAGAGTCCACGACGACTGTATCACTGTCGGTATAGTACCCTAAATTCATCGCTAATGCAGTGCATACGGGAATTACATTAAGCGTTCGGTGCGCGATGTAATGTCTGTAGTTATTTCTGCTCTTTAGCAATCGTGATTTGCTTATCAATACGCTCAATGGCATCAATTAGATGCGTCAAAATAGGTTTGAGCTCCCCTTCTGGCAGAGAGCAAATATGGTCACAAAAAGCTTGCTTTTGAAATTCGGAGATCACCTTTTTATCGCCATAATCTCCAAAGGTTTGCTTTTCCTGATAAAAAACCGACGTATCGAAATCGTCATCCAGCACTAGGGCATTTTCGATTCCCTTCTTAAAATGCTTTCTGGAGTCGTAAGTTTTCATTTTCGTTCGCAACACATTGTTGCTTAAACACTCATTAATCTTTTGATCGCAATCGAACAGGAAAGCAGTGAAGACCGAAGGAGGATTTGCATCCAAATAAGCGGCTGCTTTATTAAGCGATGGTGCGCCCGTGAATTCACATGATCCATCAGAGCTCTTCTTTCCTATCCATTTAAATCGCAAGTGGTTATTAATATGGGCAAAAGAAAGTGCTTTATTGAAATACTGCTCATCGGTAGGCCCCTCTAGATAAACAGTGGGGGCTTCGTTCGCAAACCAAGAAACCGAAAAAGCATCCTTCACCGCTTGAACCGTACCAGGACCGTAAAACTCTGGATTAGCCTGTGCGACCACATCGCCAGATCCATTCCTGGCCAATACAATTACTTTGTCGTTGTATCTTTTTTCATCATGAATAATAAAGGGCGAGTGGGTTACGCAAAAGATTTGAGAAGTTTGGTTCCCGTCTTCGTCCTGAAACAACGATTTATAAAAGTGAAGAATCTTCTCCTGCCATGAAGGATGAAGGCTAATTTCAGGCTCGTCAATAAATACAAACGAACCTCTGAGCGCATGCGAGTCCTTCAGCATAAAGCACCCACGATAGACAATCTGCTTTTCACCAGAACTCAGTTGATCAACACGGACGTCATGGCCATTCTTTTTAAAGAGAATTTCTTTATGGCCGTTGCGATTATCAACACGGTCGTAATTCAAGTCGTCAAACATCAGATCAAAAGCTTTGGTGAACCTAGGCATCCTTTGAGGGACTTGAAGTCGCGAGAGCCCAGTTTCCATATTGTTCCTAGCAACCCTAGCGACATCAGCATCATCAAGAGCCTGAATATCAATAATAAGTTGATTAATTTCAGTGGGCAGATCACTTGACGAGCGAATACTCTCAACAGATTCATCAATATTACGACTTGTTACACTAGTTATTTGATCAGACTTAAAATTAATATCGACATCAGAAAAGATAGCGGAAGTGGGAAAAATCTCGGCAAATTCATCCGAACCCACCCAATTATCGAGGCCTAAGCCATCTTTGACATAGAGATAGTCGTGCCCCTTAATATCCTTGGCATAAAACTCGTATGTTCGTATTTTGGAGTCAAAGTCTACTTCGATCGAATCAACATAACATGGCATATCGTGATACTTATGTGCCATGATTTGATAGAGCAGCTCGACTAAGCTGCTTTTACCAATGCCGTTATTTCCAGCGATGATGACAGTATCAACGGCTTTATTTGAGGAGTCGGTAAAGTCCAACTCCAGATTACCTAATACCGGATGATTCGATAACTTCAACTTTCGAACTCGGATCATGAGAACCCCACTTCAAACTGCTTTTATAGCAGTTTACTAAACCCACGGTGCCAAATGATCGGCAATGCCGCGCAACCGTTTCGCAATATTCAACAGTGCCCAATTTAACAAACACCGCATCCCACCAAGACGCCAGTGCCCAACCCGTTCTAGTCAAAGAACAGCTTGGGCACACTCCATGAAACCACAGCGAGAGCCGGGGCCAGACCTCGCTCCAATAGCGAACACGCTCCATACCGCCACAAATCACCCCTCCCCGTCCATGGCCGTCCAGCTTACGGGTTCAATGCCCGGAAGAGACGAAAACAAGAGGGGCAGGCAACCTGATAGTTCCCGTAATTTGTCCTGCGCTGCATCGAAGCAGAGACATATACCGCTTTGCGGGCGCGAGTGACACCGACGTACAGCAGGTCCATTTCCTCAATAAGCCCGTCTGGCTTTTTCTTCACATCCACAATCCGGCATCCACGCGGAGAACGCGAGCACATACCAGCACTTTCGCACCGAGAGCAAATCGCTCCAGGCCAATCGGAACGCGTATCGCCCGGAATGAAAACAATATCCCACTCGAGCCCTTTAGCGGAGTGAATGGCCATCATCGAGATATCCGAATCAAGAAAATCGGAGAAAAGCCGCAGGGAGCCCTCGGAAAAGACGCTAACGAAATAGTCGAAGCGCTCCGACGGCCCCATGGCGAAACAGCTTATCGCAAGGTGCTTCCGCAACGCCCCAAGAAACATGACATAGGACCACCCCTACTCGAATCTTCTGGAGCCATGTGACAGTAAAGATACATGCAAGAAGAAAATCACTCGCTTTTATGCCAGTTTCCAATTCAGATGCTGGTTTTGACAGGGCATTTCTTACATCAGAATCACTTGATTGGATGCCAGCGCAACGGTGGTCTTCAGGTGGCGTTACAAAACTTTAGCAGCATGTCTAAATCATATTGTCGATAACCTTTGTTTGCCCACGGCAAAGAGTACAAGCGGCAACGTCACATAGTCATGGCCGTTCCATAAAGCAAAAGGTGCTGGGGCTTTCAAAGCCCCAGCACCTAACCGGCCGGCCCCGACAAAATCAGACACATTTTCGTCTACCAGCGCGCTGGGCGTCTCCTCGACGGTCTTTCTCACCAGATTCTATATGTCCTTGCGCAGCGACTCCTCGTCGACTTATACGATGTTCGCAGACACGACCCGTATCCCTTCGTCAATGATTTGTTGTTTAGCCGCTAGAAATCATATGACGGGGCGCGGGCCGTGTTCGCCATGCGGATGTCAGTTTGCGAAAGAAATTACGTGTCACCATGCAAAGGCACATGCTTCAATTAGGCTCTTTGCCCAACCATTCTATTTTTCCACCAATCAAGACCGCTGTGTATAGCCTGCACATATCCAAGCCCGGTACGTTTTAAAACATATTGTGGCCAATGCCAATTGTTGTAGCAGAGCTGTGGAATTGCCTGGCCAACTACAAGACCCCAAGCTCCCCAGCTAAAGGCGCCACATAAAACGCAACTTACGCAGATTCCAGCAGCAGTTGATACCAAATACGCTTTGAAGTACGGAATCTCGTTCATGCTAACAATAATGTTGCAAAACAGAGAGTGCTGATTAAGCAGGAAGTAATAGAGGGCAATACCCAGGAACAAAACTGGATCGCAAATGAAATCATGCTTGAAAAGCGTGAGTATCGGCAGGCATGCCGTTACAAGAACTGTAGCGACAATATACATGCATACATAGCAGGAAATTCCGCGTTCGACCACCGCCTTCTGAGTCTGCTTGTCATCCCTGACATAGGCAGACTGGAAGGTGGGAAAGCATGAACGTAAATAGGCGCTTGAAATCTGGTGGATCGCCGTCGCGAACTGCAACATGACGGAATACGTACCAGTTTGTTCAAGCCCTAGGAAAGCCGAGCAAAGCAGCGATGTTGCCTGCGTGGCGCCATACCAGGCTAGAGATACGACACCATCACGCCACGCCACAAACGAAACCGTCTTTAGAACGTCAAGCATTTCGTCCTTAGCAACAGCTGCGGCATCGGATTTAATCCCCTCTTCGACGTCATGATGGCTCCGAAATGTCCTAATCGCAAATAACCTCAGCAAAGTGCTGTAGGCCAAGAAGCCGAGTGCGGCAGCGAGAAGGCTCAAGCCACAAAACAGAAGGACCGCCGTAATAGCAAGCTGCCCAATCCTGGCAAGCGTTTTAGCCCTGTTCTCACCGGCAACGTCTCCAAGCCCACGGAGAAACGTGAGACAGTAAAGAAAATACAAGTTAGTGAAAATGGAAACGACAAACACAATCCATGCAGGCAACGAACCCTCAATTAAAAAAGAATCGGTGACATAAGAAACGTAAAAAGTTCCCAACGTTGCCGCAACAAATAACGCGATGAGACCCAAGACAGCGTATATCGTTTTAGACGTATCAAGAACGACGCGCATCAAGTGCCAGTCAACTTCTCCATCAACAGAAGAATAGTCGCAGCCTTGTTTGGTCAGTTTCTTTGCCCCGCTCAGGCAATAAAGAATGTTGCGGGACAAGGTAGAAGTAAAACCGAATTCAAGCAGCTGCGCAAAACCCGAAATGGCTACGAACACGTACCAGAGACCGATTTGAGCACTCGATAAAAAAGATAGGAGTAGCGGCAAGAGCAAAAAGTTACTGCCCATAGACGCGATCGTGCCGACATAATTCCAAATCACATCTCTTTTGGAGACGGTCACTTTCTTGCTTTCGGCCATTTACCCTAATACCTCCGCACAGTAATTTCGTAGCGTCTCGGCCGTTTTGGTCCAGCTACATTCATCAAAATCGATGGAATCAAACAGCCGCTTGGAGTTAGGAGCTCGAAGCAATCCCTCGATCTTATCGGCAACCTCGATCGGGTCCTCGCAGTTTTTCACGACATCGGATCCCTGAATCGACATCACTTCGGCAATTCCGCAGTTAGTCGAAAGAAGGAGCGAACATCCGGCCTCAATCGCATCAAGGGCAGAGAGACCAAAGGCCTCATGCCTAGAATTCATAACGAATACCGAGCACTCTCGAAGCTCGTTCACAAACTGATCGGAGGCAACTTGGCCCCTATATTCACCGTCAGCCGAGGTCATGAGATTATCTAAGGAAGAGTTATCGGAGTACCGTCGCCCGTACACCCTTAAAGAGCAATCGACACCACGATCTCTGAGAATCGAGACGGCCTTCGCGACTATTTCGTTGGCCTTAATTGGACGGGTGCCCCCGCTAACAGCAACGATATTTTCACGTTGGCCTTCGAAGCCGCATTGTTTAAACCTTTTGACCCCAAGGCAAACGTGCTTAACCTTATCGGAGCATTCAGGCAGCTGTTTCTTAACAAAGTTCTCCTGGAGGAAAGAATTCGCAACGATCAAATCCGCAGTACGCAAATGCTTAATGATTGCCTTGACAGTTCTATCGCTATATCCGAGACCGTTGATCTCATTCTCAAAAGGGACGTACCCATGATTAAAGCAAATGACAGGTTTACCAAAGGCAGAAAGCACCCGATGCGCAATGATATCCGTCCAACCAGCGCCGCAAGAGACAATCACATCGCTCTTAAGACCCTCAGAAATAGCCTCATATAACTTGGAGATTTTACTTTTTGAATATAGCGGCCGTATCGAATCGCAAGAAGGCCAATATTCCACTAATGACTTGTGTACATTTGAAGGTCCAGTATTGCCTGTGACCTCACCAATTAGAAGAATCTTCATTGAATGCTTCCTTTAATGTAATGCAAGGGGTTGGAATCAGGTGCTAATGAGACCTTAATTCCGTACCCCCCCCCGCGCTTGAGCAAACCAATGCGAATTAGCAAACGTTTAAGCGATTGTTTGAAATACCTTTTGGGCAAAGACCTTCTTACCGCATCGGTAATTGATCTACCGCATGAAAGGTCCTCGAAGAATCGCGCTCGCGCAGATGGCTTCTCGGAGGGACTCCTCAACTGACCGTTATTCTTAATGGCGGTCTCGATATCAACCGTCATTAACTCAGCACCAGCAAGGTCTATCAGTCGCTGTCCTTTTTGATTCTGGATTAAAACCAGGGAGACACCCCGACGCATTTCTTCGGTAAGATTCGTCCCCCAGGAATCGCCTAATGTAACATCAGAAACTCTTTCAATGCTTGCATACCTGCAGTGATAACAGTTTTCCGTATAGTCCAGCCCCGCCAAGAAAGCTACTGTATACCCATCCAAAACACCGGGCAAATCAATCGTTCGCTCGTTCTCCCTTAGCTGAAAGCTGCCTTTAGAACGAAACTCAATCGACTCAAGCTGATTCATGTCAATCCCATTCTCACTCAGGAATTGACGGAGAATCGCAGGCGAAGGAGTACCGTGGCAAATCAAATCAACCGTATATAAATTCGAAAGAAGCTTGTTGCCGACAAAGTTTTTAAGAGAGGCCACCTGGCAAGGCAATCCTACAAATAAGACTTCTTTACCCTCAACCAGCAATTTTTTTATACGAGCGTAAGAGCCAATTGGATTGCTTTTAACGTACTTAGATCCTTTATATTTAACGGCATCCGCAATCGAGCTAGAAAACTCAAACCCAAACTGACCGTCCCGGAAACAGCAAGAGCAAACTACTCCTTCGGCAGAAATAAACCCTCGGATAATCGCGGCCGCCAAGCCGCCCGATGAGGAGGTTCCCCTGCTCTCCGAGTTAGAATCCCATCCTTGCAACCATTTACTAGGTTTAGAGCCTTGAGGCGGATTGCATTGTTGACATACAGCTGTGCACCTACCGCAATCAATGCATTTGCTTTGATCGATACTGGGGGTATAGTACTCGAGCCTTTCAAGAACAGCGATTGCATCTTTAGGACAGGCATCGACACATGCCATGCAGCCCGCACACATTTTGTCTTCGCAGATACTTTGCATTCATCTATTCCTTCAACGCGCGATCAAGCCAGGAGAGGCTGCGGTTGCGCTCCCCATCAAGAACCTCGCCAACATGCTGCCAATCGATATCGTCGTCCCAAGCATTGCCTTGGAACGTGTCCCAGGCCCTATTCTCTAGGCCAAAGAGTCTAAGAACAGATTTATTTCGCGCGGCATTAGCCTTTGGAAAGATCTCAACAAATGGGGTGCCGAGATTGATACAAAAAGCAGTGCCGTGGAATGAATCCGTGTATACGCAAGATGCATCCCTAAACAGCGCAAGGAAATCCTCCAGGGGCGGAAGAACGACCTGTTTTCCTACCCTTCTCCTAAACGTAGGGCAAACACTTACAATCTCAAGATTGGAGCCAGCGGTCTTATCTTTAACGTACTGCAGCATATCTGAATCAGGATGGAGGTTATAGACGAGGGCGTAGGGCTTTTCAACGGGAGCCTTTTTACTGGCAATCTTGTTCCACTCGGAGCGATTGAGAAGCAGGGTCGGATCCAAAACCTGCTCAGCTTTGAGACCGTAGCTCTCAACGATATCCTTACCTGAATCCTCGCGGACGGAAATGGCATCGTAGCGCTTGAGCCAGTTACCAATTTGCGACTCATACCCCTTTACAACGCCACCACGTCCAAAACTAGCGGCGTAGGATACGACCTTCTTTCCCTCGACCTTAGAAAGCCCGTCCCAAAAGAATACCGGATCTAGAGAGCCATCGCCAAGTTCGTTCCAGACCTGATCGCTGCCAGTCAAATAGATATCTGTGTTAGGCAGCAAGGCGTCGATACTTGTTTCATCACAATGCGGAGAAAGAGTCAGATACTGCTCTCTCATGCTCTTAAAACGCTTCTCACCTGCACTGTACAGCAAACGCCAAACCGTGTTCCTATAGATGCGATGAGGCAGAGACCTACCTTCTGAATAACGCTTCACAAGAGAATCAAGGGTCTCAGCGCATCTCCGATAGTCAACAACAACAGGATCGTACCCCAAGTTTTTAACAACTTCTTGCGTAGCATAAGCCTGGAGGACAGACCCGTAGTTGAGAACGTTATGACGAGTAATAATTGAAACTTTTTTCATTCTGATACCTTTTCTAGATAATGGACTAATTCATAGGGGGTTGTCGTTTCTGATATCTTTTTATCCACTCACTTAGGAACAGAGACGAGATGGCTAAAAACCAAGTCGTTGGAGTAAAGAGAGATGAGGTGAGCTTTCCAACAAGCGGCATGGAGAATATGCCCGAAGAAAGATAGGTATACGAAATCATCGAAATAGACAGCGGGGACCCACCATGAAGCATGCGAGCATGCTCATAGAGGTTTGAATAAAAAAGACCAGTTAAGAGGCTAAATAGCGCAGTACCGCCAAAACCGAAATCGTGATACCACAATCGAAATACCGTGTATACATTACCGAGATCGATTGAACCCCAAGAACGAAACTCATGGTTACCGGATGAAACTAAATTAGTAAAGCCAAAATTTCGTCCAAAAGAAGAATATAGTGCTACGAAAGTCTCCGAGCCAAAGTACTTGCTTGCAACACCAGGATTTTGAAGAAATTTATCAAATAAAACAAATGAATAGCCAATGTAGCTGCAAATATAATCCAATGGTCCAAGAGTAACTTCTCGTCCAACAAACCAAGAGGCAACCCAAAATAAGAAACAGGCAAAAACAAGAGCGAATACAATTTTGATAAACTTCCCAAGGGTTATTCTTATCGTCCACCCACTGTTAATCGATAGTAAAATCCATATGCAGCAAACGCATGAACAGACAAAAACAATGGCACCTAGCCTTACGCCATTCAATAATTGACAAATTGCATAAAACGCAGCGGGGAGAAGCATGAGAGCATCTTTGATGCTAAATCCATCGCAAATAATATTGTTAAAACCAATAATTAGATATACAAACGAAAAAATGGTAAGCAATTTAAAGCATATATTGGATAAAGACGAAAGCCCGACTGAAGGATCATCGCCGCTATAAGCAGATGCAGTTCGGTAAGAATTCATTAAAGAATTCCAGTCCCCAGCAACAGGACCCGAAACAGCTGATCGAACATCTTTCAAAAACAAAACGGCAGTAACGACCCCAAGGACAACAGCCAATAGAACAAGAGATGTCGGAACTTGAATCCTTACAAGAGTCGTCGATTCAACACTAGCATTAAGTTTGCTTCGCTGCACTTTCATCTGTCTAAAATAAAGCAAGAAAAATAGCGATGCGACATCAAAGACGGTAACAAAGAAGCAAATAAGTAATCCTCCATGGAGGGAGACTTCAGTACCGAAGACAAGGCAGTTATACAATTCAGCGAGTGAGCAAATAAAGAAAGAGGCGTTACAAATTGATGCTGGATTCATCCAATCACTTTTTGATAGCTCTTGAGAGATTGCAAGCAGCAAAAGAAAATATAACGTCATTAATGATAGAACTAACATTGTTTAAGCTACTTTCAAGTTAGTTATTGCATTAATCCAGATAAGCGACAGGCAGAACAAAATACGGAAAAAATTCTTCTTCCGCAGCAGGCAAAAAATGCTGCCAAGCGTTCTCTTTTTCTAGCTTCGAAATCCTTCAGAACAGGCAAACGAAATGTAGATAAGTTATTCCAAAGGTCATCGCGGTCGTTAAGGTCGCTTTCAGAGACCCCAGCCATCGGAATCTGTGCGTAAACCATCCTACAAACAGAAAAGCAGCGCGAAGCGGCGGCTTTACTTAGGTCCGGATACCAATTACAAATATCCTGGTAGAGCCGATCGGCAATTATCAATGCAGACTCGCCTTTAATGTGTCGATATTCTTGCCTGATAATGCTGTTACTTCTCATGCGATATGCATACAACTCACGGCAATCGACAACGGCAACGGAATCAACCTTGTGAATAATCTTATAGACGCTAGCGAGATCCTCGTAATACAGCCCCTTAGGGAACGGGTCAATGCCCAGTGGCGCCTTTGCGTAAAGGCGCCACTGGGCACCGGTGTCCAGCGTCTGATATAACATCAGACGCTGGACATCGGGCGAAGGCAGTGCCTTCGCAGGCGCCACGGGGTCAAGAGACTCCACCAAAGGGCAAGCATCACCATCATTGAACGGCTTGCCAAATGGAACAGCAGATATCTGACATCCCGTATCGCGGCAGGCGTTAAAAAGAACCTCGATAAAAACAGGAGAAATGTAGTCGTCGCTATCAACGAAGGAAATCCAGTCGCCCTGAGCAATACGCAGCCCTGCATTACGAGCGTCGGAAAGACCGCCATTTTCCTTATGCAAAACGGTGGTACGGTCGTCGCTTGCAGCAAGAACATCACAAAGCTCGCCAGAACCATCAGTCGAGCCGTCATCGACAAGAATAATCTCGATGTTACGATAGCTTTGACGGCAAATGCTATCAAAGCACTCCCGCAGATAAGGCTTAACGTTATATACCGGCACAATCACCGATACCAAGTTACTGTTTGCCATCTAATTCCTTGAGTAGAGATCTAGATATTTATAAGTCAGTCGCTCGCCTTGCAACTCAATGTTGTAATCGGCGAATTGCCCACTTGAGATAGACAATCGACCCTCATACGAGTACGGCAAGAGTGAATCGATTTCATCGGCCCACACGGCAGGACTATCAATCGGCAAGAATTTGCATTCCCCCGTTACGTCCACTTCGCGCGTAATCGCATCACTCAGCAGGCACGGTAAGCCAGACACCTGTGCCTCGACGCCGACGAGGCCCAGGCCTTCGTAAAGGCTTGGCAGAACGAACGCATCAAACGCCTGGTACAAGCGATTGACATCGCTTCTCTGCCCCAGAAACTTAACGCGATCAGTAAGACCGCGTTCGTCCACCAAGGCCTTTACGGAGGCCCCGGCTTCGCCGGTACCGACAAGCAGCAGGACAGCATCGTCGCGGCGCTTTGCGACCTCAGCAAAAACGTCAATCAAAAACGCATGGTTCTTCTGGGCAGTAAAGCGCCCCACATGTCCAATGGCAAACTGGTTGCCGACGAGGCCCAGGTCGGCTCGCGCTTGCGCACGAGCCTCCGCATTGAAGCGAAAGCGATCCAAATCGATTGCGTTGTATACGACCTCGAAGTGCGCAGCTTTACCGAAAAGCCATTCACCGGCAAATTGACTACATGCAAATCGGTGTGTTGGATATCGATTCGATTGCGTTTTCAGCACGGCCTTCAGGGCATTCTTGGCATACTCCCCCTTACCGCTCGTAGAGTGACTATGGGCAATCCGCACAGAAACACCCGCCTTCTTCGCAGCACGAAGAGGAAAGACCGAAAGCGCGTTGATGTGACTGTGGACAATCTTCCAGCCCTCTTGCTTAAAGAGACGCTGAAGCTCTCGCTGGTATTCAGCTATATGCTGATAGGGCGGTATCTCAAAGACCCTGCCACCGAGCGATTCGATCTCGTCACGGGGAACAAGCGTCGAATCGGAATCAACAAGAAAGTCAAACTGCACTTTACTGCGATCGATGTGACGATAGTAATTCATAACGACAGCTTCGACGCCGCCGCCAACCATCTTGCCAACAACCTGAGCCACCCTAACCGGTTCAGTCATTTAGCAAGCACCTCCACCGGTAAAGACCTCAACGACCGTGAGGAGAACAATCTTCAAGTCCGTGATGAGGCCGCGCTTGGCGATGTACTCCAAATCACGGCGGACCATCCCGTCAAAGTCGGTATCGTTGCGGTCGGTCACCTGCCACCAGCCGGTGATGCCAGGCTTCACTGCCAGGCGCTGCAGGTCGTAGTCGGTGTACTCCGCAACCTCATTCGGCAGCGGCGGGCGCGGGCCCACGACGGACATCTGCCCCAGGAACACGTTGAGGAACTGCGGGAACTCGTCGATGGAGTGCTTGCGGATGAACTTGCCGATTTTCGTTACGCGCGGGTCGTCCCTCATCTTGAACATGGCACCGGCGATCTCGTTTTGCTCCTTGAGCTCGGCGAGGCGCTCATCGGCGTCCTTGTACATGGATCGGAACTTCCACATGCGGAAGGTTGACAGGGTGCCGTCGTGGCAGGTCTGGCCCACGCGAATCTGGCTGTAGAACGGGTTGCCCTCGCTCTCCAGGCGGATGGCAGCGGCCAGAACCAGGCTGGGTACGGCGATGACGGCCAGCACGCAGCCGCTGAACACAATGTCGAAGGTGCGTTTCACGACGCGGTAGGCCAGGCGCGAGCGATCCCAGTCCATGATGGATTGCATGGCCTTGTAGCGACCGGCGCCCTCACGTCGATCCATGGCCTGAGCAATCAGCGCCGCCCCCGCGGGCGCATTGCTCTCTGTTACTTCTTTAGCAGCCACAGTCAAACTTACGTCCCCGTTCCCCAGGGATCCCCCAATCGGTAAATTCAAAAATGCGAACGAATAGCTGGTGCAACGTCTCCCTTACGTTTTGCTGGGAACGTCGAGCGGTAGCAGCTCCCTAAATGCGGAGTTACCTTCGCCCACGTCTACCAGGCACCAGCGCTTATGACGGTCGATCTTCTTAACGCGAGCCTCTTGCCCCACCAAGGGACCCTGATCTATGTGCAACACGCCGTCTTCTATGCGCGCAACGCTGTTGCGCACCACGCCGTCGTCGTCCAGCACACTGCGGTACCAGTCCTGCGCATCGTCCGGCATGGGCATATACGCCCGCTCCCTACTGCCGGCGATTCGACAGCCAAAGCTCAACTGAGCCAAAGCCCTATCGAGCGCGGCAACATCGTGCGTGGCGACAAAGAAATATTCCTTGTACATGGGTTTGGTTTGAAGCGACCAGGCGCCGTCCCGCTTAAACCAGAACTCCTTTTGCATCACAAAAGCGTCCTGCATCAGCTCGTGCGGGATAATGCAGCGGACCTTTTCGCAGGTCTCGCGCTCTTTTCCCTGGGGGGTGTGGACCAGATACCAGCGGACGCGGCCATGCTGGCTGTTGGTGGTGACGCCGTTAAATGCGCCTGGCAGCTGCTCTTGGCGCCGTGCCGTCTGTTCCATGTTCTCGCCCCCTCTTTTAGCTTTGCGATGCACGCAAATGCAGGGGCGTTTAGAACAGGCTTCTCGCTCGCAGCTAGGCGCAGTCGCAAAAGTACAGGTTTTTGTATCTTTCGACAGACGACATTATACGAGCAATTAATCAGCGTTTGCCCAGATTACGCAAAATGTACTGCTAGTAGGTACATCTCCATACCCCTCTATAAAAACCTGTACCTCCTTGTGCAACAAAAAAAGCCGCTCAACCAGCGGCTTTTCTTATTTCGGCATGAAAAAGGCGACCGCCCTATGCGGACGGTCGCCTTTGTTAATTGTTGTGAAGCTTGCCTTAGGCGCGAGTCTTGATCTCCTCGGTCACCTTCGCAACAAACTCGTCGAGGCTCATCTGAACGGTCTCGTTGGAGCGATCGCGGACGGAGATGTTGCCGGCCTCGACCTCCTTCTCGCCCAGGATGAGCATGTAGGGCACGCGGTCGATGCTGCGTGCCTCGCGGATCTTGTAGCCGATCTTCTCGTCGCGGTCGTCGCAGACTACGCGAATGCCGGCCTCCTCCAGCTTGGCGCACACCTCGTGGGCGTAGTCGCGGCTCTTCTCAGAGACGGGAAGCGCCTTGACCTGTACGGGAGCCAGCCAGGTGGGGAACTTGCCCGCAAAGTGCTCAATCAGAATACCGATGAAGCGTTCGATGGAGCCAAAGCACACGCGATGCAGCATGATGGGGCGCTTCTTGGTGCCGTCGGCGTCCACGTACTCCAGATCAAAGTTGAGCGGCATCTGGAAGTCGAGCTGGACGGTACCGCACTGCCAGGTACGGCCGAGCGAGTCCTCCAGGTGGAAGTCAATCTTGGGGCCGTAGAAGGCGCCGTCGCCCTCGTTGACCTCGTAGTCCATGCCCAGCTGCTCCAGAGCGGTGCGCAGGCCCTCCTCGGCGCGAGCCCAATCCTCGTCCGAACCCATGGAGTCCTCGGGGCGGGTGGAAAGCTCAACGTGATACTTAAAGCCAAACTTCTGGTACACGGAGTCGATGAGGTTGACCACGCCCACGATCTCGTCGGTCAGCTGGTCGGGGCGCACAAACAGGTGGGCGTCGTCCTGGTTAAAGCAGCGCACGCGGAACAGGCCGTGCAGGGCGCCGCGCAGCTCGTGGCGGTGCACCAGGCCAATCTCGCCGGCGCGAATGGGCAGCTCGCGATAGGAGTGCGGCTTGGAGGCGTACACCAGC
>DBFZQW010000057.1:0-34164 GCA_048521445.1 Collinsella sp. | reverse complement strand
TGTCACCTATACGTCTAAAAAAGTCTTGCAGTACGCGGTAATCCTGCTTGGCTTTGGCATGAACCTCTCGCAGATTCTGTCCAAAGGCGCTCAGTCGCTGCCGATTATCGTGGCGACGATCTCGACCTCGCTTGTCATCGCTTTCGTGCTCTGCCGCGTTATGAACGTGCCGGGCAAGATCGCGACGCTTGTGGGTGTGGGTTCGTCGATTTGCGGCGGTTCTGCCATCGCCGCGACCGCACCCGTCATCGATGCCGACGATCGCGAGATTGCCCAGGCTATTTCGGTCATCTTCCTGTTTAACGTTATCGCGGCGCTCGTGTTTCCGACGCTCGGCGGCATGCTCGGGCTGACCAACGAGGGCTTTGGCCTGTTTGCCGGCACCGCCATCAACGACACCTCGTCGGTAACGGCCGCGGCGAGCGCCTGGGACAGTATGCATCCCGGCGCCAATGTGCTCGAAAGCGCCACGGTGGTCAAGCTCACCAGGACGCTGGCCATTATTCCCATTACGCTGGTTCTCGCATGCTGGCAGATGCATCTGGCGCGCAAAGCTGGCGGCGACGCCAAAAGCACGTTCTCACTTAAACGCGCGTTTCCCATGTTCGTGCTGTTCTTTGTGCTGGCGAGCGTAATCACCACGGTGCTTCAGCTTCCTGCATCCATTACGGCGCCCATCAAGGAGCTGTCGAAGTTCTTTATCGTGATGGCCATGGCGGCTATTGGCTTTAATACCGATATCGTCGAGCTGGTCAAAAAGGGCGGCAAGCCCATCGCGTTGGGCTTTTGCTGCTGGATTGGAATTGCATGCATGAGTTTGGGAATGCAGCACGTGCTGGGAATCTGGTAGAGAAGTAGCTGATTTGCGTGTTGCGTGCTGCGTGCTGGCGAGCGCATGCCTGCGGTGGAGCGATAGGAGCTCTTGCGGGTATGGCTTGTCCGCAGGTTGATAGGTCCCGAAGAGCTCTTATCGCCCCGCCAGGATGGCGATGCGGGGCAATTCATATACTCGCAGGACGGCGACTTTTGCCCTATAGTGTTTGGTGAGTAATATCGTTCAATTTTGAAACATTCGGTTGTGCGACCGTCGGCGGTTGCATGTCGCCGCGGACAGGGGCAAATCATGGATAGCGATGCCAAGCTGCAGATTCTGATCGAGGCATTGTCCGCAGCCGGAGCATCGGCGCTGGCAATCGACGAGCGCGGTGGCGTTGTGATCTCGACTATGAGTGACGCGGCGCTCGAGCAGGATATCGCTGCTTTTGTTTCCGAGCGTCTCGCTCGCGTGGGCGATGGGGCGCGCCTGGTGATGGGCCACGAGGGCGTGCGGTTGAGCTTGACGGTGCGCCCGACGGCCAAGGAGCGCGGAGCGCTTTGGGTGGTCGTGGCGCATGAGGTGCGCGCCGCTGCGACGCATGCGGGCATCGAGTGGCTCAATGCCGACGAAGTCGAGGCTCGCTACGCGTCGAGCACGTACGGCATCGTCGAAGACGCGGCGGCGGTCGCTGCCCCCGTACGGGAGAGCTATGCGCGTGGGGTGCCCCTTATGCTCGAGGGCGAGCTGGGCGCGGGGCAGGATCAGATTGCAAGACGCCTGTACCTGGATGGACCCTATGCCGATCAGCCCTTTGTGTCCGTTGCGCTTGATGAGCTTACGGATCGCGGCTGGCGCCATCTGCTCAAAAGTTCCGAATCGCCGCTATTCCAAACGGGGCTGACACTTTGCATGGGCGGCTGGCATGCTGTTGGCCCCCAACGTCTGCGCGAGCTCGTGTCCGCAATGATCGACACGGCGCTCGCAACTCGTTGCCATGTGGTGTTGACGGCAAACGATATGCCGGGCGGCGGCGAAAGCGATCAGGCTGCTTTTGTAACCGAGCGTCTGGCCTGTGCAGTGAGTGTGGCGCCGGCGATTGCCGAGCAGGGCGGCGCGTCGGAAAAGGTTGCGCGCTATCTGGGGTATCTGGCAGATATGTTTAAGACGGGTGCCCCCATGTTGTCCGCCGCCGCGGCAGAGACGCTCGATGCGTACCGTTGGCCCCGCAATTACCTGCAGCTGCGTGAAGTCTCTGAACGACTCTATATATTAGTGGGGGCTGGAACGGTGGAGCGTGCCATGGCGAAAGAGGTGCTTGCCCAGGAGGACGTTATCAAGACCGCGACCTTTGGCGCCCCGGCGCTCGAAAGCGATTTGTACATCTTGCGTCCCCTGGCCGATACCGAGCGCGATGTCGCACGGTTGGTCCTGCAGCACCTTCACGGCAACAGGACACGTGCGGCAGAGGTGCTCGGTATAAGCCGCACGACTTTATGGCGCCTGCTGAAGGACAACGACCGCTGAGCGAGGCGCCGTGACCGCGTGCGGCGCGTGTGATACAGTCCAAAGAAGCATTGTTTCGATTGTGTTACGGCGTGCGGGGGAGTATGGCGGAGACTTCAAAAACGAACCGAACAAAGCGAAGTGCGGCGCCGGTCGGCCGGCGTACGACTTCGCGGACGTGGGGCAAAAGCGCCTCGGGGTTCGACGGCTCGTTCAAGCGCACAAAATATGGCTATCCTTCGGCAAGCGCTCGCTTGGCCATGCAGGCCGAGTCCTCGTTGTGGGGACGAAGGCGCGTGGTGGGCTCAAAGCTCAAGCACGATGGAACGCTTGGCTATATCAGCCGCGGTGCTGCCCGCCGCAGTGGACTCAATCCTGCTGGCTGGCACCGTTATGTGCCGATTGCAGTTGTTGTTGCGGTGATTGTCATCGCGCTCGCGGCGCTTGGTTATGCCGGCGGTGGCGCGAGTCTGGGCGCGATGTTCAAATCGCCTGAGCTCGCGCATGTTGGCACAGAGCTTGTTGAAGGCGCACGAGACCAGACGGGTGTGGCGCCCCAGCGCGGTATGGTCGCAGCTGCTGCCACCATTGCCGATGCTCAAAAGGGCGAAGGCGAGCAAAGCGACGACGCCGATGCGAGTCAGACGAGCGAAACGGCAACAACTCCATCGGCAAGATTAGTTGCGAGTGGGGCAGCAAATATGGGACGGGGCCTTTCAGCGGGTCCGCCGTTCGTTAGAACGGCGGAACTAATCACTTGACGTACACCACGTTGTCACGGCGGGGTTTGGGCTCGGGTAGCGTGTCCTTGGCGTAGCCCAGAATGCAGTTGCCCACACCGCGCAGGCTTCCGTCGGCGGGCAGATCCCACTTGGCCAGCAGTTCCAGTCCCTCGGGTGAGTCAAAGACCTCGTGCGCGCGGTGGATCCAACACGAATCGACGCCCAGCGCATAGGCTGCGTTGAGCAGGTTGCCCATGGCGAGCGAGCCGTCTTCCAGGTGCGTGGGCACGCTGCGGTCGACCAGCACTACCACAACAGTCTTGGCCCCGTAGAAGGGATCCCCCTCGCTGCCCATAACTTGGGCGTTGAGCTGCGAGAGACGCTCGACGGTCGCGGGATCGGTAACGGCGACAAACGTTACCGGCTGACGTCCCATGCCGCTCGGCGCGTACTGGCCTGCCTCGATAATGCGTGCGAGCTTTTCTGCCTCGACGGGGCGATCGCTGTAGTTGCGGCAGCTACGGCGATGGATGAGCGCTTCTATGGTCTCCATGGGTCCTCCTGACGTTGGTTTCGATGCCTCGTTTTTACCCGCCGAACCAAAACCGTAATCGCGCAGTCGGTCCCAAACAATGCAAGCTACCAAGTTGAAAAGTTGGTTTGCATAAAACTTCAGCCAGAATGTGACAAACCGGTGGGATGATTAAACGTTTTATCCCGTCTACCCTGCGGTTTTTTACCACTTGCCTAAATGATGCGCGCATAAGCTCTGATAAAGGTTTTACTAAAGGAGTATCAACGTTTATCAACGCGCCATGGTGGCGCCGGGCCAGGAGGTAACATCATGTTCCAGGCTGGAGATGTCGTCGAGACCGACTTCGAAGGATTTCTGAAGCTGCTGCGTTCCAAGACGCGCGCTTTCGTGTCGATTAACAATCACGAGTACTACATCACGCACACCGATGGCTATTGGCGTGTTCAGGATTGCGAGGCTCTCAACGATAAGGGCCACTTTACTGATTGCTCCGAGCTGGTCAACACGGTCTGCGAGGTCGTCGAGCTGCCTTGGATCTGCGGCAAGAGCCTGCACGACAGCTTTGCGGGCGCAACGGTCTACGAGGCCGTCGCTGCCTAACGGGCAAATACATCGCTATTCTCGCGTGACCGCCGGCGCCGCCCCCGCGCCGGCGGTCTTTTTTTGTCGATATGCTTATGTTGAGCTGACCATATATAACGAGCTTATTGACGATAGTCAAAACTCGGACTAATCTAGAAATACAAATTGGTCAAAACTCGGACAATCGAATGGTGGGATAGATGAATAGCGCGGTTACGCTGGTCGATTTCGACCGGATGCTCAATGGACTCGACCATATCTATTCGGAGTTCTCGCGCACCTGCGGTCTTTCGGACTGCGCCTATTGGATGCTCGTCGACACCAGCACGGCGGGCGGTAGCATCGCCGTGAGTCGTCTGACAAGCGAATGGTTCTATAGCAAGCAGACCATTAACTCGGCAATTAAAACTCTGACGGCGCGAGGGCTTGCAACGCTGGAATTTGCCGAAGGCAGTCGTAAGAATAAGGTCGTTTGTTTGACCGATGAGGGCCGGCGGTTCGCCGAGCACTATGCGTTGCCGGCGGTTAAAGCCGAGCAGCGTGCCTTTGGCGCGCTCGAGCCGCGGGAGCAGCGCGAGATTATGCGCTTGGTCGGTAAGTTCTCCCATGTTCTTAACGAAGAGTGCGAGGCGTTTAAACAGCAGATGGCCGCGGAGAACGATGCGAACGATAAGATCGAGGGGGAGACATGCGACTCTTAATGAGGTTTATGAGGCCGTATCGTGGGCTGATTGCGGTGACGCTGTTTGCGGTGCTGATAGATAACGTCGGTACGCTGTTGGTTCCCACGATGCTGGCGAACATGGTCAACACCGGTATTACCACGGGCGATGTCGACTATATTTTACGCAACGGTCTGTACATGCTTATCGCGACCGGCATGGCCAGCGGCGGCACGGTGCTGGGCTGCTATCTTTCGGCGCGCCTGGCCGCCAACGTGGCCTGCGATATCCGCAATGCCGTGTACGACAAGTCGCTCGAACTCGCGGCCAGCGACTTTGAGCGCTTTGGCACGGGTTCGATGATCACGCGCTCGCTCAACGACATCAACGTGATCCAGCAAGCGATCCTTCAGACGATTCAGTTGGTGCTGCCGGTGCCGTTCTTGGCCGTCGCGGGCATTATTTTTGCTTGGTTCATCGATCCCGCCATGGGAACGCTGCTGGGCGTGGTGGTTGCGATCGTGCTGGTGGCGGCGGTCTTTACGGTGGCTAACGCCGCGCCGATTTTTATGCGCCTGCAGAGCTTTATCGACCGCATGAACGTGGTGCTGCGTGAGAACATCGTGGGCGTTCGCGTCATCCGCGCTTTCAATAAGGAGCGCCACGAGGAGCAGCGCCTGGACGAGGTATTTAGCGATTACGCGGACAATGCCATTAAGGTCAACCACCTGTTTGTGGGGCTCGACAGCTCCAGCTTCTTTTTGATGAACATCGCCGAGGTGGCGGTGCTGTGGGTGGGCGGCAATCGTGCGGGCGTCCACGCCATGCAAATCGGCAGCATTTCGGCCGTGTTGGAATACGCAATCCTGATCCTATTCTTTGTGATGATGGCGCAGATGGTGATTCTGACGCTTCCGCGCGCTGCGGCGTGCCTCAACCGCGCGCAACAGGTGTTGGAGATTGAGCCGAGCATTGTGGACGGCAAGCGCACGCTGGATACGTGCGCGGCGGAGCCTGTTGACAGTGCCGACGCGGTCGCCGTGTTCGATCATATGTCGTTCCGTTTCGACGACGCCGACGAGGACACGCTGTGCGATCTGAACTTTACCTGTCGCCGCGGTCAGACGACCGCGATCGTCGGCTCGACGGGTTCGGGCAAGTCGACGGTGGCCAAGCTCCTGCTGCGCTTCCACGACGCCACCAAGGGCGCCATTCGCCTGGACGGCGTCGACCTGCGCGAGCTTTCGCAAGGCGAGATTCGCGGGCGCATTGCCTATGTGCCGCAAAAGGCATGGCTGTTCTCGGGCACCGTGGCAAGCAATCTGCGCTTTGGCAATGAGGGCGCGACCGAGGCCGACATGCTTCACGCGCTTGAGGTTGCCCAGAGCACCTTTGTACTCGATCAGCCGCAGGGGCTCGACACTCCGGTGGCGCAGGGCGGCACGAACTTTTCGGGCGGCCAGCGCCAGCGTCTGGCAATCGCCCGTGCGCTCATGAAGCATGCCGATCTATATATCTTCGACGACAGCTTTTCGGCCCTGGACTTTAAGACCGATGCCGCCCTGCGCCATGCGTTGCAAAACGAGACGCGTGACGCTGCGGTGCTCATTATCGCGCAGCGCATCTCGACGATCTTGCACGCCGACCAGATCGTCGTGCTCAAGGACGGCGAGGTTGTGGGCCTGGGCACGCATGGCGAGCTTATGGAAACCTGCGAGGTGTACCGCGCCATCGCGGAATCGCAAATGAAGGGAGGTGAGTAGCATGACCGAGGAGCTCAGGAAGCAGGCCAGCGTTGATGACGCCGTTGCCACGGGGCTTGTTGAGGAAACAGCTGCCGTAGCACCCGAGCTGGACGAGGCCGCCAAGGCTGCAGCCGCGCGCGAGGCGCGCCGCCAGGCGCTGTACGAGGAAAACGAGCGCGCCGAGGATGAGCGCGCTCGAGCCGAGGCGGAGCGCATGCGCGATGTGGACGATGAAGACGAGGACGAGACGCCTCGGGATACCTGGGCGACGGTGCGCCGCCTGTGGAGCGAGGCTGCCGGCGACCATTGGCGCTTCTATATCGTGTTCGCGAGCATTGTGTTCTATGCCATCTTTAACACCGCCGCGCCGGCATATAGCGCCCGCGTGATCGATGAGCTGTGGGGCCACATTCAGGTGGCGTTTGCCAACGACACCACCTTCAACATCACCTGGGAGAATTGCGGCAGGACCATCTTCATCTACTTTATGATCTGGACGGCCGCTGCCTCGTTCTACGCGCTCCAGAGCTTTTTGATGTCGAGCGTGGCCGAACGCCTCAACCTGCGTCTGCGTAACCGCATCGCTCAAAAGCTCAATCGTCTGCCGCTCGCCTATTTTGACGCACATCGTCCCGGCGAGGTCGTTAGCCGCGCGACCAACGACCTGGACAAGATGTCCGAGAGCATGCAGCGCGGCTTGCTGCAGCTTCTGGTGTCGATCGGTACCGTGGTGGGCGCCGTGAGCGTGATGTTCGTGTTTAGCGTGCCGCTCACGCTCGTCTTTTTGTTCTTTACGGCGTTGTCGCTGCTGGTGACCAAGGTGGTCTCGCGCCGCACGCATGACGTAACCGGTGAGCGTCAGGAGTGGGTGTCCAAGATTACGAGTGCGGTCGAGGAAGGCTACTCGGGCCGTCTGGTGATTCGCGCGTTTAACCGCGAGCGTCAGAGTTCTGACGAGGTACATCAGGCCTCGGGCGAGCTGGCGCGCGTGAGTGCCAAGGCCGACTTTATGATTAACGCCGTTGGCCCCGCGGTGCGCTTTATCGGCCGCCTGGCACAGATCGTGATTGCGATTGTGGGCTGCAGCATGTTGGTTGCCGGCCACATGACCGTCGGTGTGTTCCAGGCGTTCTTCCAGTTTATCTACGAGGCATCTGAGCCCATGACGCAGCTGTCGTTTACCTTCAACTCGCTGCAGAGCGCGCTGGCGAGCGCAGAGCGCGTGTTCGACCTGCTCGATGAACCCGAGATGGAAGCCGATCCGCAGCCGGGCGAGGCCGCCAGGCTGCCGGGTCGCGTGGAGGGCCGCGTCGCTTTTGAGCACGTGCGCTTTGGCTACACGCCCGAAAAGCCGCTTATGCGCGACGTGTCGTTTACCGCCGAGCCGGGTCAGAAGATCGCTGTGGTGGGAACCACGGGTGCGGGTAAGACCACGCTCATCAACCTGCTCATGCGCTTCTACGAGATCGACGGTGGCCGCATTACCCTCGACGGTGTGGACACGAGCCGCATGGACCGCGGCGAGCTGCGCCAGCAGTTTGGCATGGTGCTGCAGGATGCCTGGCTGTTCGACGGAACGATTGCCGAGAACATCGCCTACGGCTGCCCCGAGGCGACGCGCGAGGAGGTCGTGGCCGCCGCCCGTGCCGCGCAGGTTGATTTCTTTGTACGTACCATGCCGCAGGGCTACGACACGCATGTGGCCAACGATGCCGAAAGTATCAGCCAGGGTCAGCGCCAGCTGCTGACCATTGCGCGCGTGCTGCTCAACAACCCGGCGATTCTCATCCTGGACGAGGCGACGTCGAGCGTGGACACGCGCACTGAGCTTGCCATCGGCCGTGCCATGGACGCGCTCATGCATGGGCGCACGAGCTTTGTGATCGCGCATCGCCTGTCGACGATCGTGGATGCCGATCTGATTCTGGTCATGGACCACGGCAACATTATCGAGCAGGGCACGCATGAGGAGCTGCTCGCAGCCGAGGGCGCTTACGCCGACCTCTATCTGAGTCAGTTCGCATAATGTGACAAAGGGACAGTCCCTTTGCCACATCGCAAATAAGGCACGCCGGGGGTGAATCCTCTGGCGCGCCTTTGCGTTGGCGTCAATGTTGTCGGTGGTCGTCCGCCACTAGCGTTCGTCCACGAGCTTGGCGACGAGGGCTTTGAGCTCGGCCACCTCTCGCTCGAGTTCCTTGACGCGGCGGGCGTTTTCGGTGATGCCTTGACGGTTGAGCGCGGACTGCTCGGCGGCGTCGTCGGGCATGTACTCGCGGTGCTGCTTGGCGTCGAAGCTCTCCTCGAACACGCGGCAGCCGTTGCGCTTGATGATGCGTCCCGGCACGCCCACGACGGTGCAGTTGTCGGGCACGTCCTTGACGACAACCGAGTTGCCGCCGATCTTGACGTTGTTGCCGATGCGAATGTTGCCGAGCACCTTGGCGCCCGTGCCCACGGTGACGTTGTTGCCCAGGGTGGGGTGGCGCTTGCCGGTCTCGTTGCCGGTGCCGCCGAGCGTAACGCCCTGGTAGAGCACGCAGTTGTCGCCCACGACGGTGGTTTCGCCGATGACGACGCCCATGGCGTGGTCGATAAAGAAATGCTTGCCGATTTGTGCGGCGGGATGAATCTCGACGCCGGTGATGTGGCGGGTGATTTGCGAGAGCACACGGGCGAGCGAGCGATGACCGTGCTCCCAGAGCCAGTGCTCGGGTACGTGGTTCCACTTGGCGTGCAGGCCAGGATAGGAAAAGAAGATGACCAGACCGCTTTGCGCGGCGGGGTCCTGCGCCTGGACGGTCTTGATGTCCTCGCGAATGGTATTGATAAAGCTCACCGGCCGCCCTCCCTTAGCGCCATGGCAATGCGATTCAATAAAGTATAGCGATTCGCTAGGGATTAGGAAGAACAATCTTGGCGGCTTTGCGCGACAGGTGTCAGTTATGCAAACTTGCTGGTAATGAAGTAAGACTTTTGAGGGGTTTGGCCCGTGCTCGCGTCGCAACCGTATACTGGTCAACTTGGACGTGTCCGCGCCCACAACTGAGAGGTTTTACTTCATGGGTTTCATCAATTTTATCGCCGAGCTGCTTAAGGATCCGCGCACCGCGATCGCCAGCTGGATCGCCGCCGGCCCGCTTATGGCCTACGGCTGCGTTTTCCTGATCATCTTTATCGAGACGGGTGTGGTGTTCTTCCCGTTCCTTCCCGGCGATTCGCTGCTGTTTGCCTCGGGCTTCTTTGCCCACAACGGCGGCTTTAACATCGTGGCGCTTCTGGCCACCGCATGGGCCGCAGCCATCCTGGGCGATCAGTGCAACTTTATGATCGGCCACTTCTTTGGCAAAAAGATCATTGCTTCGGGCAAGGTGAAGGCCATGACGCCCGAGCGTATTAAAAAGTCCGAGGACTTCTTGGATAAGTGGGGCCACCTGGCCATCTTCCTGGGCCGCTTCTTTCCGTTTATCCGCACCTTTGTGCCCTTTATCGCCGGCATGGGCGGCATGCACTGGCGCAACTTCGTTGTCTTTAACGTGCTGGGCGGCATTACCTGGTCGACGGTCTTTACGCTGCTGGGCTACTTCTTTGGCGGCATTCCCTTTGTGCAGGAGCACTTTGAGCTGCTGATTATCGGCATCGTCGCCGTGTCGATCATTCCGACCGTGGTCGGCTTGGTTAAGGCTAAGCTGGGCAAAAAGAACGCGTAGCTCGAGCCAGCGCGCAGACCGTGCAGTTGAGACCCGTCACCGCTTACGGTGGCGGGCCTCTTTAGTTTCGGTCAAATGAAAATACTTTACTTAGTTAAAGAAAAGCGTTTTATCCTACGCGCGTGCGGAGTACAATCTCCTGCATGCGAATCGACGTGCCATCGGCTTCGATGCTGTTCGCGTGTCCCGTCCGGCTCTACGCTCCGGGCGTGCGACGTTGCGACGCGGTCGGCCTCGGTCCTTGCGTGCGAGTTCGCGAGTATGCAACTGTGTATGTAAGGAGCGACATATGACTGTCGAGAAGAAGGATATCGATTGGGGTAGCCTCGGCTTTGGCTACATGAAGACCGATTACAGCTACGAGGCTCATTGGAAGGATGGCGAGTGGGACGAGGGCGGCCTGACCGCCGACCACACCCTGCATGTCTCCGAGTGCGGTGGCATCTTCCATTACTGCCAGGAGGTCTTTGAGGGCCTGAAGGCCTACACCGCCGAGGACGGCAGCATCGTCTGCTTCCGTCCCGACATGAACGCCGAGCGCATGTATAACTCTGCCCAGCGCCTCGAGATGCCCCCGTTCCCCAAGGACAAGTTCGTTGAGGCCGTTAAGCAGGTTGTCTCTGCCAACGCCGCATGGGTTCCGCCCTTCGGCTCTGGCGCAACCCTGTATGTGCGTCCGTTTATGATCGGCTCCGGTGACGTGATCGGCGTGGCTCCCGCTCCTGAGTACACGTTCCGCATTCTCGTGACCCCGGTCGGTCCGTACTTTAAGGGTGGCCTTAAGCCCGTTAAGCTGCGCGTTTCCGAGTACGACCGCGCCGCACCGCATGGCACCGGCAACATCAAGGCCGGCCTGAACTACGCTATGTCCCTTAAGCCCACGATGGAGGCCCATCGCGAGGGCTATGCCGAGAACCTGTATCTCGACTCCGAGTCCCGCACCTATGTCGAGGAGACCGGTGGCGCGAACGTTCTGTTCGTGAAGGAGGACGGCACGCTCGTCGTTCCGCAGTCTCACACCGACTCCATCCTGCCCTCCATCACCCGTCGCTCGCTCGTTCAGGTCGCCGAGGACCTGGGCATGACCGTCGACCAGCGTCCCGTCGAGTGGGCTGAGGTCAAGGCCGGCACCTTTGTGGAGTGCGGCCTGTGCGGCACCGCTGCCGTCATCTCTCCGGTGGGCGAGATCGACAACAAGGTCTACGGTGCCGATGAGACCGTGACCTTCCCGGCTGGCTGCACCGAGATCGGCCCCGTGATGAAGAAGCTTCGCGAGACCCTGACTGGTATTCAGTCCGGTGCTGTCGAGGATAAGCACAACTGGGTTTACACCGTCGCATAATTTGCCTTAGCTGTCCGGCCCGAGGGCAACCTACCTTTCCGGCGCGTCCTCGGACATGAAAGAACCTCCGCTGCGCACTACGTGCGGCGGAGGTTCTTTCGTCCTGTGGAATGCGCCGGGAGATGGGCCGGTCCGCCTCGGTCGAGTGCTCTGCATTCCTTGCCAGGAGGTTACTGGGCTGTAGGGGAGATGGTGCGCGGCCTATTGGCCGCGCCTTTTATTTGGCTGTTAGGGCTTTGCCGTAGTTGCAGCCGAAGAGGGGACGTGCACGTTTTTTCGGTTGCCGCTCGCCTGGGGTGGGGCGGGGCGTGCATTTTTGCGAGTTTTCAGCAGTCGAGGATGCCTGCATACTGGATTTTGGGCAAAAGGCAGGCGCCATGAGCCGCATCCTGTAAAAAATGAGCAATCTCTGAGGCGCTGAGGGCTCAGAATCAGGGTTTTCAACGCGGTTCTGTGGGCCCGTTCCTGCCCTGTGGGTTCCGGGATGCTGAAAACTCCAAAATTTGCACGCCGCCCCTGGGGGTACCTTCGGGCAAAAAGCAACCGCCCCGTCGAAGTATGCATTCGACGGGGCGGTTTATGCAAAAACGGTTGTGGATGCGTCAACGGCTCACTAGAACTTGACGGTCGGTGCCTGGCGGGCGGCCTCGGCGGCCTCGAAGCCCTGGCGCTCCTTAAACTGGAAGATGCCGGCAAAGATAACAGCCGGGAACGTCTGGATGGCGTTGTTGTAGCTGAGCACGCAGTCGTTGTAGCTCTGGCGTGCGTAGCTCACCTTGTTCTCGGTGTCCTCGAGCGTGGACTGGAGCTGAGTAAAGTTGGTGTTCGCCTTAAGGTCGGGGTAGGCCTCGGCCACGGCAAAGAGCTGGCGCAGCGCACCGGTCAGCACGTTGTCCGCTTCCATCTTGGCCTCGGGGGTGGTGGCGCTCACGGCGGCGTTGCGCGCGTTGACTACGGCGGCGAGCGTGTCCTGCTCGTGCTTGGCGTAGCCCTTGACGGTCTCGACCAGGTTAGGGATCAGGTCGTTGCGGCGCTGCAGCTGCGTGTCGATGTTCTGCCAGGCGTTATCGATGCGATTGCGCTTGGTGACCATGTTGTTGTAGATGCCGGCGATGGCGCAGACGATCACAACGACAACAACGATACCGATGATGACGGGAAGCATGATGTCTCCGTTTCGAATGGCAGCGGCGTTTTGCGCCTGCCGTTGTTGGTATAACGTATCTAGTATACCCGCAACCTTTGGCGGTGCCGAACTTTCCGGTAAGCGTTGTGTTTCAACCAGGGAGGGGGCGCCAATAACGAACGGGTGGTACAGGTGTAAGATATGCGACAAATTAAGGAATGCTGTCTACGCCTTGAGGATGGCGATACGGATGGACCTTCGCATCAAGAAAACCTATCGTGCCCTGTTCGATGCCTTTACCGAGCTTTTGGAAGAGCATCGGTTTGAGGATTTGACGGTTGCCATGCTTTGCGACCGGGCCCTGATTCGCCGCACGACGTTCTATAAGCACTTTCGCGATAAAAACGATTACTTCGCCTTTTATATCGATGAGCTCATGTCGGGCTTGCCGCAAAAACAGCCCGATGAGGCCGGCACAGTGTCTGCCGAGGACGTGCGCGCGCTTCGACACGCGATTTTGGACGATGCCATGGATTTGATTCTGGCGCACGAGCAGCTCATGGATAACATTTTGGCAAGCAGCATGTCGGGCATGTTGACCAACGTTATTTGCGACCGCATTGCCCGCTCCATCCGCGAGCGTGTGATGAACGTGCTTGCCGAAGACGCCCTGGCGCCCGTTTCACTCGAGACGACATCGGAGTTTATCGCCGGTGGCATTATTCGACTGTTCACAAATTGGTGGGAGTCGGGTCACGATCTTGAGCGTCGACCCGAGATAGCCGACGTGGTCGATGCGCTGTTTGAGCGCACCATGACGCCGGTGAATCACTAAGGTGGCGGAGAGAGGGGGATTCGAACCCCCGGAACGCTCTCGCGCTCAACGGTTTTCAAGACCGCCGCATTCAACCGCTCTGCCATCTCTCCGTGAGTCGTAATGATAGCATCGTTTTGGATTTGCAACAGGGAAGGCGAACGATGACGAGCACCGGAATCGATGAGAAGTTCATGCGCGAGGCGCTGGCGGAGGCACGCGCCGCCGCGACGGTGGGCGAGGTGCCCATCGGAGCCGTGGTGGTACGCGCGGGCGAGATTGTCGCGAGGGCGCATAATCGCCGCGAACTCGACCAGGATCCTTCGGCTCATGCCGAGTTTTCGGCCCTGTGTGCCGCCGCTCAGACGCTTGGACGCTGGCGCCTTTCCGATTGCACGGTCTACGTGACGCTCGAGCCCTGCTGCATGTGCGCGGGGCTTATGGTTAACGCGCGCGTGGGGCGTTGCGTGTATGGCGCGACCGATGCCAAGGCGGGTGCGCTGGGCTCGCTATACGACCTCAATGTCGATTCGCGCCTGAACCATCGGTTTAATGTAACCGCCGGCGTGCTGGCAGACGAGTGCTGCGCGGTGCTAAGCAGCTATTTTAGTGGGCTGCGTGGCACCGATGGTGCTGGCTGCGGTTGTGGGGCCGATCTTGAGGCGCATGCCGCTCATGCCGAGGCGCTCGCGGGTGTTGGGGATCTCGCCGACGAGACGGTCGACTTTGGCCCCGTGCAGCGGCGGCCCCGCCGTGTGCTGTTGGCGATTGATTCCTTTAAGGGCAGCGTTTCGAGCGCGCAGGCGGAGGAGGCAGTCGCCGAGGGCGTGCGCCGCGTGTGGTCTGATGCCCAGGTGACCACGTTGCCGCTGGCGGATGGTGGTGAGGGGACGCTCGATGCCGCTGCCGCGTGCGGCGGTGAGGTCGTGGCATATGAAGTCGCAGGTCCTCTGGACAATCGCGTGTCTGCTCGGATGTTGGTGGATGGTGAGCGCGAGTCCGCGGTCATCGAGATGGCCGAGGCGGCTGGCATCGGGTACTCGCCTTGCACGGAGTCGTCGGCGCTGGCTGCTACAACCTATGGCGTGGGCGAGCTCATACTTCGCGCGGTCCGTGCGGGGGCAAAGACTATCTATATTGGTCTGGGCGGCAGTGCCACCAACGACGGTGGCGCCGGCATGCTGCAGGCGCTGGGTGCCCACCTTGTTGGTGAGTGTGGCTGCAATATCGCCCCCGGTCTCGCGGGCCTTGAACACGTGGCGAGTATCGATTTGACACCAGCGCTTCGGGTACTGAATGGCGCGCGTCTTGTGGTGCTTTCCGATGTCGAGAATCCGCTCGTGGGGCGCCGCGGTGCACTGGCAGTGTTCGGTGGACAGAAGGGTCTGCCGACGGGGGATGCCGAGGCCCTGGGCAAGTACGACAGCTGGATGGTCGGCTACGGCCGCCTGCTCGATGCGGCGATTACCGGGGTGCGGGCTCAGGGGTTGTTGCGCGTGCCCGAGGGTGCACGGACATTTGGTTCGGTGCTCGGCGTGCCCGGTGCCGGTGCTGCCGGCGGCCTGGGTGCCGCGCTGCTGGCGCTCGGTGCCGAGTTGCGTTCGGGCGTGGAGACGGTGCTCGATCTGATTGGGTTTGACGAGCGCGTACGCGATGTCGACCTGGTCATTACAGGCGAGGGTAATATGGACGAGCAATCCGCCGCCGGTAAGGCACCGGTGGGCGTGGCCCGTCGTGCGAAGCGATATGGCAAGCCGGTGGTCGCCGTCGTGGGCGGTCGTGCAGACAGCCTGGATGCGGTGTATAGGCAGGGTATCGACTTAGTTCTGCCGGTCTGCCGCAGACCCATGCCCCTTGAGCGGGCACTCGACCCCCAGGAAGCCACAATCAGCCTCATCTGCGCCGGTGAAGCCGCCGCCCGATCCTACGACCTCGCCCGTCTCTAAAACCCATCTCCCTATAAGTTGCGGTGGAATAGTTCCTGTTTGGCGGCTCAGGCAGCAAAAACAGGAACTATTCCACCGCAACATCGAGAATAGCTATCCGAGGCTGGCCGCCTTGGACCTTGGGTTGGACCGTCCGCCATAAAATGAGGCCATCTACTACGTTTAGCCGAGCGCCTCGACCATCCCGGAATATGAGAAAACAAAACTGCAGGTAGACGGCTTGTCGATTTTCGAAAAAGCCGGCTATGGTTGGCCCCTGCGGCTTAAACGTAGTAGATAGGCCCCTTTCGTGGCACAGCGTCAGGCCAGTCTTTTTGGGACGGGCTTATTTGACCACTCGTCGATCTGATTGCCCAAGTAGTCAAAAAAGCCTCGTCCCAAATTAGCTACCTTGCCGTAGCGGGCTGGAGCGGGTAAGATATATCGAGCGCCTAGCGCGTTCGATGGGTTCGGATGACGACATGTTCCGAATCTGGTCAGGTCCGGAAGGAAGCAGCCATAAGGAGCCTCTGTCGGGCATCCGAATCCATCGAGCGCACGGGCGTTTTTTGGTGCCGCGACATGGCCCGGCCGGCGGCGAGGTATTTGGTGTCTCGCCGGTCCTCGGCTTTGCCTGCGGGATCGCTCGACTACCAAACACCTCGCCGCCGGCCGGGCCCCGTCGTCCAACAATCACCCGTAAAGGCGCGTTAATCTGAACAATTCAATCCCTTGTCTAGTGCTGCTCATTGGCTTTGCCAAAACATGTTCGGGCGCTTTGTCTCTGTGCCTAGTTTCCTGATTGTTTCGGGGGCTTGTTCTGTAACGAGTTGCTTACGCATCTCCAGGGCTCTCCGTACTATCATGAATCAGATTGAAGAGAGATGATGATAGGGAGCGCCTATACATGATTGAGCTGCTCAGGCGTTTTGGTGGTAAGTTTCGCCGGTATATGGTGGTTGGTCCTGCGTGCAAGCTGATCGAAGTGATCTTTGACCTGCTGACGCCGCTGGTGATTGCCCAGATGATCGATAAGGGCATTGGCTCGCACGACGTGAGCGCCGTTATCCACTACGGCATGGTACTTGCCGCTATGGCCGTGATCGGCATCTCGTTTACGCTCGTCTGCCAAAAGATGGCGGCGCTCACCTCGCAGGGCATGGGCACCGACATTCGCGGCGCGCTCTACGAGCACATCAACAAACTGAGCTACGCCGAGCTCGACCGCTTTGGCACGCCGTCGCTTATCACGCGCATCACCAACGACGTCAACCAGGTGCAGCTTGCCGTGGCGCTGGGCGTGCGCATGCTCATTCGCTGGCCCTTCCTGGCGGTGGGTTCTATGTGCGCGGCTCTCGCCATCGACCTTAAGCTCGGCATCATCTTTTTGATTTGCACGCCCGCCATCGGCTTGGTGTTTTGGTTTGTCATGGCGCGCTGCATTCCGTATTACAAGCAGCTGCAGGCAAAGCTCGACCGTATTGCGCTCATTTGCCGCGAGGGGCTTTCGGGCGCCCGCGTGGTTCGCGCCTTTGTGCGCGAAGATCACGAGCGTGAGCGCTTTGCCCAAGCCGCCGATGATCAGGCCCATACCGCCATCGCGGTGGGCAAGCTCTCGTCGGTCCTCAATCCCGTAACGTTTTTGGTGATGAACCTGGGCGTGTGCGCCATCCTGTGGGTGGGCGGCATCCAGGTCAACGTGGGCGAACTCACACAGGGCCAGGTCATGGCGTTTGTGAACTACATGACGCAGACGCTCACCTCTATCGTGTACGTTGCCAACCTGGTCGTGGTCTTTACCAAGGCGAGTGCGAGCGCTTCGCGTATCAACGAGGTGCTCAACTGCGAGCCGAGCATCACCGACGAGGACAACCAGCTGGTCGCGCTGCCCGAGCCGAGCGAACTGGCGGGTGGTGCTGCTCCAGTCCCCGCACTGAGCTTTGACCATGCGAGCTTTTCGTTTGGCGCGGGCGCGGCAAATGCCGTGAGCGATGTGACCCTGAAGCTGCCGCTGGGCAAAACGCTCGGCATTATCGGCGGTACAGGCAGTGGTAAGTCCACGCTTGTCTCGCTTATCCCGCGCCTGTACGATGCGAGCGCCGGCAGCGTGTGCGTGATGGGCGCCGACGTGCGCGCTTGGCCACTCGACCAGCTGCGCCATGTGGTTGCGACCGTTCCGCAACGCGCATCGCTGGTGAGCGGCACTATCCGCAGCAACCTGACCTGGCGCGACGAGGCGGCAACCGACGAGGATCTTTGGGCAGCGCTCGATATGGCGCAGGCGAGCGAGTTCGTGCGCAACAAGCCGCAGGGGCTCGACGCCCCGGTCGAGGCGGGCGGCAAGAATTTTAGCGGTGGCCAGCGTCAGCGTCTGACTATCGCGCGCGCCTTAGTGGGCTCGCCGCAGGTTCTGATCATGGACGACTCCGCCTCGGCGCTCGACTTTAAGACCGACGCGGCGCTTCGCCATGCCATTCGCGAGCGCAGCGTGCGCGGTGCCGCCGAGGGCGGGCTGCCGCTGACCACGGTGATTGTGAGCCAGCGCGTCTCGACCGTGCGCGACGCCGACATGATCTGCGTACTCGACCACGGCTCGGTTGCGGGCTTGGGCACGCACGATGAACTGTACACGACCTGCCAGCTCTACCGAGAGATTTGCCAGTCGCAGCTGCGCCGCGAGGAGCTCGAGGGTCAGCAGGGGAGCACGGCGCCCGCGTCCGCCCCGATCGCCTCCGCATCCGTCTGCGCAAAGGAGGGTTGCTAAATGAATCCGTACACTTCTTCCGGTTCGGTCGCCACGATGACGGCCAACGTGTCCGGCAACGATAACCTCAACGACCTGGGCGATGGTCCGCGCCAGCCCGGCGATCCCGAGCGCTATCCCGCCGGCGCGGTGACCCGCCGCTTGCTGGGCTATGTTCGCCCGCATCGCGTCTCGTTTACGGCGTCGTTTGTGAGTGCCGCCGTCTCGGTGATCTTGCAACTCTATACACCCATCCTCATTGGCGAGGGCATCGATCTTATCGTCGCCGCCGGGCAGGTGGATTTCGATGCGCTGCTGCCGCTTGTCACCAAGCTCGCGATCGCCGTGGTGGGCGCGGCGGCCTTTCAGTGGCTGCAGGGCTATTGCGTCAACCGTCTGTCCTACGAGACGGTGCGCGACATGCGCGTGGAGGCAAGCGACAAGCTCAGCCGCATGCCGCTCAGCTTCATCGACAGCCATGCCCACGGCGACCTTATGAGCCGTGTGGTCAACGACGTCGACCAGGTGGGCGACGGTCTGCTGCAGGGCTTTACCCAGCTTTTCACCGGCGTTATCACCATCGTTGGCACGCTCGCGTTTATGCTCTCCATCAACCTGACCATGACGCTTGTGGTGGTGCTCGTCACGCCGCTTTCCATCTTTGCGGCCGGTGCCATCGCCAAGCTTTCCAATAAGAGCTTCACTGCTCAACAGCGCATCCAGGGCCAACTCGGCGGTCATATTGAGGAGTATGTGGGTGAGCAAAAGCTCGTGGACGCTTTCGCCTACGGCCCGCACGCTCAACAGCGCTTCGATGTCCTCAACGCCGAGCTCTATACGGCGGGCGAGCGCGCGCAGTTTATGGGTTCGCTCTCCAACCCCGGCACGCGTTTTATCAATAACATCATCTACGCCGTGGTCGCCGTGATCGGCTGCGCGGGCGTGATCACGGGCGTGCCTGCGGCGCTTACAGTGGGCGGCGTGCAGATTTTCCTGTCCTATGCCAACCAGTACACCAAGCCGTTCAACGAGGTTACCAACGTCATTACGCAGATCCAGACGGCGTATGCCTCGGCACGTCGTATGTTTGCACTGCTCGACGCCCGCGAGCAGGAGCCCGATGCGTCAGATGCCGTGGAGCTTGCCGTCCCGCGTGGCGAGGTGACCTTTGAACACGTGGACTTTAGCTATGTGCCCGACCGCAAGTTGCTGCAGGATATCTGCATCGAGGCCAAGCCCGGCATGCGTTTTGCCCTGGTCGGCCCCACGGGCTGCGGTAAGACAACGCTCATCAATCTGCTGCTGCGTTTTTACGATATCGATGCCGGCCGCATCATGGTCGATGGCCGGTCTTCGCGTGACTACACGCGCGCAAGCCTGCGCCGTGCCTTTGGCATGGTGCTGCAGGACACTTGGCTGTTCGAGGGCACGGTGGCGGACAACATCGCTTACGGTTGCCCAGGAGCCACGCGCGAGCAGGTTATCGAAGCCGCCAAGCGCGCGCACGCGCACAAGTTTATCGTGCAGCTGCCAGGCGGCTACGATACGGTCATCGGCGAGGACGGCGGCACGTTTAGCCAGGGCCAAAAGCAGCTGCTGTGCATCGCGCGCGTTATGCTCACCGATCCGGCTATCTTGCTGCTGGACGAGGCGACTTCGAGTATCGATACGCGCACCGAGCTGCAGGTGCAGGCGGCATTCGACGAGCTTATGGCCGGCCGCACAAGCTTTGTGGTGGCGCACCGTCTGTCGACGATCCGCAACGCCGACTGCATTCTGGTCATGCGCGACGGCCAGATTATCGAGCGCGGCACGCACGACGAGCTGCTAGCGGCAGGCGGCTTCTACGCCGAACTCTACCGCAGCCAGTTCGCCCAGTGAGGAAGCCCGTGGGGCAAATTAATCAATCGACAGACGGTGGTTTACATCTGTCATGTAAGTACTAAGATATTCATCTAATAAATTGCATTAGTGGCTTTAGTTTTGGGGGAAACGAGGCAACGTGACTATGACGTGCTCTTTGGTGGTTAACAGCAAGAGCGGTAATACCAGGATGGTTTCGGGCGCGATCAAGCGCGCTCTGCAGGCTGCAGGTGTTGAGTTTGTCCATGCCGCGGCGTTGAGCGACGATGCGGATGCAGGTCAGGTTGCGCTCGAGGCGCAGGGCGCCTGCGCGGCCGACACGGTGCTCGTCGGTTTTTGGTGCGACAAGGGCGCGTGCACGCCTTCGGTCGCGGCGTTGCTCTCCGCCTTGCACGGCAAGCGCGTCTTTCTGTTTGGTACCTGCGGTTTTGGCGCTGACCAGAGCTATTACCAGCAGATTATCGACCGCGTAACTTCCAATTTGGCTGGGGATGCCGAGCTTGTAGGCTGGGCGATGTGCCAGGGCAAAATGGGCCCCGCGGTCAAGCAGCGCTACGAGGCCATGCTCGAGCAAGATCCCGACAACGCCCGATTTAAGATGCTGCTCGACAACTGGGTTGCCGCGAAGGACCATCCCACCAAGGAGGATCTGGACAACATGGCTGCGGCTGCCAAAAAGGCCGTGTTGGGCGAGTAGGCCGCCGCTCGCGGTGCCGCGCGTTCAATCGTACAAACGTGAAAGCCTCGAGATTCTCGAGGCTTTTTTCTTGACAGGGGACCGCGCCGTGGCAAAATGAACAGCGTTCACATTGGAGGTGAGAGCATGAATAACACAGCGACGTCTAAGGAGAAAATCCTGAAGACGAGCCGTAAGCTCATCCAGCAAAACGGTTGGACCGGCGTCAACATCCGTTCGGTCGCCGCGGCGTGCGGCGTGTCGGTCGGATGCATCTACAACTACTTTGATTCTAAAACAGCGCTCGTGGGTGCGACCGTGGCAAGCGTGTGGGGCAATATTTTCCATCACCCCGATGACGAAACCGTTCTGGACGACACGCTCGCGTGCATTCGCTGGATGTATCGCCAGATGGAGCACGGCTGTCAAAAGTATCCGGGCTTCTTTACGCATCACTCGCTGGGATTCATGCAGCAGGACACCGCGGATGGCAAGCGTCGCATGCATCATGCCTGGCAGCATATCCTCGATCAGCTTTGCGTGGTGCTCAAGCGTGATCCTCGGGTGCGCCCGGACGCCTTTACCGATCAGTTTTCTGCCGAGCAATTTGCCGAGGTCTTGTTCTCGCTTATGCTCTCTGCCGTGATCCGGCAAGACTTTGATCCGAGCGCCGTGCTCGAGATCACGCGTCGAACCCTCTACTAACAGTCCTCGCGCAAGGCGGGGATTTTTACTGCAAGAAAGTGAACAGCGTTCATATTAAGGGGGTGATGCCCGGAACCAGGAAGCCAAACCGTTCTTTGCGACCATTCTTTTAAGGAGACCTATATATGCGTGCTATTTTCGAAACGCTTTTTGACATCGTGTACTTGGTGACGGTCATCACCATCGGCATTCGCATGATTCGCGGCAACAAAGGCAATCGCCAGTTCCAGCTGTTTGGCTGGATGGCGGTCGTTTTGGGCGCCGGTGATTCGTTCCATCTGGTTCCTCGCGCGCTGGCGCTCTGCACGACGGGCTTTGATGCTTATGCCGTGCAGCTGGGTCTGGGCAAGTGGATCACCTCGATTACCATGACCATCTTTTACGTACTGCTTTACTACGTGTGGCGCGAACGCTATCAGGTAAAGAACCACGTCGCGACGACCGCGGCAATCTTTGCGCTAGCCGCCATGCGCGTCGCGCTCTGCATGCTGCCGCAAAACCAGTGGCTCACCAACCAGACTCCGCTTGCGTGGGGCATCCTGCGCAATATCCCGTTCGCCATCATGGGCCTGATGGTCATCGTGCTGTTTTACCGCAGTGCAAGGGAGGACAATGACGAGGCCTTCCGCTGGATGTGGCTCACCATTGTGTTGAGCTTTGGCTTCTACACCCCCGTGGTCCTGTGGGCCGAGGTTGTCCCGGCTATCGGCATGCTGATGATCCCCAAGACCTGCGCGTACGTCTGGACCGTGCTGATTGGCTACAACGCCATGAAGAAGGAGTGCTAGGTCCATCTTCTAAATGCAACGCCCTCCCGGGCGGCGGGCACGAAGTTCCCTGCTCTACAGTCCTGCGCAAGACGAAGGCCACATTAAGTGGCCTTCTTTGCGTGCGGAACTCGCGATGAACTTCGTGCCCGCCGCCCGGGAGGGCGCCTCTTTATTGATAGAAGGCCTAATAAGCTGGTGATTCCATGCCCAGATGTGCCCAGAGCGGGACGGGTTTTCGGAAAGCTTTGGTGTGGAGTGACCGAATCTTACCAAGATTCTGATAAATGGCGAAGCTTGGAATGAAATGAAATATTGAATGGCAATTTTAATTGGGGGGGGGGCCAGCATCATTTGCGTTATACAACAAAGCAGACTTAGCGTGAAAAAATAGCATAGGGGGGGGTGGTTGCAGGTATCGAACAAGGCAGGCCGGTACGGATATAAAAGACTGCTCGCGCCAATTTCTGAGCATTTCGGTGTCAAGTGTTGCAAAAAGTAAAGGTCAACAGTATGGTATATGCCATGAAAGAGATTTCAAATTGGCTTTTCCGAATCCCATTTTCAAGGGCCCTGTAGCGTTTGAGGAAAGTGGCGGGCCCTTGAATGGATCGAATATGGCCTCGATGGGGATGGATTAAACACTTTGACAGCTCGTGCACTCAAACATTTTATTGCACTTCTTAGTAGCTTGGCGATTGTGCTCGTCATAGCTCTTGCCGTCGTTTCTTTTGTCCCTCGTGCATTTGGATACACGCCCTATGCAGTGCTTTCGGGCTCTATGGAGCCCGAGCTGCCCGTTGGCTCCATGGTGTTTGTTCGCCAAGTTGAGCCGACGAATATTGCCGTGGGTGACAATGCAACCTTTTACCGATCCGACGGCGCCGTGGTGACGCACCAGGTGTACGAGGTCGACCCTGTGGCGCAGACGATTAGCACGCAGGGAATCGCAAACAAAAATGCAGATGGAACCATCATGCACGACGCCGAGCAGACGCCTTTTTCACGCGTGATCGGTGTCGTTTCTTTTTGTGTCCCTTACCTGGGCTTCGTTAACGCATATTGCACGACGATGCCCGGTTTGCTTGTTGTGGTGGCCGTTCTGGCGCTGCTGGTCGCGGCGTCGATAGTGCTCGATCGGGTGGTTTCCGACGATCCTGCGGGCAAGCATGCCCGCGCGCATGCGAGGGAGCGGCGTCCATAGCGGCAGGGGAGAGGTGTCGGTAACGGCAAGGGCCGTTGCCGGGGAAAACGATTCTCGAAAGGAAGAGAACGATGGAGAACAAGAGGAAAAAGCGCTACGGCATAGTTGCCGCCTTGCTGCTGCTGGTACTGGCTGCCGGCGTGGGCACCTACGCCTGGCTGACGGCGCAGTCGAGCCTGACCAACAACTTCACCACTGCGGGCATCAACAAGCCCACTACCGATCCCGACCATCCGAATCAGCCGCTTCCAGATGATAACACTAAGGTCAACGGCAACCTGACCGAGACCAAATGGGTTAAGGACTCTAAGCTCGCCCCTGGCGTGTCTGTACCCAAGAATCCTAATGTCGGTATCGGCAAGGGATCCGAGGATGCATATGTGTACGTTTTCGTGAAGAACGAGACGGCGCTTGCCGGGACCGCTGATTCCAAGACGACTTACTTCACCATTAACCCTGGCTGGAAGGCCGTTGATGCGACCGCCGTTGCGGGTGAGCCGACTCATTATCTCGGTGGCCTTTTCGTTTATGTTGGCGAAGGAACCGAGGCTACCCCGCTTATTGCCAGCAAGACTGAGGATAAGTGGACTGGCGAGCTGTTCAGCCAGGTGACTACGCCCAAGGACACCGAGCAAAAGGATTTCGCCAATCCTGCCACGATGGATGTCAACTGCTTCATTTACGCAGCAGACAATACCGCTGAGGGTTCGTCTGCGTCTGCCTTGGCTGCTGCCACGGATTGGGCTAACGGCCTGAAGTAATCCCACCCCCTCCACCGAGATCCCGACCCGAAAATGGGGATGGGGAGCGGGCCGGGATCTCGGTCCCCCTTTAATCGACGATTGGCGAACGTAATGCTCAACAATCTTTCCGACAATCAGAAACGCACCTTGGCGCTTGCCGCGATGGCGCTGTTGGCCCTGGCGTGCCTGTGTGGCACGCTGGCTTTTACCGTTGATATGGTTCCGGCGAACAACGTTCTATCGTTTGGCAGCGTGAAGGTACGAGTCTGCGAATACACCCTCAACGAGCAGGGCGAGGAGATTCCGTTTGAGGCTGACGAGCACGGGGACTATCCCGACACCAAGGCCGGGGGCTCTGACATTAGCCGCATTGTGCGCGTGGAGAACGCCGGCGCGCAGCCTGAGTACGTTCGCGCCCGTCTGCGCATGACGTCAGTGGCACCCGACGGTACGAGTGCGGATGCCTCGGGCAACGTCGCCTTTCACGTGAACGCGGGCGAGGGGTCCCCGTGGATCGATGGCGGCGATGGGTGGTACTACTACCGCGGATTGGCCGGACGCGGGGGCGTGCTCGATTCCGGCGCCATGACGGAGAGCCTCATGGACTCGCTGCGCTTTGTGGGCGACTACCACGATGCCGCGCGCGACGGCTCATTCAGGCTCGATATCGACGTCCAGGCCGTGCAGGCCAAAAACCAGCAGGCAAACGATACCGTCCTCGACGTGCTCGACGTCGTGGGCTGGCCGGAGGCGAACTAGCCCATGAAGATCAAGAACAGAAATCGAGGTGTGCTCAGCAGGCTGATTGCCGTCGCGGCGATTGCCCTTTGCTGCGTTATGGTGCTGCCGACGGTGGCGCATGCCGAGGATCAGACCGAATTCCACATCACAAACAGGAACGACTTCCTGGCGTGTGTCGCGCTGTCGCGACAGCGCGACACGTCGCAGTGGCGCGTCTATCTCGATAACGATATCGTTCTTAACGATGATGATATGAACGCCATTGTTGCGGATACGGTCAAGCACCTCTCCTTTGGCAACAAAGAACATCCCTTTAAGGGCGTCTTTGACGGTCAAAACCATACCGTGAAGGGCCTGAACTACGAGAATAAGGTCTTGGACCCCGAGCGCGACACGGGCTTCTTTGCCGAGACCGACGGCGCCACCATCAAGAACTTCCTTGTCGAGGACGCTAACATCTGGGCGGACTTCCGCGGCGGTATCATCGTGGGCAAGGCCGTCAACACCAGCTTCGAAAACGTCATGGTCATGGAGAGCACCCTGCACGTGACTTGCGCCAACAACATGCTCAACGTGATTACCAATGCGGGCTTTGAGGGAGGCCTGATTGCCGGCGAGCTCGACGGTTGTAACCTCTACAACTGCGAGGTCCGTGGCGGCCGCGCCGTCAACAACACGACCTCGGGTGTGCAGGCAATCGGCGGCGAGGGCCTGTATATGGCGGCGTTTGCCGGCTACGTTAAGAACTCGACCATCGAGTACTGCCGCGTGACGCCTACGCGCAACGAGGATGGCTCGATTGTCGAGAAGGGCATGACCGACGTCACCAATAAATACGATGTGGCCGTTGGCGCCCTGGGCGGCAACAACGTGTACGCCTCGGGTTTTGTGGGCTGCATGGCGGGCGGCGCCAAGATTATCGACTGCTTCTCGACGGCGCAGTGCTACAGCTATGCCGCGTCGTACGTGGGCGTTGTCGCCGTGACGCGCGCGTGGACGGGTGGCTTGGCGGGTCGTATTTTGACTGAAAAGGGCAACGAGCTCGTTCGCAGCCATTTTGCGGGTGACTTGAGCTCGCGTCAGTACAACCCCATCGCCGTGATCCCCATCATCCAAAACGACGTGAACCTGGGCGGTATTGCTGCGCGCGCCAACAAGGGCGATGCCACGGTCACCGAATGCTACTTTAAGCCGAGTGTGAGCCTTTCCGGCAATAGCCAGGGCAATGCTGCCAAAAAGAAGATCCCCTCGTTTGGCGGCGATGGTACCACCAAGGGCGACGGCTACGGTCCGTGGGACGACGGGCGCTACACCACGCGCGAGCTGTGGGAAGAGCACGACTATGACTTTTGCGCCGGCACCAAGCGTTCGACTGATAACGACAAGGCTCTGGGTGGCCAGCACTACAATGAGTGGGCGATGGATTACAGGCTGAATATCCCCGTGCATGGCCAGAGCGTTAAGGCGACGATTGATTTTCCCGGCGCGGGTACCGCGACAATCGAGGCGACCAAACTCGGTATTGATCAGAAGACCTCGGATCCGTACGCCTTTGCCGTGAGCGCCGTGCTGGCGGGAACGGCCCAGGGCTTGGCCCAGGGCGATACGTCGGTAACGTTTAAGCAGGATACCTCCGCAAAGCCTGAGGGGCTGAGCGAGGCGAACGGCGGCTACCGCTTTATGGGCTGGTTCCGCGAGCCCGATGTACGTGTGAACCGAATCGGACAAGACAACAGCTGGTTTGATGGCAAGACCGATGATGCTGCTGTGAGGGATGGCAAGCGCGTTCAGGACAACACGAAGCACGAGGCGACCTCTATCTACACTGCCGACAACGGCAAGGATCATGCCGAGAGTGAGGGCTTCAAGGGCAATGACCTCTTTATCGCTTCATACGAGGCGCAGGTGCTGTTCTATAACGTTAAGGGCGAGACGCTTGATTGGAAAGACGGCAAGGCACACGATCCGTCCACGGACTGGTACCGCTATGGCGTCGGTTTGACGCCGGCTGCCCCCGCGGATCGCGGCGGCTTGCCGCCTACCGCGACGTTTATTGGATGGACCACGCAGCCGAACGCCGATAAGAGCATGAATGGCGCCTATGCTGCCATTACCTCAGATCAGCTGGCTGATCTGAAAAACAAGGGAGCATTCTATCCCGCGGGCAGCGAGATTGCCGTGGTCGGCCCCACCGATTTCTATCCCGTGTACAGCGACTACGTGTCGAACACCATGACGGTGTTCGAGGGCAATGAGCAGGACAAAATCGACAATGAGACCCTACGTGACGGCGTTGGCAAAACCAAAGTCGACGTCCAGACTGCCGGGGACGGCACCAGCGTCTACACGGTACAGGTGCGCGACACGGACGGTACGCCCCTGTCCGAGGGCGGCAAGCTGCCCGATGGGTATCGCTTCCTGGGCTGGTACGAAAACAAGCAGGCCGCCGATGGGTCCACGGTTGAGGTCCGCGTAAGCCGTGACCCCAGCTATACACTCCCTGCCGATGTCGATCTAACCGTGCCGCACACCTATACGGCGCGCTTTGAGTACCGCGTGGATTATTACGTCTGCGCGTACGCGAACGATGAATACACGAATTCGGAACTCCTTTGCTCTGTATGGAACGAGTACAAAACACCGTTTAACGAGCAGGTCGGCACAAGCTATGTTCGAGAGAACGTGGTTCACTGGGGTTCCGAGCACGTTAATCATGGCGACAAGGATGCCTATAAGGGCGAATGCGCAGAGGGATACTACGACAGCAATACGCTAATCGTGGCCCCCATGAGCGCATATTCGCATAACGTGAGAAACGATACGGGGGCGGATACCCTAAAGAATGTCCTTGTGGATACAGATTTCCCAGGTTCTGGAACGTTTGACGAGGAAAAGGTTATTAATGCGTTGCAGTACACGTTTAAGCCATCTAGCGATCGTTATAGCTTGAAGTTTTGGACGCTTGAGAGAATCGGCGGTCGATGGACATATCTCAATACTCCTGAAAAGAAGAATACCGTAAAGGCTTCAATCAATTACACTTCGAAATACCGCATGCGTGCGATGGTGACGACGCGCGTCGATTTTTATAAGAAAGATGGCACGGTCTGCAAGGAAACGACACGTCGCTACGAGAGTAATTTGCTCCAAAAGAAGAGTGGCGAAGAGGATCCTCATTACACGTACAAGTATCCATTCATCTATACGAATGATACGGTTGATAAGAATTCCGGCGGGGACAGCGACACAATTGAAAATCCAGATCTGACCCTCGAGTCCTCTCCGACTGATGCTGACATGGCCGTGCTGGGCTATAAGTTCCTGGGCTGGATTTCGACCGCCGAGGTCAAGAAGGATTCTGCCGTCTGGAAATATATCTATGATGTCGCCAACGACCCCTATGTGACGAGCAATCCGGAGAAGGCGGCGCCATACTTGGCGACGGATGACTCCAAGGTCACCCAGTGCCAGGATGCCTATCCCGTCTACGCAAAGTACGACGTCAACTACACCACCAACCTGCACCGCGCAGGTTTTGATGGCACGGACAAGGTTAATGTGCCTAGGTACGACATCGCTCCCGTTATCAACGCGGGCACCGACCCTGCTACGGCAACGGTGACCCCTGATATCGAAACTACGGTATACAAGTCCGGCGGCGAGCTATACAAGCTGAATAAGGTCGAAATCGAACTTCCGAATGGCGAGGTTAAGGAGCTCGAACCTAACGGCGGTAACTCGTATTCCTATCCGGTGGAGCCCGGCGGGACCTATACATTCGTGGCGTACTATTCGCCGTTGGCGGTCGTGTACCATCTCAATGCCAAAGATGTGGATGGCAAAGTTGCTCAGAAAGGCGATATGCTCGGCAACCTTGATGGCGGCATCCCGAAGCCCACTTATGACGTCAGCACTATCGATGCGGATACAGGGGGTGCGTTCAACGTCTTCGTGGGCTGGACGGAAGCCCAGCCGGCACCTGGCAAGGGCTATGTCGCTTGGTCTGAGGGTATCCGTATGGTGAGTGCTTCTACCGTGGTCAAGGCCCCCATGGAGCTGTACCCGGTCTACCGTCCCAGCCTGGTTACCGTTCAATCGAACATCGACTCAAAACTCGCGAATCCTGCTCTTGTCCGCGGTCTCGGCCGTACTGATTCCGGCGACCAGATTTCTCTTGAGGTCAAGGCTGTCAAGGAGGTTGTGGGCATTGACGGCACCAAGTACGACTTTGTCGGCTGGTCGCGCGACTATGAATCCGATGGCAAATACACCCTGATGACCGATGACGAGAAGTATCCCCTCGAGGGCAGTGAGCCCTTTGAGAACGTGACCTACACCGCGGTGTACAAGATCGCGCCGCATAAGGTGCGCTATCACGGTGTCGACGGGTCGGTCATCTTTACGGCGACGGTCGACTCGGACGACGAGCGAGCGACAGGCGCCGGCTTTGTCCATAACGTCGATGTTCCCAAGATGGATGAGAGCGGAAAACCGGTCTATGACAACGACGGCAATCCAGAGACGGAGAAAAAGTCCGTGGCATACGACCCGGACGCCCACTCCAAGATCGTCGCGCTGCTCGATGAACAGACGGCTACTAGCGGTGACGTACGTGAGCTCTTCCTGGAGTGGCGATATGTGCCTGCCGATGGCACTGCGAAGTCCTGGAATGAGTTTAAGGGCGAGCCGGTTAAGGGCGACATGGACCTGTATCCCGTGACGTATCGCGTGGTCGCCAAGGATACATCCGACCCCGAGAACCACGTAACCATGACCACCGCGCAGCTTAAATGGCTGCTCGATCCCAACGCCGCCAACACAGTCGACAACAGCGCCGACAAAGCACCCTTTAAGGTCTGCTTTGCTGAGCCGTTTATGGGAACGCAGCTGACCGTTACGGTGACGCAGGCGAGCTACGGCCCTGGTACAGAGGGCGTTACCGCGGAGGAAAAGCCCGTAAACGGCAAGTTAGTCTCGCTCTACAGCTTGGGCTCGGGTAACGGTTCGTTCGACTTGGCCAACCGCCTGGAGTCCAAGAAGACGGGCGAAGGCAAGCAAGGCGACGGCAATGCCGTGTTCGACTTCGCCAAGACCCATGCGCTGACGATCGTCAAAAAGACCACCGATGCTAGTGCCATGGGACAGACGTTCCGCTTTAAGGTGACGAAGACGGCGGAGGGAGCCTCTCCCGAGACGCGCGTGGCCGAGGTGAAGGTCGATAAGCGGCAGCAGGAAAACGGTGAGACCTGGTATGTCGGCAGCGTGCAATTTGCCGCGCCGGCGGGTTTCTATACCGTCGAGGAAGATACGGCTTGGGCATGGCGCTACGAGGACGAGCTGAGCACGCCGGGCAAGGCGCCCGGTAAATCTGCCGAGCTGACGATTTCGTCTGCTTCGAGCGCGGGCGATGCGGTGGTGACGTGCGTCAACACGCGCGCGAAGGACAAATGGGTCGATGGCGGCTCGCGTGCCAAGAATGTTTGGGAAAACGGCACGCTGTGGAGGGAGGACAAGGATGACTAAGCGCAAGCGGATCGTTGCCCTCCTTGTCGGCGTCCTCCTTTTGGCCGGCGTCGTCGGCACCTTTGCGTGGCTTTCGGTTACGGGCGTGCTGGTCAACGAGTTTGGCTTTGGCTCGGTGGCGCCTTCGGTGGACGAGACGTTCAAGGACAACGTGAAAAGGGATGTCTCGGTAAAAAACACGGGCTCGGCTCCGGCATACCTGCGTGTCGCGGTGGATATCTACTGGCAGGATAAGGATGGCGCGCGCCTGTGGGATGAGCCGGTTGCCGGCACCGACTACACCATTGAGTGGGGCGATAAAGGCGATGCCGCCGCCACTAACAGCCCTTCGTCTTGGGTTCTTGCGAGCGACGGGTTCTACTACTGGACGTCTTCTGTTAAGCCGCTCGACAAGACGGGCGTGCTCATCAAGAGCGTGTCCGAGAAGAAGGCAGATGGTAAAAACCTAGTCGTCGACATTTCGACCCAGGCGATTCAGTCCACGCCCGACGATGCGGTCACCGAGGCATGGAAATGTACGGTCAATGATGGCGTGCTGGTGCCGCCACATGGAGGTGCGTGAGTATGGCGTTCCTGATTCGCAAAGGCGTTACGCGCTCCTTGCGTTGCATGGTCGCGGCCATTCTCTGCGTGGTCGCGCTCGCCGTTCCCGCCCGCGCGTTTGCCGATACTCCCGCGATTGCCTATGACGGAAATGCGCGACAGCTGACGGTAACGGGGGCGACGGGCTCCTCGGGGGAGCCCGATCTGTTTCCCGCCTTTAAAGATCTGATGCCCGGCGATGCACGCGAGCAGCAGATCGAGGTTCGTGCCACGGGCGTAAAGTCCCAGGTACGCGTGTTTGTGCGGGCCGTTGTCGATCACGAGACGGCACACCTGCTGTCGCCCATTACCTTAACGGCGTCGGCTGGCGATGCGTCTGACGGTTGGCTCCAGACGGGAACGCCGGGCAGCGTGTTCGCCTATCCCACGCAGGTCGCCACGTTCACGAGCGATGGCAGCACGGTGCTCAATCTGCAACTAAGTGTCCCGACGTCGGTGGGCAACGAGCTTGCCGACGCGAGCAAGAGCATTCGCTGGGAGATCACCGCCGAGGACGATGGCGAAACAATTCCTGCGCAGCCCGCTGGCTCCAAAAAGCCCGGCCTGTTTGGCCTGGCTGCGACGGGCGACAACTCGCTCGCTCTGCTTTTGACGCTGCTAACGCTAGCGATTATCGTTTTCATGGCTGCGATGCTCTTGTCCCGAAGGGATAAACGCTAGGTCCATCTTCTAAACGCAACGCCCTCCCGGGTGGCGGGCACGAAGTTCCCTGCTCGGACAGACGTTTCAGTTGTGGCTCAGCAGCTAGCAGCTACTTAATCTTGGTCGTACCCGGCGCCAGGTTGGGGTCGGTCTCGTTGGCCTCGGTCTGGAAGTGCTCGGTGTACACGTTCTTGCCGTCGCGGAACATCTCGTAGTATTGCATCTTGGCGTAATCCTCGCGTGCCTTGGTGGCGGCTGCTGCGGCGGCGTCGTCACCGGTGACGTTGGAAGAGAGTGCCCAGCGCAGGCTGGCGTCCTCGTAGCCGACGGAGTTGATGGCGGGCAGCGACTCGCGCAGCGTCATGTGCGCTTTCTGGTAGTCGGTCAGCGGTGCGCCGATCAGCTGCATCAGCTGGGTGGACAGGTAGTTGGTGGACAGGTCGTCGACCTCGCTCGTCTGGTCGCAGCCGGCAACGTCGTAGTTGGCCCAGATGATGTAGTCGGTCTGCCACAGACGTTCCTGGTGCGTGGCATCGTCCTCGCCGGTAAACCACTTATCGTTGAACTTGGACGGGAAGAACGGCTGGTGGTCGCCCCAGAACACCACGACCACCTTGCGATCGAGTTTGCTCAGGGCGTTGAGGAAGTAGCGAAGCGCCTGGTCGGACTGCTCGATGCACGAGACGTACTCGTCGACATCGGACAGCGTGCCGTCCTCGATGGTCTTGGCGTCCAGGTCGGTCGTGTCGATATTCAGATGCATCTGCTTATCGACCGGCAGCAGGCCCGTGTCGTAGCCCGAGTGGTTCTGCATGGTCACGTCGAAGATAAACTGAGGATCGGCGTTCTGGTCGAGCAGCTCAAGAATCTTGTCGTAGGTAGCCTGGTCGGTCACCATGCCGCGCAGGGTGTCGGCCCCCTGGAAGTCGTTGATGGACAGGAACTGGTCAAAGCCAAAGTCCTTGTAGACGTTCTCGCGGTTCCAGTTGGTCGCGTGGTTGGGGTGCATGGCCGTGGTGGAATATCCGAGCGACTTGAACTGCTCTGCCAGGTTCCCAGTCGTTTCCATGTTGTAGATGGTGTAGGGGTACACGCCCGAGCCCAGGTTAGCCATGGAGTTGCCGGTCATAAACTCAAACTCGGTATTGGCGGTGCCGCCGCCGTAGGCGCTCACGTAGAGCTTGCCGCGGCTGAGGCAGTTGGACAGGTTCTTAAAGTACTGCGGACCCTCGTAGCCGGCGCGCATGTTCTGATAGATCGACAGGTCGGAGAACGTCTCGTTCATGATGGCGATGACCGTGGGCTTCTCGCTGTTGAACTGCTCCTTTGCGGCGGTGCGCTCGTCACTCTTGGCGGCATCGGACTTGTCGTAGGCCTTGGCGTACTTTTTGAGCGTGGCCTTGGCATCGTCGACGGAGTAGTCGGCGGGTTTGGGCGGCTTGATGGACTGTGCTGCACTAATAAAGGCAGGCAGATAGCCCTCGCGCCAGTAGCTCTCGAGCGGGCGCCAGGTGTAGACGGTGATGCCGAGAGTGTTGTAGTAGTCGATGAGGGTGACGTGCGCGGTCACGCCGCCCAGGCACAGCACGGCGACGAGCAGGTTGGTGAGCAGCATGCGCTTGGCGTTGGCGGCACCCTTCTGACGGTGCGGCGCCACCAGGCCGGCGTACTCGCATAGCAGCATGGCGATGGCGGTAAAGCCCATGGACAGCACGCAGAACAGCGAGATGGAGAAGGTGTAGCCGGTGCCGGCGACCGCGGCGGCAGTGGAGATGGCCGAAAGGTCACCCGGCTGGATGGGCATGGATTTAAACGTGATGACGAAGAACTCGGCAATGCCCAGGACAAAGAGGGCGAAGGCCAGGACCGCGGGAGCTGCGCCGTGGCGCTGGAACAGGAAGAACAGGCCGGTCATGAGCACGGTGATGATGGCCCACTCGAGCAGGATGCATAGGGGGTAGACCCAGGTAAAGTCGTGGTTGGACGAAACCTCCATGCCCAGCAGAGCAAAAACGCCGGCGAGCAGCAGGCACAGGACGGCGGCGACGAGCGGTTTGCCCACAAAGGCGCCGCGCAGGCGGGCGAGCTTGCCGGTGGGGGCGGGGGCGTCGGGCTTGGCGAACGCAAAGACGCGCGGGGCGATGCGGTCGCGGGCGATGCTGGCCCAAGCGCAACCGGTGAGAATGGCATTGGTCAGGATGAGCATCACAAAGGCGAGCGGCTCGTTTTGCGCGACGAGACCAATAGCGCCCCAGACGGTCAAAAAGACCTGGAACAGACCGAAGGCGACGCTCCAGGCGATAGCGCCCTTGGCAACGGTGTCCGACTGTGCGCGAATGGCCTTGGCCTCGCGCAAGACAAGGTAGACGGTCGCCGCAAGACCGACGAGCGAGATGGCGGCAGCGAACATGCTGAGACTCCTCACAAACTTAAAACCTACGAAAGCGGGGGTTTACCCGATTGTTACCAAG
>DBFZQW010000056.1:0-16035 GCA_048521445.1 Collinsella sp. | reverse complement strand
CGCCTCGACACTGCTGTCGAGGTAGAGGTTCTGGGCTAGGACCTTGAGGTCCCAGTACAAAAACATCGCCCGTGTGGTCAAGCCGCACGGAAGGAAGGGGGAGGTCCTCGCGCAGCCGCTGCGGGGGCTTCCTTCTGTATTAGAGCCGGGTATGCGCGTCGCCCTGACGCCGCCGGCGCTCAAGCGCGACCGCTTTTGCACGGTTGTGTCCGTCTCCGATACGGGCGATGGCGATCTGGTCTCGTTTGAGGGCATTGACGACTTGACGGCCGCCGAGGGCATCACGGGATGCTATGTGCTGGCAAATCGTGACGATTTTGAGCTCGATTCACTCGACGCCGCCTATACCGACCTGATGGGTCGCGAGGTGGTCGACGAGCGCTTCGGTTCACTCGGCACGATCGTCGAGATCATGTCGACGCCCGCTAACGATGTTTGGGTTGTCGAGGGCGATCGGTACGGCGAGGTACTGATTCCCGTGATCGAGCAGGTTGTGCTCGATCTTCCCGACACAGGAACAATTTCCGTCCACGTTATGGACGGTCTGATCGATATGGACAAGTAGGGAGGACAACATGCTGATTGAGACCCTTTCGGTCTTTCCCGAGATGTTTGAGCCCGTCATGTCCACATCGATTTTGGGCCGCGCCCGCAAGGCCGGCCTTTTTGATTTTAAGGCGTATAACCTGCGCGACTGGACGCACGACCGTCATCGTACCGTCGATGACGAGCCGTACGGCGGCGGGCAGGGCATGCTCATGAAGGTCGAGCCTATCGCCGAGGCCATCGAGGCCATTAGCGCGGAGGGCCCCAAGCCAACGGTGGTCTTCTTCACCCCGTGCGGCGAGCCCTTTACGCAGCATGTGGCCGAGCGCCTGCTCAAAAGCGAGCGCCTGCTGTTTGTGTGCAGCCGTTACGAGGGTGTCGACGAGCGTGCCTATGCGTATGCCGACGAGCGCCTGTCGATCGGCGATTACGTGCTCACGGGCGGCGAGCTTCCCGCTATGGTCGTTGCCGATGCCGTCGTACGCTTGATCCCCGGCGCCCTTGGTGACGAGATGAGCAACGTCGACGAGTCGTTCTCGACCGCCGAGGACGGAGGCCTGCTCGAGTATGCGCAGTACACCCGTCCAGCCGAATTCAACGGCGAGGGCGTGCCGCCGGTGCTCGTGAGCGGTGACCATGCCAAGGTTGACGCCTGGCGCCGTAAGAATGCCATCGAGCGCACCTGCCGCTGGCGTCCCGACCTGATCGAGACGGCGCGGCTTACGCCCCAGGAGCGCGCATACGCGCAGGAGATTCTGGACGCTTCGTATTCGCAGAGCGAGGAGTGAGAATGGTTCCATCGCAGCATTCCGCGTTGAGGGGCGCCTTTGAGTGGATCGCGGTCATCGCAATCGCGCTCGTGGCCACCTTCCTGATCCGCACCTTTGTGGTCGAGCCCTTTGTGGTGCCCACCGGCTCCATGGAGGACACGATCGAGATTGGCGACCAGATCCTGGCACAAAAGGTGAGCCTCGAGCTCGGTCAGCCCGTCAAACAGGGTGATATCGTGGTGTTCCACAACCCCGATGCCACGTCCGAGCATGACGTGCTGGTAAAGCGCGTCATCGCCACGGCCGGTCAGACGGTCGACCTTCAGGACGGCAAGGTCGTCGTCGACGGCCAGGCGCTCGATGAGGACTATACGACCGGCATGAGCTGGCCGCTTTCGGTCCAGGCGCCCGCCGCCCAGGTGAGCTTTCCCTACACCGTCCCCGATGACTGTGTGTGGGTGATGGGCGACAATCGAGAGAACTCTGCCGACTCACGCTACTTTGGTCCCGTCGATCGCTCTGATTTGATCGCTGTGGCGCTTGTGCGTTACTGGCCGCTCAACCGCATCGGCGCTATCGATTAAAAACCGCTATAGTACAGTACCTAACCGTGTATTCGTTTCGACGAGGGGATATTAGAGGCATGAACGCTTCATCGCTTTCCTTCCAAGACATCATCCTGCGCCTTCAGCAGTACTGGGGCGAGCAGGGCTGCGTCATTATGCAGCCCTATGACTCCGAGGTCGGTGCCGGTACCTTCCATACCGCGACCACGCTGCGCTCGCTCGGTCCCGCCGAGTGGCGCACCTGCTATGCGCAGCCTTGCCGCCGTCCCGCCGACGGCCGCTACGGCGAGAACCCCAACCGCATGCAGCACTACTATCAGTTCCAGGTGCTCATCAAGCCCTCGCCGGTCAACGCCCAGGAGCTCTACCTGGGTTCGCTGGCCGCCATTGGCCTGGACCCCAATGACCATGACGTCCGCTTTGTCGAGGACGACTGGGAGAGCCCGACCCTGGGCGCCTGGGGCCTTGGCTGGGAGGTCTGGCTCAACGGTATGGAGGTCACGCAGTTTACGTACTTCCAGCAGGTGGGCGGTATCGAGGTCGACCCCGTGCCCGTCGAGATCACCTATGGCCTGGAGCGTATCGCCATGTACGCCCAGGGCGTCAACTCGGTCTACGATCTGGTGTGGAGCTACCTGCCCGATGGCACGCCCATGACCTACGGCGACGTGTTCCTCGAGAACGAGCGCGAGTTCAGTGCCTATAACTTTGAGGTCGCCAACGTCGAGATGATGCGTCAGAAGTTTGACGACTACGAGGCCGAGTGCCATTCCTGCCTGGAGCGCAAGCTGCCGCTGCCCGCATACGACTGCGTCATGAAGTGCAGCCACGCTTTCAATCTGCTCGATGCCCGCGGCGCGCTGTCCGCGGTCGAGCGTGCCAATTACATCCTGCGCGTCCGCGCCGTCGCCAAGGCGTGCTGCGAGGCCTATATGGCCGAGGTCGCCGGAGTCAACGAGAATGCCGACCAGGAAGGCGAGGTGGCGTAAGCCATGGCAGACGCTAAGGATTTCCTGTTTGAGATCGGTACAGAGGAAATGCCCTCCGCACCGCTGAACAATGCTGTCAAGCAGCTTGGCACCATGATCGCCAAGGGCCTCGACGAGGCCGGTCTGGCCCATGGCGGGGTCCGCGTGATCTCGAGTCCGCGTCGTCTGGCTGCGCTCGTGGCCAACGTCGCCACTGCGACCGATGAGGTTCACGAGGTCAAGCGTGGCCCTGCGGCCAACATCGCCTTCGACGCTGACGGTAACGCCACCAAGGCCGCCCAGGGCTTCGCCCGCAAGTGCGGTGTGGTTGCCGAGGATCTGGTCCGTCGCGAGGACACCGACGGCCGTGAGTACGTCTTTGCCGAGAAGAACATTCCTTCCGCTCCGGCTACTCCGATCCTGACGGCCCTGTGCGAGAAGACCATCGCCGACCTGCAGTGGCCCAACTACCGCAGCCAGCGCTGGGGCCACGAGCACGCGACGTTCGTGCGTCCGGTCCGCTGGATTTGCTGCCTTCTGGGCGAGGATATTGTGCCTGTGTCGTTTGCCGACGTGACGAGCGGCAACACCACGCGTGGTCATCGCGTGCTTGGCCCCGGTGACCATGTTGTCGCCAGCCCCGCCGTCTACGAGCAGGTGCTCGAGGACGCCGGCGTGCTTTCTGCCGAGCGTCGTCGTGAGGCCATCCTTGCCGGTATCGCCGAGGTCGAGGCCGCTCGCCCCGGCTGCCATGTCGACACGCCCAAGAAGGTCTTTGAGGAGGTCATTAACCTCTGCGAGTGGCCGACGGTGCTCGTCGGTACCTTCGACGAGGAGTTCCTCAAGGTCCCGCATGAGATCATCTGCGAGTCCATGCTCACCAACCAGCGCTACTTCCCGATCTATGACGGCGAGGGCAAGCTGACGCGTGAGTTCGTGGTCGTCTCCAACAGCAAGCCCGAGAACGCCGAGCGCGTGATCGACGGTAACGAGCGCGTCGTGCGCGCCCGTCTGGACGACGCTAAGTTCTTCTACGAGGAGGACCTGAAGATCTCCCTCGACGAGTTCCGTGAGCGTCTGTCCAAGGTCGCCTTCCAGGAGAAGCTCGGCAGCGTGCTCGCCAAGTCCGAGCGCATCGAGCAGCTCGCGCTCGCTATTGCCCGCGAGGCTCATCTGGGCGCCCATCTTGCTGCCGACGCTGCTCGTGCCGCGCACCTGTGCAAGGCAGACCTGGTGTCCAACGCCGTCGTCGAGTTCACGAGCCAACAGGGCGTGATGGGCGGTTACTACGCCACCGCGATGGGGGAGAACGACGAGGTCGCTCATGCTATTCGCGATCACTATCGTCCCCGCTTTGCCGGTGACGAGCTGCCCGAGGGCACCGCTGGCTGCATCGTGGCCTGCGCCGACAAGCTCGATACCATCGCCGGCATCTTTGCCATCGGCGAGCCCCCGACCGGCTCCTCCGACCCCTACGCGCTGCGTCGTGCCGCTATCGGCATCATCAACATCCTGCGCGACCGTCTCCCGATCGACCCCACGTCGCTCATCGACTTCGCCCTCGAACTTTACAGTGAGCAGGGTATTGAGTTCGACGCCGCCGAGGTCGCTCAGCAGGTTCGTGACTTCTTCCATGGCCGCCTGGTGAGCATGGCCCGCGACGAAAAGATCCCGGCCGATACCGTTGCTGCCGTCTCCGCGGTGCACATTATCGCCCCGTCCGTCTTCTTCGCCCGCTGCGCCGCCCTCGACGAGGCCCGCAAGAACGACGCTGAGACGTTCGACAACCTGGCGACCGCCTATGCCCGCGCCGCGCATATCTCCAAGCCCGAGCTGGGTGCGGAGTACGACCGCAGCCTGATGGGCGAGGCCGAGCTCGCGCTCGCCGACGCCTCCGAGGCTGCTCAGACCTCTGTCGATGCCGCCCTTGCTGCCGAGGACTACCCGGCCGCATTTGCCGCCCTCGCCGCCCTGCGCGCGCCCATCGACCGTTTCTTCGATGAGGTCATGGTCATGGACAAGGACGAGCAGCTTCGCGATAATCGCCTTAAGCTGCTCAACCGCTTCGAGGCCGTTTTCTCTGGCATCGCCAACATCGGTGAGCTTGCCCGCAAAAAGTAAACCAGCTTGCGCATAAGCGCAAAAGGAGCCCCGCATGGATTGCCCGGTCACCGCTCGTCCCACCGTTATCGTTATCTCCGACTCGCTCGGTGATACCGCTTGTGAGGTGGTGCTTGCGGCGTCCGGGCAATTTGATGAAGGGGCTTTTCGCGTTTTACGCCTGCCTAAGGTGACCTCCGTGGAGCAGGTCAAGTCATTTGTGGGGCCGCGCGTCGATGCGGACCATCGCGATATCGCCGTGTTCCCTACCATCGTCGACCCGGCCCTTCGTGCTCGCGTGCTCGATTACCTAGGTATGCTGCATATCCGTTCGGTCGACCTGATCGGTCCGACGCTCGCCGTGCTGTCGTCGCTCATCGGTGTGCCGCCCAAGGGCGTTGCGGGCGTGATTCACAAGACCGACGATCGCTATTTCCATCGCATTGAGGCTATGGAGTATTTCGTTGAGCACGATGACGGTCGTGGTTGTGACGATCTGTCGGGTGCTGATATCGTGCTGCTGGGCGTGTCGCGCACGTCCAAGACCCCGCTGTCGATGTATTTAGCCTATCAGGGCTATAAGGTCGCCAATGTCCCACTGGCGCATGGCATGGAGCCGCCCAAGTCGATTTACGAGGTCGACCCGATGCGCCTGTTTGGCCTGATTTCGACCGTCGATGTGATTTCCGAAATTCGCGATAGCCGCTTGGGCGATGACTACGCTCGTGCCGTCGCAGGCTCCTATGCCGAGCCCGAGAGCGTGCGCAGCGAGCTTGCTGAAGCCCGCGCGCTCATGAAACGCCTGGGCTGCTTTGTAGTGCGTACCGACGGCAAAGCCATCGAGGAAAGCGCTGCCGAGATCATTGCCCACCTCGAGGAGATCCAGGAAGCCAGGGCCCGCCGTGCCGTCCGCCGCGCTCAACAAAAGTAGCTCTCTTGGGACAAGGTTGTTTGGGTAGCTAATTTGGGACGGGGCTCTTTTAGCTACCCAAAGAGAATACTTGGAAATAATGCTGATAAATGGTAAAGCGATTTAGCAAAAACATCGCATCCGACCTGCATTTTCCTTGTAGTGGTATCTTCATAAGGTAACCACCTTTACCTACCGTTTACCGCCGGTTTTAGCACGTTTACCAAACCGCGCACCCTCTGCTCAAGCCTGTCCAAAACCCGCCGTATAGTTCCCTCACGGCCCGCATCCGGCGGGTCGATTCGTTACCACGGTCGTGCGCGTAAGCGCATGGAAGGGGAAGTATCGTGAGCGATTGCAAGAGGGTTTACCGTTTTGGAACCGACGCCCAGGGCACTTGTGTCACTGAGGGCGACAAGTCCATGAACTTCGTGCTTGGCGGCAAGGGCGCTAACCTTGCCGAGATGAGCCGCATAGGCCTGCCGGTTCCCGGTGGCTTTACCATTACCTGCCAGACCTGCGTCGAGTACTCCGGTGCCGGCAACGTGTGGCCCGAGGGCGCACTCGACGAGATCGTTGCCGCCGAGGCCGACCTCGAGGCGCGCTGCGGCAAGAAGCTCGGTGACGCCTCCGACCCACTGCTCGTGTCGGTTCGCTCGGGCGCTCCGTTCTCCATGCCCGGTATGATGGACACGGTCCTCAACCTGGGCCTCAACGACGATTCCGTCCAGGGCCTTATCGCCCAGACGCAAAACCCGCGCTTTGCCTGGGATAGCTATCGCCGCTTTATCCAGATGTTCTCCAACGTCGTCATGGGCGTCGATGCGGATCTGTTCGAGAACGCCCTGACCCAGGCCCGCCTGGTCGCCGGCGTCCGCGTCGACTCCGAGCTTTCGGCCGAGGACCTGCAGGAACTCGTTGAGACCTTTAAGGGCATCTTCTCCGAGAACGTTGATGCCGCCCTGTACCCCGAGCTCGAGGTCGCGGACGGCAAGCCCGTCTTCCCGCACGATCCGGAGCTCCAGCTGCGTCTTGCTATCCAGGCCGTCTTTGGCAGTTGGATGAACGAGCGCGCCTGCATCTACCGCAAGCAGCATGGCATTTCCGACGAGCTCGGCACCGCCGTCAACGTCCAGGCCATGGCCTTTGGTAACAAGGGGGAGACCTCTGCGACCGGCGTCGCCTTTACGCGCAACCCGGCTGACGGCACCAAGGAGTTCTACGGGGACTTTCTGGTGAACGCCCAGGGCGAGGACGTTGTCGCCGGCATCCGCAACACCGAGCCCATCGCCGACCTCAAGACTACCCCGGGCCTCGAGTCCGCAGGTGAGGAGCTCGAGCGCGTGTTCCTGACGCTCGAGGATCACTATCGCGATATGTGCGATATCGAGTTTACCATCGAGCAGGGCAAGCTCTGGATGCTCCAGACCCGCGTGGGCAAGCGTACCGCCACCGCCGCCCTGCGTATCGCCATCGAGATGGTCGAGGAGGGCCTGATCACCCGCGAGGAGGCCGTGAGCCGCATCGACCCCGCACAGCTTGACCAGCTCCTGCACCCGCAGTTCGACGCCTCCAAGAAGTACGAGGCGCTGGCCAGTGGTCTGAACGCCAGCCCCGGTGCCGCCGTGGGCGAGGTCGTGTTCTCGAGCGATGACGCCGTCGCGCGTTCCGCCGAGGGCCACAAGGTCATTCTGGTTCGCTGGGAGACCAACCCCGACGACCTGAAGGGCATGGTCGCCGCCGAGGGCATCCTGACCAGCCACGGTGGCAAGACGAGCCATGCCGCCGTTATCGCGCGCGGCATGGGTACGCCCTGCGTCTGCGGTGTCGAGCGCTTCCATATCGACGCCGCCGAGAAGGTCGTGCACATCGAGGGCAGTGATCGCGTGCTGCACGAGGGCGATGTCATCTCCATCGACGGCACCCAGGGTATCGTCGTCGACGGCGCCGTCGATCTGGTTTCGGCCGAGCTCACCGGCGACCTGGACACCATCCTGTCCTGGGCCGACGAGATCCGTCTGGACGAGAGCGACGGTCACGCCAACCACGTGCGCGTCAACGCCGACAACCCCGAGGATGCCGCGCTCGCGCTCGAGTTTGGCGCCGAGGCCATCGGTCTGTGCCGCACCGAGCACATGTTCCTGGGCGATCGTAAGAACATCATTCAGAGCTTTATCCTGTCTGACGAAGAGGCCGTGAAGCAGCAGGCCCTGGCCGATCTGCTCAAGGTTCAGACCGAGGACTTCTTGGCGATGTTCAAGACCATGTCTGGTCGCGATGTGGTCGTTCGCCTGCTTGATCCGCCGCTGCACGAGTTCCTGGACGATCCCCGCGAGCTCGAGGTCGCCATCACCAAGAAGGAGGCCGCCGGCGCTCCCGAGAAGGAGCTCACTGCCCTGCGCGCCCGCCTGCGTCGTATCGACGGCATGGTCGAGTCCAACCCGATGCTCGGCCTGCGTGGTGTGCGCCTTTCCGTCGTCTTTAGCGATCTGCCGCTCATGCAGGTTCGCGCCGTCGCCACGGCTGCTGCCCGCCTTATCAAGGAGGGCGTCGACCCACGCCCCGAGATCATGGTTCCGCTCGTTTCCATCACGGCCGAGCATGTCCAGACCCGCGAGGTCATTGAGCGCGTGATCGCCGAGGTTTCCGCCGAGGAGGGCGTCGAGCTCAACATTCCCGTAGGCACGATGCTCGAGCTGCCGCGTGCCTGCATGGTCGCCGACGAGATCGCCCATCATGCCGACTTCTTCTGCTTTGGCACCAACGACCTCACCCAGACGACCTTCGGCTTTTCCCGTGACGACGCCGAGGCCAAGTTTATCCCGCTGTACCTGCACAAGAAGATCCTGACGGACAACCCCTTCGAGACCATCGATACGGCAGTGCTGGAGCTCGTGCGCATGGCCGTCGAGAAGGGTCGCGCCACCAATCCCGACATGCACTTTGGCGTGTGCGGCGAGCACGGCGGCGACCCCAAGTCCATCAAGGGCCTGTTTAACGTGGCCGACGTGGACTACGTGTCCTGCTCGCCCTATCGCGTGCCCCTCGCACGCCTGGCTGCCGCTCAGGCCAAGCTCGAGGCCAAGCGCAACGCCTAGCGCCCCGCACATCGACGTCTAGTGTAGCCCCCCTTCATGCCGCCCGTCTCATTCGTGAGGCGGGCGGTTATCATGTGCGGGTTTTGTCTTTTTGTCTGCGTAAAAAATTGTTCTTGCAGCAGAAACCCGCGCGTGTATACTCGAATACGTTTGTTCAACTACGTGCCGGCCAAGGTGGTACGGCACCTCTAGAAGAGTAAGGAATTGCACATGGATTACATCCGCGCAATCGAGCGTCAGCAGATCCGCGAGGACATTCCTCAGGTTCGCGTCGCCGACAACGTCAAGGTTCACTACCGCATTAAGGAAGGCGACCGCGAGCGCATCCAGGTCTTCCAGGGCGACGTCATCCGCATGGCCGGCGCCGGTGCCCGCGAGACCTTCACCGTCCGCAAGATGTCCTTCGGTGTCGGTGTTGAGCGTACCTTCCCGCTTCACAGCCCCAAGATCGCCAAGCTCGAGGTCGTCCGTCATGGTCGCGTCCGTCGCGCCAAGCTGTACTACCTCCGCGACAAGGTGGGCAAGGCTGCTCGCATCCCCGAGAAGCGCTAAGAAGATCGCAGCGTCTGTCCACTCGTTTGGACACAAGGGTCACCTTCGGGTGGCCCTTCTTTTTATCTGATTTGCATGCAAGGAGGGTCTGGTATGGCCAACATGACGAGCTCGGTTTCGGCATCGCAGGTTGCCGGTGAGTTGGCGAGCGCTACGTTTGAGGAGATTCCCGCCCTCGTGGAGCATTATCGCGAGGACCCGCGCCAGCAGGTGATCAAGGCTTGTGAACGCGCCCTCAAACGCCATGCCAAAGAGCTTGCCGAGCGCGAGCGCGTTAATGGCATGTACGAGCTTATGCACGAGCTTGGCGGCGATGGGGTGGTCGTTGGTGTCGACGAGGTGGGTCGCGGATCGGTGGCCGGTCCTTTGACGGTATGCGCCGTCTGTCTTCCTATGGAGCCGCGCGTCTGGGGCATCAATGATTCCAAAAAGCTCACGCCCGCGCGCCGCGAGTTGCTCTCGGTGAAGATTGCCGAGGTGGCGACGGCGATCGGTTTTTGCCATATCGCGCCGAAGGATATCGATGAGATGGGCATGGCCCGTGCTATCCGTACCGCCGTCGCGGGCGCCGTGGCCGATACAGGACTCGAGCCCGACTGCGTCCTCATGGATGGCAATCCCTTGGGCGCCGTTCCTAACGAGCACGATGTGGTGAAGGGCGATGCCAAAATCGCCTGCATCGCCGCGGCGTCTATCATGGCCAAGGTCACGCGTGACGAGATGATGGTCGAGTACGACGCCGAGTATCCCGAGTACCATCTGGCCGAGTCGAAGGGCTATGCAAGCCCCGAGCATATCGAGGCCATTCGCAAACATGGACTTTGTCCGCTGCACCGCGTGAGCTTTTGCGGAAACTTTCTGCAGACTGAGCGCCTTTTCTAGGTCAATTGTGGAGACAGGGACCTCTGGGGTTTTATAAACCTGCTGGTAGCGGGCCGCATGCAACACCATTGCTGCGTACGGCCCGTTTTTTGACGGCATTTGGTCAGCTTTTGGTTTGCTTCCGGTACTTACCCGCATGAAAGGTGCCCTCATCATCGGGGCACTGCAGTGTGCGGGAAAGGAGACCCCATGAGTGCCGCAAGCAAAAAGAGCAAGACGCAGCAGCTCAAGGAGCGTTGGGAAAACGGCGAGCTCGACTGCGGGGCGATGACGCCCGAGCTTATCAGGGGACTCAGTCCCCGCGAGCTGGGCATGCTGGGTGAGCTGATCACCATCGACTACTTTAACGAGCGCGGCTACACCTTGCTGGAGCAGGGTTATCGTTGCACCGAGGGCGAGGCCGATCTGGTGCTGCTCGATGAGCTCGACGATGTCGTGGTGATGGCCGAGGTCAAGACCAGACGCGTTGCACTGGATTGCAGCACGCGGGTCTTTCCCGAGGAGGCCGTGGACGCCCAAAAGCAACGCCGCTACCGCCGCATCGCAAGTTGCTATCTCATGGAGCATTATCCGCTCAAGGCGATTCGCTTCGATGCCGTGGGTGTCACCATTCGTGGCGGGCATATCGCCGAGATCGAGCATCAGTACAACGCATTCGATTGGCAGGTGTCGTGATGGCGTTCGAGACGTTTGCCGTTCACGCAGCCTGCATCCGCGGCGTCGAGGCGATTCCCGTCACGGTCGAGGTCTCGCTTGCCGGCGGCGTGCCGGGCATCCAGATGCTCGGCATTCCGAGTATGGAGGTGATGGAGTCACGCGGTCGTATTCGCTGCGCGATGCGCTCCGCCGGGTTCGAGATCCCGCGCTCGGGCATTACGGTCAATCTGGCGCCCGGCGATATTCGCAAGACCGGTAGCGGCTTTGATCTGCCCATCGCCATCGCGGTATTGGCGGCCGATGGTCAGATTCCCCGTGACAACCTCGATCGTTGTCTTATCGCTGGTGAGCTTGGCTTGGACGGTACGGTGCTTCCTGTCAAGGGCGAGGTGGCGTTTCAGCTGCTGGCTCGCGACATGGGCCTGTCTTTTATCGCCGGCAGGTCCGATCAGCATGTGCCGCTTGCGGGCGTGGATTGCGGATTTATCGATCATTTGTCTCAGCTGGCTCATGGTATGGGCGATGCCGCGCGGCACTACTTGGATTCTGAAGTGCTCGAGGCGACCTTTGAGCCCGAACTCGACTATGCCGACGTGCTAGGGCAGGAAGTCGCTAAACGCGGCATGGCGCTTGCGGCCGCCGGCGAGCTCGGCCTGCTCATGATCGGCTCGCCCGGTTCGGGTAAGACCATGCTCGCGCGCCGTATGACCGGCATCCTGCCCGAGCTTTCCGTTGAGGACCAGCAGGAGGCGCTGTGCATCCATTCGGTCTTGGGTGAGAACATCGATGGCTTATTGGCAGGTCATCGGCCGTTTCGAAGTCCCCATCACAGCATTTCAACGGCTGGCCTCATTGGCGGAGGACGCCCGGTGCATCCGGGTGAGATCAGCCTGGCTCATGGCGGCGTGCTTTTTTTGGACGAGCTTGCCGAGTTTCCCACGGGTGTGCTGCAGACGCTGCGTCAGCCCATCGAGCGCGGCTATGTGAGGATCGTGCGCGTCGACGGGGCCTTTACCTTCCCGTCGCGCTTTCAGCTGCTGGCTGCGAGTAATCCCTGCCCCTGCGGCTTTTTAGGCGACCGTGAGGTGCCATGCCGCTGCTCGGCATCGATGGTCGAGCGCTATCGGTCTAAACTGCGCGGTCCTTTGGCCGACCGTATCGACATGATGATCGATGTGACCCGTCCCGACCCCCAGGTGATTATCGAGGGAGCGGAGGGTATGTCGTCGGCCGAGTTACGTGACTACGTTGTGCGCGGTCGCGCCTTTCGCGCCTGGCGCGAGTCCCGTATGGACGATGCGGATGCCGAGGCCGAGGATGACGAGACGCGGTCCATTGACGGCGTCGTATCGACCTTTGAGCTCGATGATGCGGCGGAGAAGTGTGTGCTCGGCCTGTCGAAGCGCACGCATCTCACGGGCCGCGGCATCGTGCGCCTGGTTCGCATTGCGCGTACAATCGCCGACGTCGCCGAGAGCGAGCAGGTGACGCAGGACCACGTGCTCGAGGCGGCGATGTACCAGGGAAGGAGGGACCAATGATGGCCGAGGGGACCTTCGAGCTGCATCCAGGTGACGCGTTGTATCCCGAGACCGTTTTGGAGCTTTCCGATGTACCCCAGACGCTCTATGTGCGCGGCAACCCCGAGGTGCTTTCGACGCCCGCGCTCTCCATCATCGGCGCGCGCAAGGCCTCTCCGTATGGTCTTGCCGTGGCAGAGCTTGCGGCAAAGGTTGCGGTCGAGGCGGGCGTGACGGTAGTTTCGGGCGGCGCGGTCGGTTGTGACCAGGCCTCGGGTTGGGCTGCGGTCAACGCTGGCGGCAAACACGTTGTGGTGCTGGGGACGGGCGCCGACGTGGTCTATCCGCGCTCGAGCGCGGGGCTTATTACGCGCACGCTCGATACGGGTGGCGCGGTCGTGTCGATCTCCCCGTGGGGCATGGGTCCGCGCAAGTTTGCCTTTCCGCGCCGCAATCGCGTGATCGCGGCCCTGTCGCAAGCCCTCTTTGTATCCGAGGCGGGTATGCCTTCCGGGACGTTTTCTACAGCCGAGGCTGCTATGGATTTGGGGCGAGAACTTCTCGCTGTGCCGGGGTCGATCCTATCGCCCGAGTCGCGTGGCACGAATTACCTCATTGCGAACGGTGCCTGCTGCATCATCGACGAGGAATCTATCGAGATGGCTATCTCACGCATCTATGGAACCCTGCGCTACTCGCGCCCCGATGCTCCCGGCATTGCCGACCTGGATTCAACGCAGCAGACCGTGATGCATGCGCTCATCGCTTCTCCGCTCAAGGTCGACGACATCGCGGCGCTCGTCTCGCTCGATGCTGTCGGCGTACTCAAACTCTTGGGTTCGCTTGAACTCGAGGGCCTTATCGAGCGCATGATGGATGGAAGGTATGCGCCCTCCAAGTTTGCCCTTCACGCCCAGACACCCTTCGGTCACAATGGAAAACGTGTCAATTAGAAAGGTGTTTGCAGATGCAGTTCGATCAGGTGACAGTTATCGGTGGCGGTCTGGCGGGTTCGGAGTGCGCGATCCAGCTGGCAGATCGCGGGTTTGCCGTAAAGCTGTGCGAGATGCGCCCCCAGGTGAGCTCCCCGGCCCACCATACCGATCACCTGGCAGAGCTCGTCTGCTCCAATTCGTTTAAGTCGACCCGTCCGGATTCCGCGGCTGGTTTGCTGAAGGCCGAGCTTGAGCGCATGGGTTCAGTTCTGCTCGATTGCGCCCATCGCGCGGCTGTTCCCGCCGGTGGCGCCTTAGCGGTCGATCGCGTCAAGTTTTCCGAGCTTGTCGAGGCCGAAGTTGCCGCTCGTCCCAATATCGAGGTCGTGCACGGCGAGGTCACGCAGATTCCCGAGGGCCACGTGGTCATTGCCGCGGGCCCGCTGTGTTCACCTGCGCTGAGCGAAGAGGTCATGAAGCTCGTCGGTGGCGACGCCCTTGCGTTCTTCGATGCCGCGGCGCCGATCGTCGATGCCTCCACGCTCGATATGGACGTGCTGTTCTCGCAGTCGCGCTACGAGGAGCAGGGGAGCGGCGACTATCTCAACGCTCCGCTCAACAAGGAGGAGTACGAGGCCTTTATCGAGGCGCTTACCACGGCCGACCGCGTGGTGCTCAAGGACTTTGAGGGCGGCGATCTGTTCCAGGCCTGCCAGCCTGCCGAGGAGGTTGCGCGCACCGGCAAGGACGCCATTCGCTTTGGTGCCATGAAGCCCGTTGGCCTCAGCGACCCGCGAACCGGTCGTCGTCCCTGGGCCGCGATTCAGCTGCGTGCCGAGAACAAGGAGAAGACCGCCTATAACCTGGTGGGCTTCCAGACCAATCTGACCTTTGGCGAGCAGAAGCGCGTCTTCCATATGGTGCCGGGCCTGGAGAACGCTGAGTTCTTCCGCTACGGTGTCATGCACCGCAATACCTTTGTCGACGCCCCGCACGTGCTCGATGGCACCTTTGCCGTGCCCGGTACCGGCGTGCGCCTGGCTGGTCAGATCACCGGCACCGAGGGGTACATGGAAGCCGTGGCGACTGGTCTGCTCGCGGCGCTCAACACCTATGCCGAGGCTATCGGTGCCGCGGGCGTCGAGTTGCCGCGTGTGGGCGCCCTGGGTGCGCTCGTGGGCTATGCGACCGATCCTGCCACCGTGGGCTATCAGCCTATGCATGTCAACTTTGGCCTGGTGCCGCCACTCGAGGATGGTAAGCGCCGCAGCAAGCGCGACCGCTACCAGGCCTATGCGGACCGTGCGCTCGAGGCCCTTGATGCCTATCTGGCCACTCGCCCCGATCTGTTTGGAGGCGACCGGTCATAGCCTTTGACTTGTACGACACCGTCGACTCGTTTATCGCCTATATCGCACATGTCGAGGGGCTTTCTCCCAACACGGTGACGGCCTATGGCTCGAGGCTGGAGCGCTTTGCTGTCTGGTGCGAGCGCGAGGATGTCGATGCTTTCGCTGCCGACGTGCGCATCATTCGTCGCTATCTTGCCGAGCTTTCGCGTGAGCAGGTGGCTCCCCGAACGCTTGCGGCGCATCTGTCTGCCATTCGATCGCTCTATCGATGGATGGCTGCCGAGGGAGTCGTGGAGGGCGATGCGGTCTCGGCAATTTCCTCGCCCAAGCTCCCGCGCGATCTGCCCGGTGTGCTGACGACCCAACAGGTGGAGGCGCTGCTCAAGACGCCCGATACCTCAACACCAGCGGGACTGCGCGATGCGGCGATGCTCGAGCTGCTCTATGCATCCGGCGCCCGTATCTCTGAGCTCGCAGCACTCAATGTAGAGTCCATTGCGTGGTCCGAACGCACGCTGCGCCTGTGGGGCAAGGGGAGCAAAGAACGTATCGTCCCTTTGTATCGTCGTGCGCTCGAGGCGACGCGTCTCTATATTGAGGAGGGGAGGCCGGAGTTGCTCGCTCAGGCAAAGCGCCGTGACCCCGCTACCGGGCCGCATCCGCTGCTTATATCGGCGCGCGGTAATCGCATGAGTGCCGCCATGCTCAGGCGGCGGTTCCATACGCTGGCGACACTCGCCGGCATTCCGGCCGACATCGCCCCGCATGCGATGCGCCATACCTTTGCGACCGACTTGCTCGAGGGCGGTGCGGACCTGCGCTCGGTTCAAGAGCTGCTGGGTCATGCGAGCCTGTCCACGACGCAGATCTACACACACCTCACGCCCGATCGGCTAAAGCGGGCCGTGGCTCAAGCCCATCCCCGCGGCGAATAGTGGCTGGGACGTCCCGCGCCGCACTCAGGTGTGTGGTTTTGATTGCGGGTTGGCAGGAAGAAGCATTCCTGCTATCATTCATCGGGTTGCTTCACGGCAACATGTTTTTATCACGCACGCGCGGCTACTTCATACCGTGGTGCCCGGGCTTTGGTAGCACATGTCCGGGTTGGTTTTGGAGGATGACCCCGCGCGGAGGCAAACCACAGGAGGTTTAACATGGCTACCAAGATTAATATCCGCA
>DBFZQW010000055.1:0-3287 GCA_048521445.1 Collinsella sp. | reverse complement strand
GTCCTCAAACGCGCGGTTTCCGTATACGCAAACCAAAACAGCCCGAGCCCCGTTGCCGCGCACCATGCCCAACCGGTCAGCCACCACAGCCGGGATTCTACCGGCATACGCCGGCACAGAGATTACGGCCACGTCGTCCTCGGTCATCGAGACAGCGCTGAAATCTAGCCCGCTAACGGTCAGATCGACGGTAACGGTATTCTTGTCCAGTGCCCCGGCCACAAGGCCAGACACCTTCTGCGTTCCACCCGTCGGACTAAACACAATTTCGAATACGCTCATCGAGACACCCTCCCCCTACGTCTGGCAACGCGTCAAGCCGTTTTCACATCCAGCCAGAGTATACGGCACGTGGGATCCCCATTTTGGTGCATCAAGCACCCCAATGCACCAACCCTACGCTGTCTGCCTCTTCGTTTTGTATAAATTACGGTACAGATTGTATATATTTACGGGATACCGCCGTGTTCTCCCGAGGTACCCCATCCTGGCCCGTGCAAAAAAACGGAGTATTCTGCAACGTGACCGCGCCAGCAATACCCCGAGCGGGCAAACCTTTAGGGCGCTGCGTCATTTTGGGTTCCGACATGGCGAGAATGACGCGCCCCTGCTCCGGAAAACGACGAAATCTGACTCAGAACGCTCGCTAGGGATATCCGAAAGCCACCGTTGGCGACGTCAAATCATATGCAGACAACTCGAACTGCAGAATACTCCAAAAAATGCACGGCGCACCCCATGGGACCCATTGCCGCATGGTAGGAAACAGGCCCACGGCATCCTCTAGATGCATTCCCGAGGAAATCACATTTGAACTAGCGATCGGATACGGCAAACAAAAAGGGCCCCGAGCGTAGTTGCTCGGGGCCCTTGGTTCACCTCGCTCTAGCGGGCGATGCGTATGTTACTTGCGCTTGCCGCCGCCGTCACCGGGGCGACGGGAGCTGCCGCCGCGCTTGCCGCCACGACTATTGCCATAGCTACCACGATTATCGCGACCGCCGGCACGGCCGCCGCGGGAGCCGGCCTGGTTGCCGCCACGCCCGCCACGATAGCCGCCACGACGCTCCTCGCGGGTATCGTCGTAGTTGCGCCAGTCATCGCGACGATCGCGGCTGGCACGCGGATCGCGGCGATCGCGCGACTCGTTAGAGCGGCCAGCACCGCTGCGGCTGCCATTGCCACGAGTGCCCTCGCGATGCTCGCCGCCACGGCCACCGCGCTCATCAAAGCGCTTGCCGCCACGGGACTCGCCGCCGCGAGTACCACGCTCGCCACGCGAACCGCGGCCCTCGCCGCCACGGCGCTCATCACGGCCGCCGCGCTCGCCATCGCGACCGGAACGACGACGATCGCCCGAACCACGCTTGCCGCCACGCGAGCCACGGCCCTCGTCCTCGCGCTCAACACGGCGACGACCGCCGCGGTCCTCGTCCTCGCGGCGACGGCGATGCGCCTCGCCCTGGAACTGCTTGGCACGGCGCTCGGCACGGTTGCCGCGCGGGGCCTGCTCAACGACACCAGCACCGCCGCGCTCCTCGGCAGCCACCTCGCGGGCCACGCTCTCCACAGCCTCGTCCACGCGAGCCTGAACGCCCTCGCGCACGCGGGTCTTGCCGCCGCGCTTGGGACGGCTCGGACGCTCACCGTCGCCGCGACGCTCGTCTCGACCGCGGTTGGAACGACCGGCCACATCACCGTAATCGTCGCCGTTGCGTTTGCCGTCGCGACGCGCCTGCTCAAGCTTCTTCTTGCTCTTGGACTTGCCGCGCTTGGTCTTCTTCTTCACCTTAAAGGCCGCAGGATCGCGCTCGGGGTCAACCGCGGGCGGATTGGGGCCCACATGCAGGTCGCCGGCCTCGTAGATGTCGGCGGTCTTGTCCATGAGCTTCTCGATCTCGTAGAACTCATCGACATCCTGCTCGGTCACAAACGTGATGGCCCAGCCCAGCTCGCCGGCGCGGCCCGTACGGCCAATACGGTGGATGTAGTCGGTCGGCTCGGCCGGCACGTCAAAGTTCACGACGTAGCGCACGTCGCTGATGTCGATGCCGCGGGCGAGCACGTCGGTTGCCACCAACACGTCAACGGTACCGTCGCGGAAGGCCGAAAGGGCACGCTCGCGCTGAGCCTGGCTGCGGTTGCCGTGAATCGCGGCGGCCTTGATGCCCTTGCGCTCCAGACGACGGCAGCAGCTGTCGGCGCGGTGCTTGGTGCGCATAAAGACGATGGTGCGCTCCGGGCCCTCCTTCTTGAGGAACTCGGGCAGCAGGTTGTTTTTGGCCTCGATGGACACCGGGAACACAAACTGGTCGACGGTGTCGGCGGTCGACGTGGCAGGTGTGATCTCCACGCGAGCCGGGTCGCTCACCAGGTCGGTGATCTCGCCCACGGCCTCCTCGTCGAGGGTCGCCGAGAACAGCAGCGTCTGACGCTCGGCCGGCGTCTCGCGCACAATGCGGCGGACGGCGGGCAAAAAGCCCATGTCGAGCATGCGGTCGGCCTCGTCGAGCACCAGGACCTTAACCTCGTCCAGGTGGCAGGCGCCCTGCTCGATCAGGTCGACCAGACGACCCGGCGTGGCAACTAGGATATCGCAACCGTACTTGAGTGCCGCGGTCTGCGGCTTGTAGCTCACGCCGCCCACGACGGTCACGGCAACGTGGCCCGTGACGTCGGCGATTTTGCTTGCGACCTCGTCGATCTGCTGGGCAAGCTCGCGCGTGGGGGTGATGACGAGCATCACGGGGCCACGGCCGTTGCCCTCGGGCTTTTTAGCACCGCGACGGCGGTTGCGGCCGCCACGCTCGCGCACGGGTTTGGGAGGAGCGATGTGCTCCAGATTGTTCATAGTCGGCAGCAAAAAGGCGGCCGTCTTGCCGGTGCCGGTCTGAGCGGCGGCAAGCAGGTCACGGCCCTCGAGCACTACGGGGATCGAGCCGGCCTGCACGGGCGTGGGCGCCGTGTAGCCCAGGTTCTCGATAGCACGAAGCATCTCGTCGGAGAGGCCCAGCTCGTCAAAGGCGGGCAGGCTCTCGGTAGCGGACTCGACGGCCTGGGCGGCATTGGCCTCATCGGCGGCATCGAAGGCAGCCTGGGTCATGGCCTCGCAGGTCTCGTCCAGAATCTCGGCGTCGGTGACGTCAGATACAGAATTACGCATATGTTGTTGTTCCTTATCTGCACGCGCAATGGGCACGGCATGCGGCCGCGCGGGCGTGCTTGGTAGTGCGCTAATACATACAAAAACAGGTGCGCACAGAGAGGACGTTGCTCAGCACGCTGGC
>DBFZQW010000054.1:0-29504 GCA_048521445.1 Collinsella sp. | reverse complement strand
GCATCGACCAGGTTGCCCGTACCGAGTAGGGGGTAGCGCTATGAAGCAAACGCAGGCAACCCGCCGTCTGGGCGAGCAGCTTCGCGAGAAGCTCGGTTATATCCTGCTCTTTGAGGTTTCCGATCCGCGTCTCGACCTGGTTACTTTGACTGCGGTCGAGGTCGCGGTGGACCGTTCGTTCGCGCGTGTGTACGTGTCGTGCGATGCGAGCCGCTACGACGAGGTCATGGAGGCGCTCGCTAGCGCCAAGGGCCGTATTCGCAGCCTGTTGGCTCGCTCGCTCGATTGGCGTGTCACGCCCGAGCTCGATTTTCGCATCGATCGCTCGACCGATGAGGCCGAGCGCATCACGCGTGCGCTGGAAAACGTTCCCGCCACGCTTGCGATCGAAAAGGACGAGGACGGCTATCCGATAGCGGATGCCGCCCAGGAGGCAGCTTTAGATGACTAATTCCGCCGACCTCGCCTCGTGCGAGTCTGCAGATATTCAGCGACGCATCCTCGAGCTCATCGAGGGTGCGTCCTCCATTGCGATTTCGGGACATACTTCTCCCGATGGCGATGCCTTGGGCTCCGTATTGGGTCTGGGCCTTTCGCTCATGAAGTTTTTCCCCAACAAGGACATTGCGCTGCTGCTGGCAGACGATGACCCGGTTCCTCGCATTTACCGCTTTATGGAAGGCTCCGATCGCCTGGTGCCGGCATCTGCGTACGCCGGCAATCCTGACCTGTTCATCTCGGTGGACGTACCGGTCGTCGAGCGCCTCAATAATTCCGCCGAGGTGCTTCGTCGCTCCAAGCATGTGGTGTGCTTCGATCATCATCCGGCGCGCGAGGAGTTTGCCGAGCTGAGCCTGAGGCGCGTCGATGCCGCGGCCTGCGCCATGATCATCGACCGCTTTTTGGACAATTGCGGCATTGTCGCACGTGATGGCGTTGCGACCTGCCTGCTGTGTGGCTTGGTTACCGATACCGGCCGTTTTCAGTACCAAAACGCCGATGCCGCCGCGTTCCATGCGGCCTCGCGCCTGGTGGCGCACGGTGCCGATCCGGCGCGCGTTGCGCTCGAGGTCTACCAGAGCATGCGCGTTGAGTTTTTGCACCTCAAGTCCATTGTCATGGGTCGCATTAAGACGGTCGCGCATGGGCGCGTGGCGTATAGCTATGCCTACCAGAGCGACCTTGAGGCCTGCGGTGTCACCTCGGACGAGTGCGACGGCCTGGTCGATGTGGTGCGTTCGGTGATGGGCGTCGAGGTCTGCATGTTCTTAAAGGGCATTGAGGGCGATACCAAGGTGCGTGGCAACCTGCGCTCCAAGGGCGACCTCGATGTGTCCGAGATTGCTGCCAACTTTGGCGGTGGCGGGCATCATGCCGCCGCCGGCTTTTCCAACAACGGAACAATTCGCGAGACGCTCGCCGTGGCACTTCCCATGCTGGCCGAGCTGGTGGGGGAGGATCCCGCTTCGGTGACCGTCGAGCTCTAACTTATTGGATGGTACATGGCTCGTCGAACGCCTTCTCAATTGAATATGCTGCTCGCCGTCGATAAGCCGGTGGGCTGCACGTCCCATGACGTGGTCTCGCAATGCCGACGCGCCCTCCATGAGCGGCGCGTCGGCCATGCCGGTACGCTCGACCCCATGGCATCGGGTGTCATGGTTGTGGGCGTGGGTCAGGCCACCCGTCTGCTGGGCATGCTCACGCTCGATACCAAAAGCTACGTCGCCGATATTTCGTTTGGCGCCGAGACGAATACCGATGATGCGGAGGGCGAGGCGGTCCGCACGGTGGCTGTTGCCAACGAGCTCCGCGATCCTGCCTATGCGCGTGAGCAATTGGCCTCCATGCTGGGTCCGCAGATGCAGGTGCCGCCGGCGTTTTCGGCTATCTCGGTCAATGGCGTTCGTGCCTACAAGTCTGCTCGCGAGGGCAATGCGGTGGACCTACCTCCGCGTCCCGTCGAGGTCTATGCCGCCGACCTGATCGCCGTGGGCGGCGAAGGTGATACGTGCGTGTGGACCGTGGCGTTCTCGGTGAGCAAGGGAACCTATATCCGAGCGCTCGCTCGCGACCTGGGCCGCGCCTGCGAGAGCGCCGCGCACATTTCCGCGCTGCGCCGCACGGCCTCCGGTATTGTTTCCGTTGGCGCCTGTCATGCGGTTGAGGAGCTTTCTCCCGAGTCCGCGGCGGGGTTTGCACTGGATCCCATTGCGGCCCTGGGCGCTACGCGTGTTGACTTGCCGGGCAATCTTGCCGACGACCTGCTCTGCGGCCGTCGCATTCCCGTTGAGCATGCGCTTGCCGATTTCTATGCCTCGAAGGCGCCGTTTGCGTTGGTGCTCGATGGGGGACTCAAGGCGCTCGCCCGTATTGAGGGTGGCCGCTTTGTCATGGAGCACGTATTTCCTCAGGCAATCGGCGGTGTTCGATGATGTTGTCCGCTCGCGAGCTCGCGCGTATTTTTTTCGTGGGCGGGTCGGACGAGGCTCGCATCGTTGCTGCCGATGCGTTTGATGAGTTCGAGCACCTGGGTGCCGCATCGATTGCCATCGGTGTGTTCGACGGCGTGCACCGTGGACACCAGGAGCTCATTACGGCGCTTGTCCGTGATGCCCGTGCCCATGGCTGTAAGGCGGTCGTGGTTACCTTCGATCCCGACCCGGACGTTGTGGTGAGCTCTTCGCCCGCTCAAAAATTGATGACGACGGCCGACCGTCTGCATGCCCTGGCTCAAACTGGGGTCGATGCGGTGGTGGCCGTTCCCTTTACGCCTGAGGTTGCGGCGCTTGACCATGTTGATTTTCTCTCGCTGGTGTCGCGTCTGGTCGACATTCGATCGATTCGCGTTGGCAGTGACTTTAGGCTGGGTCGTGGCGGTGCTTCTGGTGTTGCCGAGATGCGCGCCTGGGGTGCCGAGCACGGCGTTGACGTGTACGGTCACGACCTGCTTTGCGAGGGCGGTGAGGCCATTTGCGCCACCCGTATCCGTCATGAGCTCGGACAGGGCCATGTGGAGCTTGCTGCTGAGTTACTCGGCCGCCCGTATATGGTGCGTGGCGGTGTTATTCGCGGCCGTCACGAGGGTTCTGGCATGGGCTTTCCCACGGCAAACCTGCAGGTTCCCGACGGCATTCAGGTGCCTGCCGATGGCGTGTATGAGGGTCTGGTGCTGGTCGATGACACCGTGTGGCCCGCTGCCGTTAACGTCGGACTGCCGCCGACGTATGCCGACGATGCGGCATCTGCACATCTTGAGGCTAACTTAATTGGTTATACGGGCGACCTGTACGGCGCTTCCGTTTCGCTTGCGTTTACGCGCTGGCTGCGTCCCTCGCGTGTGTTCGATTCGCTGGATGAGTTGATCGCGACCGTCGAGGGTAATATCGAGGACATTCGTCATAACTTGGGTGAGCAGGGGGTGAGCATCCGTGATTAGTGATGAGGAAAAAGACCAGGTACGCGCTGCGTCCGACCTCGTTGCCATCGTGCAGGAAACGGTTGAGCTCAAGCCCCGCGGCCATGAGTTTTGGGGCTGCTGCCCCTTCCATGGCGAAAAGACGCCGTCCTTCCACATTATTCCCGCCACGCAGGTGTGGCATTGCTTTGGCTGCGGCGAGGGTGGCGACGTCTTCACCTATATCATGAAGCGCGAGAACCTGAGCTTTCCCGAGTCAATCCGTTATTTGGCCGATCGCGCAGGTATTGAGCTGCACGACACCGGAGATCGCCGCGAGCGCGGTACTAAGCGTGCCCGCATCTACGATCTGTGCGCCGAGACCGCCCAGTTCTACCACACCATGCTTATGCGCGGTAAGGACGGTCGTCCGCGCGAGTACTTTGCCAGCCGCGGCATGGGTGGCGACGTCTGCCGCCGCTACTGCCTGGGCTTTGCACCAGGCCGTAACGCGCTAGTGTCGCACCTGTCCCAGGCGGGTTTTAGCCCGCAGGAGATGATCGACGCCAATGTTGCCGTGAGCCGCGGGCGCGGGCAGCTTGCCGACCGCTTCTACGACCGTGTGATGTTCCCCATCTTTGACGAGCAGGGTCACAACATTGCCTTTGGCGGTCGCATTATGGGCGACGGCCAGCCTAAGTACCTCAACACCGCCGAGACGAGCGTGTTTCATAAAAAGCGAAACCTCTACGGTTTTAATTGGGCCAAGGAGTTTATCGTCGCGCAGGATACCGCCATCGTGGTGGAGGGCTATACCGATTGCATCGCCTGCTGGGAGGCGGGGATTAAAAACGTTGTCGCCACGCTGGGCACCGCGCTCACGGAGCATCATGTAAAGACGCTCACCCGCTTTGCCAAGCGCATCGTGTATATGTTCGATGGCGATGCCGCGGGCCAGAAGGCCGCCCGCCGCGCGATTCAGTTTATCGAGCAGGATTCGATGGACCTGCGCTGCGTGGTACTGCCCGACGGCAACGACCCTATGGAGTTTATTACGGCGCACAGCGGCCAGGAGCTGCAGGCGCGCATCGACGCGGCCGAGCCGCTCATGGACTTTGTCTACCGTTCGCTGCAGGAGTCGAGCGACATCACCACGCCGGGCGGTCGCGCCAAGGCGCTCGAGGATGCGCTGACGCTCATCTATCCGCTGCGCGATAGCTATATGATCGACACGTACTTTATCCAGATTGCCGACCTGCTGGGTTTGGATCTGGAGACCGTGCGCGCGAGCTCGGGCCGTGTGTTTCGCGATGTCGCCAAGCGCGAGGATGCGGAACGACGTCGTGAGCAGAACTATGAGCGCCAGCGGGCACAGGCTGAGCGGTCCGGTAGCGCGGGCGGTCGGGCGTCGGGTTCTCGCGATGCCGGTCGCGGTGCTTGGGCATCGGGCGCGACGCCGCCGGTGTCCGCGCCGGTCGAAGAAGAGCCGTACGACTACGTGCCGCTCGATGCCTACGATGCCGCGCCCGTGGAGGTTGTCGACGACCTGCCGCCGATCGATGTGCCTGATGGTATGGGCTCTGTTCCTGTGCCTGATGGTTCGGACGCACCGGCTACGGCGGCGCCGATGGTTCTTACCGATCTTGAACGCAAGTCCTTGGCGGGGGAGCGTGAACTGCTGACCATGCTCACGAGCTACCCCGACCTGTTCCGCACGTATGCCGATCGCATCTGCTCCATCGAGTGGGTTGACCCACGTCACGAGTCCATCGCATGGGCCGTTCTGGCAACGCCACCGGGAACCGATCCTGCAGCCTGCATGGATGCGGCGCGCTCGGTGTGTCCCGAGGCGGCAACGCTTGTGAGTGCCGGGCGCATCTCGGCGACGAGCAAGCACCCCACCGAGACGAACATCGTGTTTATGCTCGATACGCTTGAGCTCTACACCATCAAACGCCGCATGCGTGCCGCACAGGCCAAGCTGCGCCAGGACCGTTCGCTCGATGATGAGGCCCGTCGCGCGCTAACCATGCAGGCCGCGCAGGATTCGCAGCGTCAGCGCGAACTGCAAAAGTCAATCGGCGGCGTGGCGGACCCGTTCCGTTTGATTGGCCTGGAGGCCGCAGGCACCGAACAAGCCTAGATGTTGTGGTCAACCAGCGTATTCTCGCCTATATCCAGCCCTCTTTTTGGGTATAGACGTCAATGTGTGTGCTAAAGTATTGAGTCCTGTGGACTATGAAGGGAGAATCTGTGCCAAAAAAGACTGAGAGCACGGGTACTGGGCTGGAATCCTACGTTGCAAAGCTTATGGGCAACGGCTCAAACAGGACTTCGGTAACCGAGGACGAGATTCAGGTCGCCCTGAAGGATATCGATGTTTCTGACGAGCAGCTCACCGCGGTGTATTCCGCGCTGCGCAACAGCGGCATCCAGATTATCTCCGCGAGCGGTAACGACGACGCCCCCATGGACGTCGACGATGACGATACCGATTCTGATGCCGACGATTTCGATGACGACGACGAGCACGATTCCGGCTCGCTCGACGATCACGAGCTCAAGATGGCCCGTCAGGCCGACGCCGAGATGGGTTCTTCCAAGAGCAAGAAGAAGCGCACCGTGCGCACGTCCCGTTCACGCTCCCGCGTGCGCGGCATCGATGCCTCCACGGTGATGCTGACCGGCGACCCGGTCCGTATGTACCTCAAGGAGATCGGCAAGGTCGACCTGCTGACCGCCTCCGAAGAGGTCGATCTGGCCATGAAGATTGAGGCCGGTCTTGAGGCCACCGAGAAGCTCGAGGCTGCCGAGGCAGGCGAGCTCGAGCTCACGCGTACCGAAATGCGTCGTCTTACGCGCATTGAGAACGTGGGTCTCGAAGCCAAGCAGGCACTCATCAGCGCAAACCTGCGTCTGGTCGTCTCCATCGCCAAGCGCTATGTCGGTCGCGGCATGCTGTTCCTGGACCTTATTCAGGAGGGCAACCTCGGTCTGATCCGCGCCGTCGAGAAGTTCGACTACCAGAAGGGCTTTAAGTTCTCCACGTACGCCACGTGGTGGATCCGTCAGGCCATTACGCGCGCTATCGCCGACCAGGCCCGTACCATCCGTATTCCCGTGCACATGGTCGAGACCATCAACAAGCTCGTCCGTGTGCAGCGCCAGCTCCTTCAGGACCTGGGTCGCGACCCGACCCCCGAGGAGATCGGTGCCGAGATGGACATGAGCGCCGACCGCGTTCGCGAGATCCAGAAGATCTCGCAGGAGCCCGTGTCGCTCGAGACCCCCATCGGCGAGGAAGAGGATTCCCAGCTGGGCGATTTCATCGAGGACTCCCAGGCTATCGTTCCGCCCGATGCGGCCAGCTTCTCCATGCTGCAGGAGCAGCTCACCCAGGTGCTCGATTCGCTTGCCGATCGTGAGCGCAAGGTTATCGAGCTGCGCTTTGGCCTTGTCGACGGACATCCCCGTACGCTCGAGGAGGTCGGCCGCGAGTTTGGCGTCACGCGCGAGCGCATCCGCCAGATCGAGTCCAAGACTCTGGCCAAGCTTCGCCACCCGAGCCGCTCGAGCAAGCTCAAGGACTATATCGAAAGCTAGTCAAGCAAGAGGCGCCCTCAAGCACATCCGCTTGAGGGCGCTTTCATGTAGTCGTTGGGGACGTTCTTGAATGACTGGTCGTTTAAGAACGTCCCCAATGACTAGGTCGGAAAATTTCTTAAAAAAGTTCTTGCCCTGAGCTGATTCGTCCGTATAATAAACTTCGTTGCTTGAGAGCACGCACCTATTCCTCGGTAGCTCAATGGTAGAGCACGCGGCTGTTAACCGCGCTGTTGTAGGTTCGAGTCCTACCCGGGGAGCCAGGTTGTAAAACCCGTCGCTTATGCGGCGGGTTTTTTCATGCCGCGATCGCTGTTCGCGAACGTTACCGTATCAACATTTCGTGTCGAGGATGTAATCCCGAGGCCCGCCACCTCAACATGGCGCGGTCGTTGTAGAATATTCCAATGATTGCTCCCACGAGATGGTGCCGCGAGCACCAGATAAGGAGATTCTTGTGTCTGAGACCATTAACGGCAGCCTGAGCGTCTCGAACGACGTTATTGCCGATATTGCCGGTTATGCCGCGATGACGTGCTATGGCGTCGTCGGTATGGCCGAACAGCTCCAGGGCGCCGAGAGCGTGCGACTGCTTGCCGGTCAGCGCCTCCGCAAGGGCGTGCTTGTCTCCGCCGACGAGAACGGCCTTACGGTCGATCTTCACGTCGTGCTCGAGAACGGCGTCAACATGAAGTCCGTCTGCCACAATCTTTCGAGCTCCGTTGCCTTTACCCTGCAGGAGATCGCCCAGATCGATCCCGCCAGCCTTAAGATCGGCATCCATATCGACGCGCTCAAGAGCCGTCTGAACTAGCATCCGAAAACGGAGATTCAAATACCCATGATTGCAAAGACCATTCGCACCTGTTTTCCGATCGCTGCGGCTGCCGTTTCCGACAAGGCCGAGGAGATCAACAAGCTCAACGTCTTCCCCGTACCCGACGGCGACACCGGCACCAACATGTCGCTCACGCTCGCCTCGGTGACCAAGGAGCTTTCCGCCCTTCCCGCCGATGCCGATATGGAGGCCATCGCCGGCGCCATCACCCACGGCTCCCTGATGGGTGCCCGCGGTAACTCCGGAGTCATCACCTCGCAGATTCTGCGCGGCGTGGCCGAGGGTCTTGTCTCTGCCGACGAGCCTATTACGTCCGCCAACATTGCCTTCGCCTTCCGTCGTGCCGTCAAGGTCGCCTTCCAGGCTGTCCGCAAGCCCATCGAGGGCACGATCCTCACGGTCCTGCGCGATGTCTCGACCAAGGCCGATGAGTGCGAGAAGAAGAAGTTCTCGGCCGAGGATGCGCTCGATGCTATCGTCGTCGAGGCGTACCAGTCCGTCGCCCGCACGCCCGACCTGCTGCCCGTTCTGAAGGAGAACGGCGTGGTCGACTCCGGCGCCTTTGGCTTCGCCATCTTCCTTGAGAACTTTGTGGCTGCAGCACTTGGCCGCAGCACCGTTGTCGAGGATTTCTCCGCCACGTTTGATTCCGCTGTCTCTGCCCGCGACGCGGCCCTTGGTCGCGTTGAGATCGAGGCCAACGACGATTGGGAGGGCTCGGAGTTCCGCTACTGCAACGAGTTCCTGTTTAAGGCCGACGCCCCGTTTGACGAGGACGAGTGCCTTAAGTTCCTGGGTTCCATGGGCGACTGCGAGCTTCTCGTGGGCGCCTATCCCGACTACAAGATCCATGTGCACTCCAACACCCCCAACCTGGTGCTCGAGCACATGCTGCAGCTCGGTCAGATCTATGAGGTCTTTATCCACAACATGGAGATGGAGGCCCACGACCGTACCGCCAAGATCCACGAGGATCAGGAAAAGGCCGCCGAGCCCGCGAAGGCCCTGGGCTTTGTCGCCGTTGCCGCCGGTTCTGGCGAGGCCGACATCCTTAAGTCCCTCGGCGTCGACGTGATCGTGTCGGGTGGCCAGACCATGAACCCCTCGACTGCAGACCTGCTGGGCGCCGTTGATCAGGTTAACGCGACCTCAGTCATCATTCTGCCCAACAACGGCAACATCCGCATGGCTGCTGAGGCTGCCGCTTCTGCCTGCACGGACAAGAAGGTTGCCGTCGTTCCCTCCAAGACCGTTCCGCAGGCGTTCTCCGCGCTGTTCGCGGTCCTGCCCGATTCCGAGCTCGAGGACGCCGTCGCCGCCATGGTCGACGCCATCAGCGAGGTTCGCGATGGCGAGGTCACCCGCGCCGTGCGCGACTCCAGCGCATCTGATGGCTCGCCGATTCACTCTGGTGACGTCATGGGTATCATCGCCGGCTCCATCGACGTGGTCGGCTCCGACGTGAAGCAGGTCACGCTCGACTGCATCAACCGCATGCAGGAGGAAGAGGAGGGCGACGCGCTGACGATTCTGGCCGGCGAGGAGCTGTCCGATGAGGCCTTCCAGGAGATCGTCGACGCTATCGAGGAGGCTCAGCCCGACTTGGAGATTGACGCCCATCGTGGCGAGCAGCCGCTCTATCCCGTGATTTTCTCGATCGAGTAGGCATCTCGTCATGTCCGAGCTGTGCTCCGTGCCGCGCGTCTCGGAGCGCTTTGCCCAGAGCAATGCGCTCGACGAAGATATCGCGCGACTCAAATATGTTTCGGGTAAACGTGAGGAGGCCCTTCGCCGTCTGGGAATTAGGACGGTGGGGGACCTCCTTCTCCATATCCCTCATCGATACCTCGACTTTACCCGTTCGTGGTCCATCGAGATGGCGCCCATCGGTACCGTGTGCACCATCATCGCCACGGTCGATCGTATCGTCCAAAAGCAGCCGCGTCCGCGCATGCAGGTTACCGAGCTCTCACTCGTTGACGAGACAGGCGTGCTGCAGGTCGCCTTTTTCCGCCAGCCCTGGATTGCCCAGCAGCTTAAGCAGGGCGACCGCCTGGCCGTGATGGGCAAGGTTGAGTTTGCCTACGGTTTTAAGCAGATGGCCTCGCCGCACTTTGAAAAGCTCGAGGAAGGGCGTGCCGCGGGCACTATCCTGCCGGTCCATTACGTGAGTGATGGCGTGAGCCAGGCGTGGATGCGCCGCATCGTAAGCGGCGCGCTCGAGGTCGTCGGCAATCCGTTCGATCCGATTCCCGCGCCGCTGCGCGCAAAGCGGAAGCTCATGAGCAATGCCCGCGCGTTGCGTTCGATCCACTTTCCATCGAGTATGGCAGAGCGCGATATCGCGCGCGCACGGCTTGCCTACGAGGAGTGCCTCTACCTGCAGCTGGCGCTGCGCCTGCGCAACGTCGGCGGCCTGGTCGATGTGGTTCCCTATGCCCACACCGCGGGCGAGCACCTGGCCGCGCTTAAGCAAGCCCTGCCGTTTTCGCTGAGCGACGAGCAGGAGACCGCGTTCCAAGATATCCTGCGCGATATGTGCGATGGTGGGCGCGTGATGAACCGCCTGCTGCTGGGCGATGTCGGTACCGGTAAGACCGCCGTTGCCGCCTGCGCTCTGGCTGTGGCTGCCGATAGCGGTACGCAGGCCTGCGTTATGGCGCCCACGGGCGTGTTGGCGCGCCAATATGCCGATAAGACCGGCCCTCTGCTCTCGCAGGCGGGCATGTCCTGGGCGCTTCTGACGGGTGCCACGCCGGCCTCAGAGCGCGAGCAGATCCATGCCCAGCTTGAATCGGGCGAGCTCGACGTCCTCTTTGGAACCCACGCGGTGCTTTCGGATAACGTTGCGTTCAATCATCTGTCGCTTGTCGTCATCGACGAGCAGCACCGGTTTGGCGTTGGCCAACGCAACGCCCTACGCGCGAAGGGCCCCGGTGCGGACCTGCTCGTTATGACGGCGACACCGATCCCGCGTACGCTGGCGCTTTCGGTCTACGGCGATCTGGACACGAGTATCATCCGCCATCGGCCCGTCCCTGGCGCTGGCGTGACGACACGCGTGCTCACCGAGTCGAGCCGCGACCTCGCCTATGGCGCCATCCGCGAGGCGCATGAAAAGGGTCAGCAGGCCTACGTGATTTGCCCGCTCGTGGAGCCGAGTGACTCGGCCGATGAGCTGGAAGACGTGCCCGGTATTGCTCGCGACGACGAGGGCCGCGTAACCGTCCCCGTGCCACTGCACGATACGGCAACCGAGCTCGACCGCCTGCGTCTGGCGTTGCCGGGTCTTGCCATCGAGCGCCTTCACGGCCGCATGCCGGCGGGGGAGAAGGACCAGGTTATCGATGCCTTCAAGCGTGGCGAGATTGACGTGCTCGTCTCGACTACGGTGGTCGAGGTGGGCGTCGACGTGCCTAACGCCACCGTCATGGTCATCGAGAACGGCGAGCGCTTTGGTTTGGCTGCCCTGCACCAGCTGCGCGGCCGCGTGGGCCGTGGCAGTGTGTCGGGCACGTGCCTGGTCATGACGCACTCCAAGGGCAACGGCGGTGCATCGGCGGCGCAAGACCGTCTCCAGTCGCTCGAAAAAACCTCGAATGGCTTTACGCTCGCCCAAATGGACCTGCGTCTGCGCCACGAGGGCGAAATCCTGGGGTATCGCCAGCACGGCGGCGTGACCCTGCGCTTTGTGGACCTGGATGCCGATGAGGACCTTATCGAATGGGCCCATTTGGACGCGGTCGAGCTCTTGCGGTATGCTTGCAACCTTGACTCTGTGGCGACGCGTCCCTTGCGCGACGCGGTCGCCATGCGTTATCGACATATCTTTAAGGAGGTCAGCGGAGGATGAGAATCATCGGCGGCGAATGGCGCGGTCGTAAGATCGAGGAGCCCCGTGGTCGCGATGTCACCCGCCCCACGACTGATCGCGTGCGCGAGGCGTGCGCATCTATGGTCATGTCGGCATTCGATTTCGATTTGGACGAGGTTCGTGTGCTGGACGCCTTTGGCGGCTCCGGTGCCTTAGGGTTAGAGATGCTCTCTCGTGGGGCCCGCTCGCTCACGACGTTTGAGATCGATCGCAACGCCGCGCGGCTCATTACCAAGAATATCGAGTCGCTCTGCCGTGACCGTGCGCGTTGGCGTGTGGTCACGGGCGACATGCTGGCAAGTGCCTCGCGCGGTCGTGTGCCGGGCGGCCCCTTTGATCTGGTCCTGCTCGACCCGCCCTATGCTTTTGGTGCCGAGCCGGTCGAGGAACTGCTGCAGAACCTGGCTCAGCAGGGTCTGCTTGCACCTGGCGCTTATGCCCTGTTTGAGCATGCCGTCGCCGATGCGGGCGCGCATCCGGCAGACTTTGAGACTGTACGTGAGAAGCGCTACGGCATTACCTCGGTCGACCTGCTTCGTTGGGTCGGCGATGACGATGGTGAGGGCGATAGCGCCGGCACCGATGCTGACAACAACGATGCTACGACGTTTCAGGAGGATGCTCATGAGTGACACTATCAATCGCGTGATCGTCCCGGGCACCTTCGATCCCATCACGTTTGGTCATATCGACGTCATCCGCCGCGCCCGCCGCATCTTTCCCAGCGTGATCGTGGCCGTTGCCGAGTCGCAGGGCAAAAACGGTGTGGGCACCACGTTTACGCTCGATGAACGCGTGGCGCTGGCCCGTGAGGCACTCGGTGATATCGATGGCGTCGAGGTCCTGCCCTTTACTGGCCTCTTGGTCGACTTCGCTCGTGATCAGGGGGCGGGGGCCGTGGTCAAGGGTCTGCGCGCCATGACTGACTTTGAGTACGAGCTGCAGCAGGCCGACCTCAACTACCGCTTGGATAACGAGCTGGAGTCCATCTTTGTCATGAGTGCGCCGCAGTACGGCTATATCTCGAGCTCGGTCGTTCGCCAGATCGCCTCGCTCGGCAGCGATGTATCGACGTTTGTCCCGTCCAACGTGGTCGAAGCGCTCAGACATCGCTTTTCGTGACGTTTTTTATTGCCTGGTGGCATGTGGTAAACTAGCACGATGATATGTTACCTATGAAAGGAGACCGGATGCCGGGCGAGAATTTTCCTGGCGATAGGATCGTCAGCTTGGTCGATGAGCTCGAAGGGCTGATCGAGGAAGCCAAGCCGCCTTTCGGCAAGAACGCTCAGTTCAAGGTCATCGACGCCGACGTGTTCTTCAACATCCTCGACGAGATCCGCATGAGCTATCCCGAGGAGTGGCAGAAGTCCCGCCGTATCCTTAAGGAGCGCGAGGAGCTTATGGCTTCCGCCGCCGCTCAGGCCGATTCCATCATCGCCGACGCTCAGCAGCAGGCCCTCACCATTGCCGGTGAGCAGGAGATCGTCCGACTTGCGCAGCAGCAGGCCGACGACATCCGTGATCGTGCCCAGCAGTACGAGCGCGAGACGCGTTATGCTGCTGAGGACTACGCAGAGCAGGTCTTTACGCACCTGGAGGAGAACCTCAAGAGCCTGACCGGCACCGTTACCCGTTGCCGTCAGCAGCTCAACGAGGGTGCCGCCCAACAGAATGGTCAGTGGTAATGGCTGAGTTCCCGAGCGTTACCGTCGATCTTTCCGAGCAGCTCGAGTTTCCTGGAGATTCGTATCCGCTGACCGGTAAGGTCGATGTCGCCACCTACACGGTGGGCGAGAAGGAGTACCAGCTGCAGGATGGCATTGACTACGACGTTGTCTTTACCAATGCCGGTACCGGTGTCTTGCTCACTGGCATGGTCCGCGCGCACGCCACCGGCGAGTGCGACCGTTGCCTGGAGCCCGCCTCGTTTGATATCGCCGGCGAGATCGAGGAGTTCTACCTCTTTGAGGAGCCCGAGGATCCCGAGGCCTACGAGGACGGCTACGAGCTCCTGGGTGAGGACCGTATCGTTGATCTGGGTGAGCCTATCAATGACGCGGTCGTTATGGACACGCCGTTTGTGGTGCTCTGCAAGCCCGATTGCCGTGGTCTGTGCCCCACATGCGGTTGCAATCTCAACGTCGAGCAATGCGATTGCGCCGCCCAGGCAGAGGCAGAATGGGCCGCTGCCACGGAAAATCCATTTGCAGCATTGAAGAATCTCAAGCTTGATGAGTAAAACTGTGGTAGTATCGCTACTTGCGCGTAATCGCCACACTGGATAGTTCATAAGGAAGGTCACTATGCCCGTACCTAAACAAAAGCAGGGTCGTATCCGCACTCACACCCGTCGTTCCGCCAACATGAAGATCTCGGCTGCGGCTCAGTCCACGTGCCCCCGTTGCGGTGCTGTCAAGCTCCCGCATCACGTGTGCCCCAGCTGCGGTTTCTACAAGGACCGCGAGGTTATCGTTACCGAGTAACGGTATACTCTGGATGCGATGCCGTTCCAAATGGAACCACAATGGCCGGCTCAATGAGTCGGCCATTTTTGTATAAGGAGCATGTATATGAGTAACGTTCGCGTTTGTGTAGACGTTGTGGGCGGAGACGAGAAACCTCAGGTTGTTCTCGATGGTATCGAGGCTGCGCTTGCCGCCGATCCCGATATCGAGGTCTTGGCAGCTGGCCCCGCCGAAATCGTCAATCCCTTTGCAGCTTCCCATGCACGTGTTGAGGCTCTTGAGGCACCTGACGTTATCGCAATGGATGACGATCCCATTCGCGCCGTGATGACCAAGCGTAAGTCGTCGATCGTGCTTTCTTGCCGCGCCATTAAGAAGGGCAACGCGGATGCGTTCTTCTCCGCCGGCTCGACCGGTGCCATGACCGCCGCTGCCACCGCCTACGTGACGCCGTTTAGGTATCAGGCCGAAGGCAAGAAGCAGCCGGTGCGCCCCTGTCTGACCAATGCGCTGCCCAATCGCGCCGGCGGTCTGACGATGCTGTGCGACATGGGTGCCAACCCCGATGTCGAGGTTGACGATATGGTGCGTTTTGCCCAGATGGGCAGCGCCTATGCCCGCGTCGTCCTGGGCATCGAGCATCCTCGCGTGGGCCTGCTTGCCAACGGCACCGAGGACGAGAAGGGTTCTAACTTTACCAAGGCCTGTTTCCCTGCTATGAAGGCCGCCGTTCCCGGCTTTGTTGGTAACTGCGAGGGCACCGACCTCACCTCAGGCAACTTCGATGTCGTCGTTGCCGATGGCATGTCGGGTAATATCGCTCTCAAAGCTACCGAGGGCGCTGCCAAGTTTTTGCTGCAGGAGCTCAAGGGCGCCTTTATGGCCTCGCTCGGCACCAAGATCGCCGCACTGCTCATTAAAAAGCAGATGCGCGAGATAAAGGCCAAGCTCTCTGGCGACGCCAAGGGCGGCGCGATTCTTTTGGGCCTGCGCGGCGTGGTCCTGATCGGCCATGGCGCTACCTCGGTCGAGGCTGTTAAAAACGGTACGCTCGCGGCGGCCGAAGCCGTGCGCGCCGGGCTGGTCGAGAATGTCGCCAACTCTATGGACGGTATCGTTTTATAAGAGCGAGTTAGAGCGCTGTTATGTGCTTCGCGGCGCACGTCGTGGGGTAGAATCAGAACCGTGTCTTGGTACCGCCCGGGCGGTACCATTCTTTTGGTATTCATGCACTATGAGAGGAAGCTCTATGGACCGCTCCGAAATCTTCGACAAGATCGCCGAGGTCGCTGCTGACGTTCTGGGCGTCGATGTTGCCGAAATTAGCGAGGAGACCACCTTTGACGACCTCGATGCCAACTCGCTCGAGCGCCTGCAGCTGGTTACGGCTATCGAGGACGAGTTCAACCTCGAGATCGATGACGAGACCCTGCTCTCGCTCAACTCTGTCGCCGACGCCGTCGACGCTATCGAAGCTGCCAAGGAGGCCTAAGTCTTGGCTTTATCCGACCGACTTACGCGCGCCCAGGAAATCTTGAGCCACGAGTTCAACAATAAGGTGCTGCTGCGCGCGGCGCTTACGCATCCCTCGGCAGTCGAGGGCCAGCCGGTTTCTGCCAGCTATGAGCGCCTTGAGTTCTTGGGCGATTCCATTTTGGGCGCCGTGGTCGCACGCTCCCTGTTTGAGTCCTATCCCGAGTTTGACGAGGGCAAGCTCACCCGCTTGAAGGTGTCGCTCGTCTCGGGCGCCACGCTGTCCGAGGTTTCTCACGAGCTGGGCATCGACGACATCATCATCTTTGGTGCCTCCGAGACCGGTACCGGTGCGCGCGGCCTGCATTCTGCGCTCGAGAACGTCTACGAGTCGCTCGTGGGCGCACTGTACCTGGATGCCGGCTGGGATGCCGCAGCGGAGTTTATCCACCGTACGCTTAAGCCGCATTTGGCTTCCGAGCGTGCCGAGCACCCCGCGAACCCCAAATCGTTCTTGCAGGAGTGCGTGCAAGCCGACGGTCACGAGCCCCCGGCGTACAAGCTCGTTGGCTCCGAGGGCCCGGCGCATGCGCCCACCTTTACCGCTGTGGTTTTGATCGATGGTATTCGCCAGGGTCGCGGCTCCGGCTCCTCAAAGAAGGAAGCCGAGGGTGCTGCCGCGCTCGAAGCGCTCGACCGCATGGGTTACACCACCAACGGCGTGATTCTGAACAAGAAGCACGTGTAAGCGAGGAACCGTGTATCTCAAGTCCCTCACGCTCAAAGGGTTCAAGTCGTTTGCCGACCGCGCCCATATGACGTTTGAGCCGGGCCTGACCGTCATCGTCGGCCCCAACGGCTCGGGAAAATCGAACATCTCCGACTCGATTCTTTGGGTCCTGGGCGAGCAGAGCGCCAAGCAGCTGCGCGGCCAGGCCATGGAGGATGTCATCTTCTCTGGCTCGTCAGCGCGCAAGCCGGTGGGTGTCGCCGAGGTCACGCTGGTGCTCGATAACTCGGACCATATGCTGCCCGTCGATTTTGACGAGGTCGCCATCACCCGTCGCATGTATCGCTCGGGCGAAAGCGAGTACCTCATCAACTCGAGTCCGTGCCGCCTGATGGACATTCAGGACATCCTGCACGATTCGGGCCTGGGCAAGGATACGCATTCCATCATCAGCCAGGGCAAGCTCGACGCCATCTTGCAGAGCCGCCCCGAGGAGCGCCGCGCCCTCATCGAGGAGGCCGCCGGCATCTCCAAGCACAAGCGCCGCAAGGAGCGTGCGCTCAAAAAGATTAAGTCAATGGACGAGCACCTGACGCGTGCCCGCGACATCAATAAAGAAATCGCCCGTCAGCTGCGACCGCTGGAGCGTCAGGTCGATCGCGCGCGCAAGTACAAAGAGCTGTCCTCGCGCGCGAACGAGCTTACGCAGATGCTAGCCGTCGACGAGCTGCGTTCGCTGCAGTCGCAGTGGAACGACCTGGAGAGTCGCTCCAAGGAGGGCGCTGCCGAGCTGGAGCTTGCGCAGTACCGCATGGGCGAAAAGGAGCGCGAGCTCGAGAAGCTTCAGGTTATGCTTGAGGAAAAAGGCCTGTTTGTGGGCGACTTGGGCGAGCAGCGCCGCCATATGCAAGACGTGGTCGGCCGCATTAACTCCGACATGCGCCTGCTCGAGGAAAAGGGCCACAACATGGTGTCGCGCCTGTCTGACATGCGCGGGCAGATTTCGAGTTCCGAGCATCAGCGTCGTCGCGTGGTCGAGGAGCTCGAGGACGCGCGTGCGCAGCTTGAGGAAGTGACCGGCGCGCATATGCAGGCCCAGGAGGACGTTGACGCCGCTGGTCCTGCCGCCGCTGAGCTCCACGAGCGGCGCGTGGCGCTCGACAATCAGATTTCGCAGCTTACGCGTGAGCAACGCGATGTGCAGCGCGTGGCCGATAACGCCGCGCTCGAGCTCGCCAAGGTGAAGGATTCGCTTTCCAATGCCGAGGTCGAGGACAACATGTATGCCTCGCGCCTGGAGCAGATCGATGAACAGCTCGAGGAGGTCACGGCCTCGCTCGAGAGCCGTCACGACCGCGCCGAGGAGCTTGAGGGCGCTCTTGAGGAAGCGCGCCGGGCTCAGGTCGATGCGCGTGAGGCCACCGAGGTCGCCCGTGCGGCCCTGAAGGACTTGCGTGCCCGCGAGAGCGAGGCGCGCAACAAGCTGTCCGAGGTGCGCTCGGAGCTTGCCAGCCAAAAGAAGCTTGATGCCCGCATGGCCGACAGCTCGCCGCTCGTGAGCCGTCTGGTGGGTGCGTTGGGCGACGATGTCTCGGGTCGTCTGGGCGACGTGCTCGAGGCCCCGCGCGAGCTTGAGGGCCTGGTGGAGCAGCTACTTGCCGGCGATATCGATGCCCTGCTGTTTGATGACGCCGCCACGCTTGAGCGTGCCGGGCGTGCCGCCCTGGACCAGAAGAAGGCCTCGGGCGAGGCGCTGCTGGTGGCGCGCGGCGTGAGCGGCGGTGCTGCTGCCGAGGGCGCTGCCGGTTCGCGTCTGGTCGATCGCCTTTCCGTGCGTGCCGGTTATGGCCCGATTGTCGAGGCGCTGCTCGGTGGCTATTACGTGGTCGATGACTTGGCTGCCGCGCTGGTTGCGCCTGTCGTTGACGGTGTGACCTATGTGACCCCCGATGGCGCCCGCGTAAGCTGTGGCGGTCTGGTGCGCGTGGGCCTCGATGCCGGCGAGGCGTCGGGTGCTCTGGAGCGCAAGCGTCGCATTCGCGAGCTGGAGGGCCTGGAGCCCGATCTGGCTGCCGTGTTTGAGCATGTGTCGGATCAGGTCGTCGAGGCCAATGCGGCCGTCGAGGAGGCACGTGCCGCCGAGGGTGATGCCGCCGGCGAGATCGCCCGTCTTGAGGGCGAACGCCGCTCCCTGTTGTCCGAGATCGGCCGTCTGGAGCAAAGCGCCAACAATGCCGAGGCCGAGCGTGTGCGCATTTCCAAGCGCCGCGAGCAGGCCGCAGAGGCCGTTCGTGCTGCGCGCCCGCGCGTGGACGAGCTCACCCGGTCGCGTGACGAGGCTCGTGCGCAGGCGAGCGGCCTGGGCTTGCAGATTGCCGAAACCAATGACGAGCTCGACCGCGTTCGCCGTGACGATTCCGAGGCTGCTGGCAAGCTCGCCGATGCCAAGGTTCGCCTGGCCCAGACGAGCGAGCGCCTGCGTTCGCTGAAGGGCCGCGTGCCCGACCTGGAGCATCGTCTTGAGGGCATCGACCGTCGTATCCGCGGAACACGCCAGGCTTCGCGCTCGCTCGAACTGCTGCGTCTGCGCGTCGACCCCATGCACGAACGCTATTCTGCCCTGTTGGAACGCGCATCGGATTGGGCAGCGCGCCTGCGTGACCAGGCCTCTCTGGAGGAGGCGGACTCCGCTTCGCTCAAGAAGACCATCGAGGATGCCAAGGCAGAGGTTGCCCGCGCTAAGGAGCGGGTCGATACCGCCGCCGCCGCGCAAAACGAGTTCAAGGTCGCGCGTGGCAAGCTCGAGGTGCAGGTGGAGGCCGCCATTAAGGCCATTACCGCCGATGGCACCACGGTACTCGAGGAAGCGCTCATGCTTCCGGCGCCCACGGACCGCGATGCCGCCGAGCGCGAGCTCAACCAGCTCGTGCGTCAGATCAACAATCTGGGCCCCGTGAACCAGGTTGCCATGGAGGAGTACGAGCAGCTTAAGCGCCGCGCCGACTACATCGAGGAGCAGCTGGCCGATCTGGAGAGCGCGCGCAAGGCGCTCACCAAGATAACCGTGGCTATCGACCGCAAGATGCGTAAGGCCTTCCTAGTTACCTTTGAGAAGGTCGATGCGAACTTCCGCGAGATCTTCGCCATGCTCTTCCCGGGCGGTCAGGCGCATCTGGAGATGACCGATCCCGAGCATCCTGCCGAGACGGGTATCGAGGTCGTGGCGCAACCGCGCGGCAAGCGCATCACCAAGATGATGCTCATGTCGGGCGGCGAGAAGAGCCTGACGGCGCTCGCCCTGCTCTTTGCCGTGTACCGCACGCGCACGGTGCCGTTCTATGTGCTGGACGAGGTCGAGGCGGCGCTTGATGACGCCAACCTGTCCAAGCTCATTGGCGCGCTCGATGTGTTGCGTTCCGATACGCAGCTCTTGGTCATTTCGCATCAGCGCCGTACTATGGAGGACGCTGACGTCCTCTATGGCGTCTCGATGCAAGCCGACGGCGTCAGTCGCGTCGTCTCGCAAAAACTCGATCGCGAAACCGGAAAGGTCGTGAATGCATAATGGGATTCTTTGACGCTCTCTCGCGCGGACTTGAGCGCAGTCGCGAGGCCCTCAACGAGGTCTTTTACTTTGGCGGCGAGGTCGACGAGGATTTTTGGGAGGACCTGGAGGACACCCTCGTCATGGGTGACATGGGCGCCGAGGTCGCCATAAAGGTCTCCGATGACCTGCGTGATGCCGCGGCTAAGAAGAACCTCAAGACCGCCCCGCAACTCCGTCGCGCCCTGGCCGAGCAGCTTGAGCAGCACTTTGTGCCCATCGAGCGCGATCCGTTCTCCGATACGCCGAGCTGCGTGCTGTTTGTGGGCATTAACGGTGCCGGCAAGACCACGACGGTCGGTAAGATCGCGAGCGCCATGGCCGCCCGCGGCAAGAACGTTGTGATCGGTTCGGCCGATACCTTCCGCGCTGCCGCTATCGAGCAGCTCGATGTGTGGGGCCAGCGCGCTGGCGTCCCCGTCATCAAGCGCGACCGCGGCTCCGACCCGGCAAGTGTTTGCTACGACGTGCTCGACGAGGCCGACAAGCGCGGCAGCGACCTGGTGCTCATCGATACCGCCGGTCGTCTGCACACGAGCCCCGAGCTCATGCGCGAGCTTGCCAAGGTGGTCAACGTGACGCGTAAGCGCGCTGCCAATATGGCCGCCGGCTCCATGCCTGTCTCGGTTGTCCTCGTGATTGATGCCGCGACGGGCCAAAACGGTCTGAACCAGGCGCTCGAGTTTAACGAGGCGCTGGGCCTGGACGGTATTATCATGACTAAGCTCGACGGCACGGCAAAGGGCGGTATCGCCATGGCCGTGGCCGAGAAGCTCAAGCTCCCGATCCTGCGCATCGGCGTGGGCGAGCAGGTCGATGACCTGCAGGAGTTCAATGCCAAAGATTTCTGCCGCGCCCTGGTGGGCGAGTCCAATTAAGGAGTGACTAGTGTTTGATTCTCTGAGCGATCGCCTCAACGACACATTTGACCGCCTGCGCGGCAAGGGCAAGCTGACCGAGGCCGATATCACCTCGGCCATGCGCGACATTCGCATGGCGCTGCTCGAGGCCGACGTCAACTTTAAGGTCGTCAAGGAGTTTGTCGCCAAGACCAAGGAGCGCTGCATGACCGCCGAGGTCATGGAGTCGCTGTCGCCGGCGCAAAACGTCGTCAAGATCGTGCTCGACGAGCTCACCGAGATGCTCGGTTCCACCGAGAGCAAGCTCGTCTTTAGCAACCGCATCCCCAATGTCATCATGCTCGTGGGCCTGCAGGGCTCCGGTAAGACCACGGCGGCCGTAAAGCTGGCCTACCTGCTCAAGAAGCAGGGCCGCTCGCCGCTGCTCGCCGCGTTCGACGTCTACCGTCCCGCCGCTGCCGACCAGCTGGCCACGCTCGGTGGCGAGATCGGCGTGCCGGTCTTCCGCGGTGACGGTGCGCATCCGGTCGACATTGCCAAGGGCGCCATCCAGGAGGCCGTCGACCACCTGCGCGACGTGGTCATCGTCGATACCGCCGGTCGTCTGCAGATCGACGAGCAGATGATGCAGGAGGCCGTGGACATCAAGAAGGCCGTCAAGCCCGATCAGGTGCTGATGGTCGTCGATGCCATGACCGGCCAGGATATCGTCAACGTCGTCTCGACCTTTGCCGAGCGCACCGACTTTGACGGAGTGATCATCTCCAAGCTCGACGGCGATGCCCGTGGCGGCGGCGCGCTTTCCGTGCGCCAGGTGACCGGCAAGCCCATCAAGTTCGTGAGCATGGGCGAGAAGCCCGATTCGCTGGAGCCGTTCTATCCCGATCGTATGGCCAAGCGAATCTTGGGCATGGGCGACGTTGTCGGCATTATTGAAAAGGCCCAGGAGGCGGCCGACGCCGAGCAGCTCGAGGCTGCCGAGCGCATGCTGCGCGAGGGCTTCACCATGAACGACATGCTCGACCAGATGAAGGCCGTCAAGAAGATGGGCGGCATGAAGGGCATTCTGGGCATGCTCCCCGGCGGCCAGCGTGCGCTTAACCAGATGGGTGGCAACCTGGACGAAGGTATCTTCGATAAGAACGAGGCCATCATCATGTCGATGACCAAGGAGGAGCGCCTTCGCCCCTCCATCATCAACGGCCAGCGCCGTGCCCGCATTGCCAAGGGCGCCGGCGTGACCCCCACCGAGGTCAATAGCCTTATGAAGCAGTGGGGCGAGATGAATAAGATGATGGGCCGCATGCGCACGATGGCCAATCAGGCGCAGGCCGGCGGCAAGAAGGGCAAGAAGGGTAAGAAGGGCAAAAAGATGCGCATGCCCAATATTCCCGGTTTGGATGCCATGGGGCTGGGCGGCATGGGCGGCCTGGGAACGGGCGGCCCCAAGTCCGATATGGACCTGCTGCGTCAAATGGAAGCGCAGATGCGTAATAAGAAATAGTGCTGTAATTCCAGCTTGATATGGCAAAGGCCACTCGGACGCTACCGGGTGGCCTTTGTTGTTGGCTTTGATTGTTGGGTTGCGTTCTGTGTCGCGCCCCGAGTTCGCGGTGCCGTGCCGCTAGTGGCAGCCGCAGCCCTCGTGGCCCTCGTGCTCGTGATGGCCGTGACAACAACAAGACTCGCCATGCTCATGTGCGTGCTCGTGGTCATGGCCGTGGCAGCCGCACGTGGCCTCGCCGTTCTGTGCGAGCGTGCCGGCGATGAGGGCCTCGACGCAAGCGTCGCAGCTGCCCTGGGCGCCTGCGTATACCGTGATGCCGGCATGAGCAAGCGCGTTGATAGCGCCACCGCCGATGCCGCCGCAGATGAGCGTGTCAACGCCACCGTTGGCAAGCAGGCCCGCCAAGGCGCCGTGGCCGGTGCCACCGGTGCCTACGACCTGCTCGTTGAGCACCTTGCCATCCTGGATGTCATAGATCTTGAACTGTTCGCTGCGGCCAAAGTGCATAAAGATGTTGCCGTTGTCGTACGTCGTTGCCACCCTCATGGTGTCAGCCTCCTTTGCTGGCCATGCGGCCGTTGTCGTGGTGATGGGGGAGTATGCGATATTGCCGCCCTCGATACTGAGCGCTCGCCCGTTGACCAGCGCGTTTGCCACCTTACGATGTGCTCGGCTGCAAATAGCCGCCACCGTGGCGCGCGCGATGCCCATCTGCTGTGCGACTGCCTCTTGGTTAAGGCCTTCCAGGTCGCACAGGCGCAGCACCTCGAGTTCGTCGATCGTCATGTCGATGGCGTCTCCACTGGCAAGGCCGTCGGGGGTAAAGCCGCGGTATTCGGGGATGATCCCAACGCGGCGTAATTTTTCTCGTCTTCCTGCCATACACTCTCCAAATCTGACATATGTCAACAATAGAATAGCGAACGTGCGGATTTGCGCAAGGAATTTCTGGCATATGTCAGAAAATGAGGGCTTATGTTTGGGCTGTGGGGCCGCGTGCGCCTGGGCTACAATGAATCTCGCTTGTAGGCGACTGACAGGAGGGTCAATGAGCAAAGCTGATCAACAGTTTGTATCCATGTGCCGCGACATTCTGGACCATGGCACCACCACCGAGGGCCAAAAGGTCCGTCCGGTGTGGGAGGACGGCACCCCTGCCTATACCATTAAAATCTTTGGCGTTACGGCGCGCTACGACCTGCGCGAGGAGTTCCCTGCGCTCACCCTGCGCCGCACGGCGCTTAAGTCTGCGATGGACGAGATTTTGTGGATCTATCAAAAGAAGTCCAATAACGTCCATGACCTCAACAGCCATATTTGGGATGAGTGGGCCGACGAGACCGGCTCCATCGGCAAGGCCTACGGGTACCAGATTGGCCAGAAGAGCCATTATGCCGAGGGCGATTTCGACCAGATGGACCGAGTGCTGTACGATCTTAAGCACACACCGTACAGTCGCCGCATCATGACCAACACGTATGTGTTTAGCGACCTGTCCGAGATGCACCTGTATCCGTGCGCGTACAGCGTGACCTATAACGTCACGCAGCGCCCGCAGGACGACAAGCCGACGCTCAACATGATTCTCAACCAGCGCAGCCAGGACATTTTGGCCGCGAACAACTGGAATGTGTGCCAGTACGCCATCTTGCTGATGATGGTTGCGCAGTCGATCGATATGATTCCCGGCGAGCTGCTGCATGTGATCGCCGACGCCCATATCTACGACCGTCATGTCGATATTGTCCGCGAACTTATCGAGCGTCCGCAGTTTGCGGCACCCAAGGTAACGCTCAACCCCGATGTGCATGACTTCTATGCGTTTACGACCGATGACCTGATCGTCGAGGGCTATGAGCACGGCCCGCAGGTCAAGAACATTCCCATTGCGGTGTAGGTGGTGCTCATGACGTGTAAGCTATCTGCTATCGTTGCCGTGTGTGACGATTGGGGCATTGGGTGCGAGGGCGACATGGTGGTGTCCAATCGCGCCGACATGCGCCATTTTGTGGCCTGCACCAAGGGCTGCCCGGTCATCATGGGGCGCAAGACGCTGCTGAGTTTTCCCGGTGGGCGTCCACTCAAGAACCGTCGCAATATCGTGCTTACCCGCGACGAGGATTTTGCTGTCGAGGGCGTCGACGTGGTGCATAGCATCGACGAGGCGCTCGCCGCGGTTGCCGATGAGCCCGTTGCCTGGGTGATCGGTGGCGGCGAGGTGTATCGGCAGTTTTTGCCGTATTGCGCCGAGGCCGAGGTCACGCACAACCATTGCACTCATGCCGTGGACACGTACTTTCCCGATTTGGACGCCGATCCCGCGTGGGAGATTGCGTGGCGTGGCGGTGTTGCCACGATTGCCTCGGGCGAGGGCGACGAGGGTGTCGATTATGAGTTCGTGACGTATCGTCGCGTTGAGGCGTAAATCGCCTGGCGTGAACGGTATTATCGGGTTGATTGAATGTATGGGGCGGCGCTTAGCGTCGCCTCGTTTGGTATAGATGTGCTGTAAAGAAGGGTGCGGGCAGGCTGCTATGACTGATGCCGTTGAGGTTCTGCGAATTGATTCGCTCGAGGACGAGCGGCTCGATGCCTACGTGCGACTGACCGAGCGTGAACTGCGCTGCGTGCTAGAGCCGCAAAAGGGCATCTTTATCGCCGAGAGTGCCAAGGTTATCGAGCGCGCGGTTCGCGCCGGATATGAGCCGGTGAGCTTTCTTTTGGGCGAACGCTGGCTCGACCAGATGATGCCGCTGTTTGAGCGCCTGGTTGTGCGCGAGGGCGCAGGTCCGGTTCCTGTGTTCGTGGCTTCCATGGAACTCATGGAGCAGCTGACGGGCTTTAACGTGACGCGCGGTGCGCTCGCGGCGTTTCGTCGCCCGCGGCAGATTCCGGTTGATGAGTTCTTGGGTGGCGTCGTTGAGGCGGCGGGGGAGCGCCCGGTGCGCGTGTGCGTGCTCGAGGGTATTGTCGACCACACGAACGTGGGTGCGATTTTCCGCTCGGCCGCCGCGCTCAATGTCGACGGTATTTTGGTCAGTCCGACGTGCTGCGACCCGCTGTACCGTCGCTCGGCCCGCGTGAGCATGGGCACGGTGTTTCAGGTGCCGTGGACGCGTATTGGCAGCGAGGCTCGTGTGTGGCCGCACGATGGCCTGGCGGCACTGCACGAAGCCGGTTTTTCGTGCGCTGCGATGGCACTGACGGACGACTCCGTTTCGCTGGACGATCCTGCGCTGCAGGAGGTTGATCGCCTGGCGATCTTTATGGGCACCGAGGGTGCCGGCCTGGGCGCCAAGACTATCGCGGGCTGCGACCGAGCCGTGCGTATTCCGATGGCGCACGGGGTCGATTCGCTCAACGTGGCCGCGGCGAGTGCCGTCGCCTTTTGGCAGCTGTGCCCGCACGTGAGCAACGAGTATCACTACCATCCGGGGCTGTATCACTAGGCAGATAGTTTGCACCGGGCTCTGACTCGGGGTGTTTCGGTCGACGTCGGTCGGTGCTAAGCTGCTATTAGCTTAGGTCTTTAATTACTGTTTTGTCGGTTGACGTACGCTTTTGGGGAGGGCGTGTGGCTAAGAAATCTACGGCTATCGATGTAACGCAGGGTGTTATTTGGCAGCAGCTGCTTTCGCTGTGCGTTCCCATCTTTTTTAGTTCGTTTTTTCAGCAGGCCTACACGCTTATCGGTACCTATATCGTCGGTCAGTTTGGCGGCAAGCTCGCGCTAGGTGGCATTCAAGCTACGATGGTGCTCACCGAGCTCTGCATTGGCTTTTGCGTTGGCGTCGGCGCCGGCTGCGCGGTCATTACCGGTCAGTATTTTGGTCAGCACGATGATGAGCGACTGAGTCGTTCGGTCCATACAGCCATGACGCTCGCGCTGGTGGGCGGTATCGTTTTCTCGATTCTTGGCATAGTGTTCGTTGAGCCCATGCTGGTGCTTATGAACACGCCGCATGAACTATTGGCCGAGGGCGTGGCCTATGCTCGCTGTTATTTTGCCGCGATGGTTGCGGCACTGCTGCTTAATATGGGAACCGCACTGCTGCGTGCCGTGGGCGACACGCGCGGCCCCGCTGTGATCATTGCCTCTGGCTGCCTGGTTAACGTGGTGCTGGATATCATCTTTGTCGCTGTGTTGCATATGGAGGCGCTGGGCTGCGGCATCGCAGTGGCGCTGACCATTTGCTCCAATGCAACGATGATCGTGTTGCGCATGATGCGCGCTCCGGGCGCATGGCGTCTTTCGCTGTCTAAGCTCGGCATCGATCGCGGTATTTGCAAGAGTATGATCTCGTGTGGTCTGCCACTCGGTTTTCAATCGGCTGCCTATTCGATCTCGAACGTGCTGATCCAGGTGTCGGTTAATTCGTTTGGCGCCGATGTCACGACTGCTTGGGGTCTATCTGGGCGCCTGGATGGCATTATCTGGATGGTGACCGAGGCGCTCGGCGTATCGATCACTACGTTCTCGGCGCAGAACTTTGGCGCGCGCAATTACGAGCGCATGCGCAAGGGATATCACACGTCGCTCGTGCTTTCGTTTATGCTCATTGGTGGCCTGTCTGCCGTACTCCTGGTGTTCTCGGGTCCTCTGTCGCGTTTGTTTGTCGACGATGCTTCGATTTCGGCGTACACCACGACGATTCTTCATTTCATCGCGCCGTTCTACGCGATCTTCTCGATTATCGAGAACGCGTCGGGCTCCATTCGCGGCGCTGGCGTGAGCTTGCAGCCTATGATGCTCACCATCTTTGGCACCGTTGTCTTGAGGGTGATCTGGGTGTTTGCGATTATGCCGTTCGATCCGTCTCTTGAGCACCTGCTGTTGGTTTACCCCGTAACCTGGCTCATCACGGCCACGATGTTCACCATCTACCACCACAGTGGCAACTGGCTAGGCCGCGCCACCGCCTAGCCATTCGGGACGTCCCCAATGGCTAGTATTCGATGCCTTGGCGGGCTAGGAGTCCTTCGTCGAAGTAGTGTTTGATGGGGCGCATTTCGGTGACAAGGTCGGCGAGGTTCGCGAGGGGCAGCAAGCCCCGGCCGGTGAGCACGAGCTCCGTGGTGGTGGGCTTTATCGCGATCAGCACTTCGACATCCTCGCGCGTCACGAAGCCGCGGCGCATGGCCTCGCCGAGTTCATCCAAAATCAGAACGTCGACCTGTGATATCTGCTCGCATGCGAGCTCCATGATCTGCGCGGCGCAAGCCTCGGGTGTGTCGCGGTCGGCTTGTACGATGCGTAGCCCTAAACGAGGTGCTGCATCATGTTCGGCGCAGTGCAGCTTCTTGGCAAACTGAAGCATGAGCACGTTAAGTCCATAGCCCGTGGCACGCAGCGCGAGCCTCAGCGCAGCCGTCGGCTTGCCCTTGCCGTCGCCCGTATAGATTTGAACCTTGCCGACTTCTAGTGATGCCATCTCTGTCTTTTCGTGCCCGGCGTCGGTTTATCGCCGTCCGGGTTGGGTATTCTAGAAAGCATTATTAACCCCAGTAGATGGAGTTCAAGCAGATGGAGATGGATGACAACAAGCGTAGACGGAATATGATCCTCTACGTGCTCATCGCCTTCGTCGTCTACCTCGTGCTCTCGACCGTTCTGTTCCCCAACATCGGTCACACGCAGCAGATTACGAAGACCGATTACTCGACGTTTGTCAAAGCGCTCGATAAGAAGAGTGTCGACAAGGTCGAGTACAACACGGACGATTACTCGATTTATTACACCAAGAAGGGCGAGGACGAGAACATCGCCTATAAGACGACCGGTGTGCCGAACGATGCGGGCTTTACCGATCGCGTGCTTGAGTCTGGCGCTTCGCTGGAGTCGGTCGTTCCCGATAAAAACTCGGGTTTGATGACCTACTACCTGCTTACGCTCATCCTTCCCATGGCGATTTTCTTCCTGATCGGCTGGTGGCTCAACCGCCGCATGAAGAAGGCCATGGGTGATGACGGTCCTTCGATGAACTTTGGCGGCGGTGGCTTTGGCGGCGGCGGACTGGGTAAGTCCGGCGCGCGCGTGATCGCCTCCAAGGACGTGGGCGTGACCTTTAAGGACGTCGCCGGCCAGGAAGAGGCCAAGGAGTCTCTCAAGGAGGTCGTCGACTTTCTGGAGAAGCCGCAGCGCTATGAGGAGATCGGCGCCAAGTTGCCGCGCGGTGCTCTCCTTGTTGGCCCTCCGGGTACCGGTAAGACCCTGCTTGCCAAGGCTGTTGCCGGCGAGGCGGGCGTTCCGTTCTTTAGCATTTCGGGCTCTGAGTTCGTTGAGATGTTTGTCGGTCGCGGCGCTGCTAAGGTTCGTGACCTGTTTAAGCAGGCCAAGGAAAAGGCGCCGTGTATCGTCTTTATCGATGAGATCGATACCATCGGCAAGAAGCGTGATGGCGGCGGTTTTAGTGGCAACGACGAGCGCGAGCAGACCCTCAACCAACTGCTGACCGAGATGGACGGCTTCGATAACCACAAGGGCATTGTCGTTCTCGCTGCAACCAACCGCCCCGACAGCCTTGACCCGGCCTTGCTGCGTCCCGGTCGTTTTGACCGCCGTATCCCCGTCGAGTTGCCCGATCTGACCGGCCGTAAGAACATCCTCGAGCTCCACGCCAAGAGTGTGAAGACCGAGCCGCCGATCGATCTGACCGCGATTGCCCGCGCCACGCCCGGTGCCTCCGGCGCCGACCTGGCCAATATCATCAACGAGGGCGCCCTGCGAGCCGTCCGTGAGGGTCGCAAGCGTGCCACGCAGGACGATTTTGAGGAGTCGGTTGAGGTCGTCATCGCCGGTCAGCAGCGTAAGTCCACGGTGCTGTCCGACCACGAGAAGCAGGTTGTTTCTTACCACGAGATCGGCCATGCCATCGTTGCCGCCCGCCAGAAGGGCTCTGCACCGGTCACGAAGATCACCATCGTGCCGCGCACGCGCGGTGCTCTCCTTGTTGGCCCTCCGGGTACCGGTAAGACCCTGCTTGCCAAGGCTGTTGCCGGCGAGGCGGGCGGTCCGTTCTTTAGCATTTCGGGCTCTGAGTTCGTTGAGATGGTTGTCGGTCGCGGCGCTGCTAAGGTTCGTGACCTGTTTAAGCAGGCCAAGGAAAAGGCGCCGTGTATCGTCTTTATCGATGAGATCGATACCATCGGC
>DBFZQW010000053.1:0-16987 GCA_048521445.1 Collinsella sp. | reverse complement strand
GGGCCAGGTGGCGGTAGAGCGCAGGGTGGATGACCGCGAGGCCCATTCCGTGGTTGGTGTGGGTGTACGCGCCGTACTGGTGCTGGATCATGTGCGCCTGGAAGTCCGTTGACTTGCCGATCTTGAGCACGCCGTTCTCGGCCATGGCGGAGTCGTATACGAGCTCGCTTCTGGCATCGAGGTTCTGGTCGTCGTCCGCGATGATCCGCATGTTGCGGATGACGTTACGCTGGATGGCGAGGTTGATGTCGTCGGTGACATTGCGCCCGCGCGGGCTTCCGAAATAGCTCTCCATGCAGTGCGAGAGCGTGTCGAATGCGCCGCTCATGAACTGCGCGTGCGGTACGGTGAGCGTGAGCGCCGGGTCGAGCGCCGCCCACGAGGGCAACGCGCCGAAGAAGGCACCCTTTACATGCGTTTCCTCGTTGGTGATGACGGCGCCGTTGTTCTGCTCGGCGCCCGTGCCGGAGAGTGTCACGATGCAGCCCATGGGGACGAACGAGCTCGGCATCTTGCCGTCGACGTGCTCGAACGTCTCGATGTCCTCGTCAAGCATCGCCTGCGCGGAGACCACCTTGCAGCAGTCGAAGACCGACCCGCCGCCGACGGCGAGAATGAAGTCGACTTGCTCCTCGCGTGCGAGCGCGGCGCCTTCCTGGCACTTCTCGTAGGTCGGGTTGGGCATGATGCCGCCGAAGTCCACCACGCGCTTGCCCGCGCTCGTGAGCTTATCGACCACGTGGCCGTAGACGCCGGTTCGTTTGACCGAGCCTCCGCCGTAGGCGAGTATCACTGTCCTGCCCATGGCACCCATCTCGGTGTCGAGTGCCTGGTCCATGGCCCCCTCGCCGAAGTAGTTCCTGACCGGGTAGCCGTACGTGAATGAGTTCATGGCAATTCCTCCTAGTAAGTTATCAGTGCGGTCTGACCGCTCGTCTACACGTTGCGCACGAGCCCGGACATCCATTCGATGGTGGCGGGGTCGTGGTGGTCGAAGAACGCGCTGCGACCGGTGTCGAGCGCGGCGATGGCGACCATCTCGTCGTCGCCCAGCGCGAAGTCGAAGACGTCGAAGTTTTGCTCCATGCGATCGCGGTGCGTGCTCTTAGGGATACAGACCACACCGCGCTGCAGCAGCCAGCGCAACACGACCTGGGCGACCGTCTTGCCGTGCGCCTCGCCGATGCGAGCGAGGACCTCGTTGCGGAAGAGGTCGTTGCGTCCTTCCGCAAAGGGCGCCCAGCCCTCCATGGCTACCTCCTTGCCGGCCATATACTCCTGTGCCTCGCGCTGCTGGAAGAACACGTTGCACTCGACTTGGTTCACGGCGGGGGCGATGCGGTTGAACGAGATAAGGTTTGCGAGGTGATCGGGGTAGAAGTTAGCTGTGCCTATGGCGCGGATAACGCCCTGCTCGTAGAGCTCCTCCATGGCGCGCCACGCGCCGAAGACGTCGCCGAACGGCTGATGGATGAGGTAGAGGTCGACGTAGTCGAGCCCCAGCCGCTTGAGCGACGCGTCGAAGCCGCGCTTGGCCCCCTCGTAGCTCACATCCGACATCCACAGCTTGGTCGTCACGAACACCTCGTCGCGCGGCAGGCCGCTCACACGAATGGCGGCCCCGACCGCCTCTTCGTTGCCGTAGCTCGCGGCCGTGTCGAGCAGCCTGTAGCCGACCGAGAGCGCGTCCTCCACGGCGCGCTGGCATTCCGCGGCGTTTGGGATCTGATACACGCCGAAGCCGAGCTGCGGCATCCTGACGCCGTTGTTCAAGGTGATGTAGTCCATGGTGCCTTCCTTTCTCGCAACTTGACGTATCCACCATACGAGGGGCGCCGCGCCGGCGGAAGTTTCCGTTGGTGAGGGTTCTATAACGCTGGGGTGCGCACGGGGTTATAACCCGCGGGTTCAGGGCACCGCACCAAAGGGGGATTCCGCCGAGCGCTCCGCGGTCGTACGCTTGGCGATGAGAGAGCACGGGTCACCGACAAGGGATGTGCCTAACGGAGTCCGATGAACGGGCGGACGTGGGCGTCGCAAACAAATAACGGATATCATAGACAGGGAGAACAGGAATGGACAAGCGCGTTTTGGGAAAGAGCGGCATCGAAGTCAGCCCGCTCGGCATGGGCTGCATGGGAATCACGCACGCGAGCGGAGACCCGATGCCCGACGACGAGGCCGCGAGCGTCGTCCGTCAGGCCCACGAGATGGGCTATACCTTCTTTGACACGGCGGAGTGCTACGTTGGCACGTGCGCCGATGGGACCGAGGCGCACAACGAGGACGTGGTGGGCAAGGCGCTCGCGCCCGTGCGCGACGAGGTTGTCATTGCCACCAAGTTCGGCGTCACGCACGCCCCGGACAAGACCATCCTCGTGGACTCGCGCCCCGAGGTTATCCGTATCTCGGTGGAGAAGAGCCTGCGCCGGCTGCGCACCGACCACATCGACCTCTACTACCAGCACCGAATCGACCCAAAGGTCGAGCCCGAGGTCGTTGCAGACACCATGGCAGACCTCATCAAGGAAGGTAAGATCCGCGCCTGGGGAATCTCCGAGGCGACGGAGGAGTACCTGCGTCGCGCCGATGCGGTGTGCCCCGTCTCCGCCGTCCAGAACCGCTACTCCATGATGGCGCGCTGGAACGAATCCCTGTTCCCCGTGCTCGAGGAGCTGAACGTGGCCTTCGTGGCCTTCTCTCCCATGGCAAACGGCTTCCTGACGGGCGCGTACAGCCACAACACCAGATTCGAGGGCGCCCAAGACTACCGCGATGGCATGCCACAGTACACAGAGGAAGGCGAAAGGCGCGCCGAGCCCATCATGCGGTTCGTTCGCGAGCTGGCTGAGCTGCACGCGGCAACGCCCGCCCAGGTCTCCCTTTCCTGGATGCTCGAGAAGAAGCCCTATATCATCCCCATCCCGGGCAGTCGCAAGCCCGAACGACTGCTCGAGAACTTCGGCGCCGCCGAGGTCGGGCTCACCGACGATGAAGTTGCCAAGATCGACGGGCTGCTCAACGGACTCGACCTCATGGTCTTCGGCGGGCACACGGTAAGGTAGGGAGCCATGAACATGAGACCCTATGTCGTCTGTCACGTCTTTGCCGGGCTCAACGGGCGTATCGACGGCGCGTACATGCTCGACCCCGCCGCCTCGTCCGCACGCGCCGCGTACTCTCGCATGCAGGTCGAGTTCGGGGCGGACGCCGTGGCGTACGGGGCCGTGACCACGAAGGGCTTCGTCGGGTCGCGCCCTCTTGCGCTCGATACCCACGGGAGCGCGCCCAAGGGGGACTTTGTGGCGCCTCATGACGAACGATCGTTCTACGTCTCCGTCGATCCCGTCGGGGAGATTGCATGGGAGTCTGCGACCTATCGTCGCGCCGGCCGTGTGGACGCGCACGTCATCGAGATCCTCACCGAGGCGGCATCGCCGGCGTATCGCGACTATCTGCGAGAGCGCGGCGTCTCATATGTGCTTGCCGGCTCGCGCGGGCTAGACCTCCCGCTCGCCCTGCGCAAGCTTTTTGGCATCGAGCGCCTGCTCGTGTGTGGCGGCGGAAAGACGGACATGTCGTTTCTTGCCGCGGGCGTGCTTGACGAGCTGAGCCTCGTTCTCTCCCCGACGGTCTCGGGGGAGCCCGAAACGGCTTCCGTCTTCGACGAGATGCCTCGCTCAGCCGGCGGTTCGCACGCATTCTCGCTCGAGCGCGTCGAGCGCCTTGCCGGCGATGGCCTCCACCTCGTCTATCGAGTGCAGCGATGATGTCGCGCCGTTCGTTTCTGGAGGCTGCCGCGTGGTTGGCCGCTGCGGGCAGCCTTGCCGGCTGCTCGTCGGACGGGACCGCCGGGGTCGCGCGCGGCTCCGCTCCGGGTACGGTCACGGCGGACACTCCCATCTACGACGTCATCAACAACCCTTTGTTCGATGGCTACGGGCGGCTGCTCTTCCCCACAACGCTCCATCCGCCGACGGAGGATATGGCGCTCGACGACCTTTCCGCTTGCCTGCCGTGGTACTCGGAGATCCATACGAGCACCACGGTCGATGTCGTCAGCTATCTGCTGTCAGAGCGTGCAGCGGAACGGACGGTCTTCTACGACATCTACACGGATGCCGAGAAGGCCGCCGACCCCTCGCTCGCCAATACGGGGCTCTTCCGCTTCGCTGCCGAGGGAGTGGGCGGCGCGTCTGCACCGTTTGCCGTGGTAAGCGCGGGCGGCGGATTCGCCTACGTCGCTGCCATGCACGACTCTTTCCCGCACTGCCTGCACCTGTCCCGTTCCGGCGTCAACGGGTTCGCGGTCATCTACCGGCCGGACGCGCAGCTCGCCTGCGAGGACTTGGCCCGCGCCGTCTCCTTCATCTTCGAGCACACCGACGAGCTCAGCGTGGACACGTCGGGCTATTCGCTGTGGGGCGGCTCGGCCGGTGCGCGCATGGCGGCATGGGTCGGCGGCTACGGCCCGGCCGCCTTTGGCGCGCCGGCAGGAACGCCCCGACCCGCGGCGGCCATCATGCAGTACACCGGCATGAGCGAGCTGACGGGTGCCGACCCCGCGACCTACGCCTGCGTAGGTGATCGCGACGGCATCGCGAGCTGGCGCACCATGCAGGCGCGTCTCGAAGCGCTCTCAGCAACGGGCGTGCCCACGGAGTTTCATGTTTACGAAGGCCTGAGCCACGGCTTTGGCCTGGGTGTCGACACCGTGGCAGAGGGCTGGATCGACGATGCCCTCGCGTTTTGGAAGGCGCAGCGATGAGGATGGCAAGACGTACACACCCCACGGTTATAAGCTGCCTACGAGCAGGAACTTCTCGCCGGATCTTCTCACGCCTATGGTAAAGGCGGTATCAGACAATACGTAAGGAGTGAGACGTATGATTCTTTTCATCAACGGAAGCCCCAACAAGGATGGCAACACGGCGCGCCTGGCGCGCGAGCTCATCGGCGATCGCCCGTACGAGCAGCTGAATCTTGCCGAGCACAAGGTCTACGGCTACGGCCAGAACTACGGCGACGATGACTTCGAGGACGTGCTCGCGCGCATCGAGGCGGCGGACACCCTGGTCGTGGGGTCGCCCGTCTACTGGCACAACCTCTCCGGCATGCTGCGCAACCTGCTCGACCGCTTCTACGGTCCGGTGCGCGAGGGCAGTATGAGCGGCAAGACGCTCTATTTCGTGTTCCAAGGTGGCGCGCCCACGCGCGAGATGCTCGATTGGGGCGAGTACACCATGAAGCGCTTCGCCGCGCTCTACGGCATGACCTACGGCGGCATGGTCGACAACACGCACGAGGCAAGGGCGCTCTCGAAGAAGCTCGCGTAGTCCCGACTTGCGTAACCCAGTTCGGCGGCGGTGGGCCCGTGAAGACGGAGGCCCACCGCCCCTTTTCGTTCGCCAAGTGTATGATCGGACGGGCGCTGCGGACGACTACCTGCATGAGCAGGGCACCCAGAAACGCGAAAACATCTGAACCACAAGCAGGGTCGCAAGGACTATGTCGACCGTGCGGCGCAGCGCCCTTCTCGTCAGTCCCTTTATTCTCCGCGTCATGAGAACAACCATCCCATGATGTCCTCGTCACGGGCAAAGAGGTAGCCGCCCGCCCCGTGCTGGCCCGCGTCCGCAGCAAAGCCCCGCTCGGTGAAGTAGCTCGTGGGCTTGACATCGAGCACGACCAGCTCGTTGATGCGCTCCGCGGAAAGCCTGCGAGCTCGATAGGCGGTGCGAATCTCCTCGTACGCCTCGCGCGCGGGCCCGGAGCCGTAATAGTCGTCGTTCTCGCCGATAGTCATATACACGGGAACCTCGGCTGCGGTGAGCGTCTCGATGTCGCCGTCCCAGCGCGAGATGGTGTGAAGCGCGCGTCGATAGAGCTCGGGGCGCGTTCCCAAGATGATGGAGATGGTCTCGCCGCCGCCCGAGCATCCGCTCAGGTACACGTAGTCCGCATCGATGCTGTAGGCGCCGAGCAGCCATTCGGTGAGCTCCACCACGTCTGACGCCGATTGCTCGCCCCAGTCGTCGAGCTGGGGCGAGGCCACGATCATGTCGGCGATGTAGTCGTTCGCCACGAAGGGGTAGCCCTCCCGAAGATTCGCCCCCACGCCCTGGAAGTAGAGCCCCTCCCAGCCGGGGCAGGCCACGTAGAGCGCATAGGGCACGGACCCGTCGTAGGAGTCCGGCACATGGAGCGAGAAGTGCAGCGTCCTGCCCGATGGCGTCTGCAGGGCGTCGTCAACGACGAAGCCGCGGTCTGTCTGCGACCCCTCCGTGAGGACGTAGCCGCCAAGCTCACGGGCATCCGCGCAGCCGACCAGGCCTTCTCCGAGTACTAGCCCGCCCGCAGCGAGCGCGGCAGCCTCGATAAAGGACCTGCGTGAAAGATGGCTCACGTGCATAGTTCCTCTTTCTGAATGAACCAAGCCGAAGCCGCAGGCTTCGGCTTGGCGAGAAGCGCATCAGCGGCCGCTGTTGGCCTCTTGCAGCTCGGCAAGGGCCACGTGTTCGTTGCGGAAGCGCGCCGCGGGGTTCTTGTCGCCCGCCGCGCAGGTGATGGCGTGCGCGGGGCAGGCGTGCATGCAAGCGAGGCAGGCGTTGCAGCCAAAGCCCGCCTGCGCGTTACGGACAGCCTTGCCGCCCTCGAGAGCGATGCAGCCAGCCGGGCACACCTTTGCGCACGCCCCGCATCCCATGCACTTCTCGGAATCAACGGTCAGGAATCCGCCCAGCGCCGCCGGCTCGAAGCGCAAGCCCCGGCTCATGAACTGCTCGTGCGCCGCGCGGTCCTCGTCGGTCACCGGCTCGATCCAGCGGCGGCGCGTGGACACGGCCGCGCGGATGCGCTCGAGATTCTCGCCTATCTTCTTCTCGGGGATGCGGGCGCGTTGCTCGTCCATGTCGAAGTTGGGCAGCCAGTTGTCCACCATGAGAAGTGTGGTTGCGTAGGCAGGGTTGAGCCCCGCCGCCCGCGCGTCCTCCAGGCACAGCTCGACGGCATTGGCGTGCCGGTTGCCGTAGGTGCAAACGAAGTAGAGGTAGGGCGTGTCGAGCGTCGCGCGCTCGAGGAACGTCTTCACCATGTCGGGCATCATGTGCCCGTAGATGGGGTACACGATGCCAATCGTATCGTCCGCGTAGGCGAGCTCGCCCTCGCGGCGCAGCTCCTGCGGGATGCTCAGGACCCTCTCGCCCTCCGCGGCCAGCTCGCGCGCCACGTAGAGGCAGTTGCCCGTCCCGGTGAAGTATAGGATCATTCAAAACTCCCAGATTGTCAGCGGTCTGTCATCTCTAATTGCTTATGCCAGGCCGAGACCGGCGACCCAATCACGAACCCCGGACTCGTCCACACTGGATGAGAAGCGCTGGCCCTCCTGCCACTCCCTGCTACCCGCGGCCTCGGCGAGTAGCTCGCCGCTCCGGCCAAGACCAGAGGAGGAAGAGGTGCAGAACGGGACCACCGTCTTGCCGTCCCAGTCGTTGCCTGAGATGAAGTTGTCGATGGGCCAGGCCGCGATGCCCCACCAGATGGGATACCCCACGAGCACGGTGTCGTAGTTCTCCCAGCCGTTCGGCGTGACCTGCGTAAGCTCGACGTCGCGCAGGCTCTCGTCCTCGTGCTCGCGGGTCACGCGGCTACTGTCGTCGGTCCAGTCGAGGTCATCGTCGGAGTAGGGCCCCGTAGGCGTCACCTCAAAGAGATCGGCGCCGAGCTCGTCGGCGATGGTCTGAGCTACGGCAGCGGTGTGGCCCTGTGCCGAGTAGTAGGCCACGAGGACACTGTCGCCTGCAGCGGGCGCGGCGGCGGGCTGGTCCTCGGCGGCGGCTTGGTCGCCGTCACCCTGGCTGCAACCGGAGAGCATCGTTGCGCACAGCGCGGCTCCGAGCAGGAAGTTTCTTCTGGTCACGGTCGGGTTTGCGGTCATGGGGCATCTCCTTCGTTGGCTTGGTCGGTCCGTTATCGTCTGAGCGCTACTCCTGCGCGTCGAAATCGGGGCGTATGGCCAGGTAGCCCGCGAGTGCTTCCTCAGTGGCGGTGTAGTAGGTCATGGTCCCGTCGAGCTTGGCAATCTCGGCCATCTCGTCTTCGGTGAGGGAGAAGTCGAAGATGTTCGCGTTGTCAGCGATGTGGGCGGGGTTCTTGGAGCCGGGGATGATGGAGGTGCCCATCTGCACGTGCCAGCGCAGGATCACCTGGGCCGGGGTCTTGCCGTACTTCTCGGCGAGAGCGACGAAGACGGGCTCCTCCAGAAGACCTTTGTCGCCGTGGCCGAGCGGGTACCACGCCTCGATCACCGTGCCGTACGGCGCGAGGTAGGCGCGCAGGTCGCGCTGGGCGTGGTAGGGGTGGCACTCAACGGTCACGAGCTGCGGCTTGATGTCGGCGACCTCGATGACCTCGGCGATCTTGTCTTGCGGGAAGTTGGAGAGGCCGAGGGCGCGCACCTTGCCCGCGCGGTATGCCTCTTCCATCGTGCGCCACGCGGCCAGGTAGTCGCCTACCGGCTGGTGCAGGATGAGCATGTCGACGTAGTCGAGCCCCAGGCGCTGGAGCGTGGCGTCCACCGCCGGCATGCCCGCGTCGTAGACGCTCGGCCAGAGCTTGGTGGAGACGAAGATCTTGTCGCGTGCGATGCCGCTTTTGGCGATGGCACGGCCCGCGGCGCGCTCGTTCATGTAGGCGTTGGCGGTGTCGATGTGCTCGTAGCCAGTCGTGAGCGCGGCGGTTGCGGCCGCCTCGGCCTCGGTCGGGGTCATGAGGAAGGTGCCCAAACCCTCGATGGGCATCTCTACGTCGTTGTTGAGCTTCAGATACTCCATGGTCTCCTCCTTAATGGTGACTTTTCGAATACAAGGCTACGGCGTTTACTGACGTGCGAGAAGTTCACGTTGGAATGATGGATATAACCATGGGGTATATACGGCACATAATGCGTGACAGGAGGATCGATGTACAACCCACAGCTTGACACTTTCATCCGCGTGGCGGAGGCGGGCAGCTTCTCCAAGGCGGCACAAGAGTCCTTCATCACGCCCACGGCCGTCATCAAGCAGATGAACCTGCTGGAGTCGCGGCTAGGCCTTACGCTGTTCCACCGATCGCATCAGGGGCTTTCGCTTACGCGAGCAGGCAGGTCGCTGCTCGCCGACGCCCGCCATATCGTGCAGTACTCTCAAGAATCAATCGCACGCGCCCGCGTCGCCGAGCGTGGAGAGAAGCGCATCATCCGCGTGGGAGTGTCGCTCATGACGCCCAGCACGCCGCTCACGAAGCTGTGGCCGAAGGTGAAGGAACGTTGCCCTGGCATGAGCCTTCAGGTGGTCACGTTTGAAAACACACCCTCGGCGGCGCGCGGTTTGGCGAACCTCGGGCAAGACATGGATATCGTGGCGGGGATTTTCGACGATGCCTTTCTTAAAGAGCGCGGGTGCCTGGGCCTCGAGCTTTCGCGCGAGCCGCTCTGGTGCGCCGTTCCCGTCGACAACGAACTCGCCAAACGCGACATTGTCACATTCGACGACCTCCACAATCACAGTCTTATGCTTATACGCCGGGGCTGGAACACCGAAATCGACCGCGTACGCGACGAGATACTCTTGCATCATCCTCAAATCGCGCTCGTAGACTTCCCGCAATATCGGGTGGAGGTGTTCAATCGCGGCGCGAACGAGGACCTCGCGCTTGCGACGCTGCCGTTGTGGGCCAACGTCCACCCCATGCTCAAAACCGTCCCTACCGATTGGGACTGTCTCGTGTCTTACGGGCTGCTTCATTCGCCGCACCCCGCAGACCATGTGCGGGAGTTCCTCGATGCGGTGTCTGCCGTGCTCGAGGCAGAGCATCGATAGGCAATCGCGAACAGATGCGCTTATGCCTATGGGAACAACAGCCTCCGGACCCTCTGGTTCGGAGGCTTTCTTTTTCGTTCTGCTCGGAAAGAGCCCCTTGCCAAAGCCCCTTGAGCATCGGGCGGCATTATTGAGCGTGGGCGTTATTGTAGGTATCTTTGATCTCTTCCGGCAAATCGTCGGGGATCAGCGCCTTCACTCTATCCTCGTTGCCATCCTGAATCGTCTGCTCGTAGTACCAGCATTTGAACTTCAACATGTCCAGCGCGCGGTTCATCTTCGCGATCTCCGACACCATGTGGGCTTTTCGCTCCTCGAACATGGCCTTGCGCTTGGGATATGTCGATGGGCCCTCCGCACACCATTCCATGAACAGCCGGATGTCCTTGATTTCCATTCCAGCCTTCTTTAAGCATTCGATGACCCGAAGCGCCTCGAGTTCCGTATCGCCGAATCGGCGAATGCCGGACGTCCGCTCCAGCCCCGGGAACAATCCCTGCTTATCGTAATAACGCAGCGTGGAAACGGGCAGACCGAACATCTCCGCCACCTGTCCGATTGTGTACATGGTCCCTCCGGACAAATCTCGAATTAACTCCTTGACCTAAAGTTAGGTTTAGGTATTACCTTTATTTTCGTCAATACAAATCGGGAGCGCAAGGGATTTTCGCCAAAGGCGCACGCTTGCCGGAACGGTATTCGCCGGCGGCTTGAACGGCGTGGGCGAAATCGGCGGGCATCCCGCTCTTGAGCAGGCGCGACGAATGGGCACAGGAGTCTAGGCGCGGCTTAGCTGGACGGAAGCAGTTTTGCACTCAAAACCATCGACAGGAGGAATCGAACATGACGATTAAGCAGACGGCGGGCAGAGATGCCCTGGGGGATTTTGCCCCCAAATTTGCACAGCTCAATGACGATGTGCTGTTCGGCGAGGTATGGAGTCGAGAAGACGGGCTTTCCCTTCGAGATCGCAGCATAGTGACGGTGGTTGCCCTAATGGCGCAGGGCCTGACGGACTCTTCGTTTCAATATCATCTGATGTCCGCAAAGAACAATGGCGTGACCAGGACTGAGATAGCGGAAATCCTTACGCATGCGGCGTTTTATGCGGGATGGCCCAAGGCGTGGGCGGCCTTTCGCATGGCGAAGGATGTCTGGGCGGACGAAGACGCTGCCGACGCAAAGGCGCAGCACCAAAACGAGATGGCGTTTCCCATCGGTGCTCCCAACGACGCATTTGCGAAGTACTTTATCGGTCAAAGCTACCTCTCGCCCCTTTCCACCGAGCAAGTCGGCGTTTACAACGTGACGTTTGAGCCCGGCTGCCGCAACAACTGGCACACCCATCACGCCAAAAGCGGCGGCGGGCAGATCCTCGTCTGCGTGGCTGGCCGAGGGTTTTACCAGGAATGGGGCAAACCGGCACAGGAGCTGTGCCCCGGCGATGTAGTAAATATTCCCGCAGGCGTAAAGCACTGGCACGGTGCGGCGCCCGACAGCTGGTTCTCCCATCTCGCGGTGGAGGTTCCGGGCGAGGAGGCCTCCAACGAGTGGTTGGAGCCCGTGGACGACGAGCAATACCTTAAAGCGACTGACAAGGAGGCTTAGGCATGGAGCAGTTGAAACTGACGCAGGAATGGGACAAGGTATTCCCCAAAAGCGGCAAGGTTGAGCACAATAAGGCGACCTTCCACAACCGATACGGCATCACGCTGGCGGCCGACGTGTACGTGCCTAAGAACGCGGAAGGCAAACTGCCCGCAATCGCCGTAAGCGGCCCGTTTGGCGCGGTGAAGGAGCAGTCTTCCGGTCTGTACGCGCAGAAGATGGCGGAGCTGGGCTTTTTCGCAATTGCCTTTGACCCGTCCTATACCGGCGAGAGCGGCGGCACGCCCCGCTATGTAGCATCTCCGGACATCAACACCGAGGACTTCTGCGCAGCGGTGGATTTCCTTTCTGTGCAGGAAAACGTTGACCCGGAGCGTATCGGCATCATCGGTATCTGCGGTTGGGGCGGCATGGCAGTCAATGCGGCGGCCATCGACACCCGTATCAAAGCTACCGCGGCTATGACCATGTACGATATGACCCGTGTGACCGCCAACGGCTATTTTGACGCCGAGGATTCCGAGCAGGCGCGCTTTGAAAAGCGGAAAGCGCTGAACGTGCAGCGCACCGAGGACTATAAAAACGGCAGCTATGCGCTGGCGGGCGGCGTGGTCGATCCGCTACCGGAGGATGCGCCGCAGTTTGTAGCGGACTATTACGCCTACTACAAAACTCCGCGAGGCTATCATCCCCGCAGCCTGAACTCCAACGGTGGCTGGAATGTGACGTCCTCGCTGTCGTTTTTGAATATGCCGATTTTGCAATACAGCAGCGAAATTCGCTCTGCGGTACTGCTGGTGCATGGCGAGAAGGCGCACTCCCGCTATTTCAGCGAAATCGCGTACAGCAAGCTGACGGGGGACAACAAGGAATTGCTCATTATCCCTGGTGCCAGCCACACCGACCTTTACGATCAGATGGACATCATTCCGTTTGGAAAGCTGAAGGAATTCTTTGAGGAATATCTGAAATAAGGCGTGCCTTGATTTAAGCCAAGTCTCCAGCAACGATTCTTCTAAAGAGCGGGAGTAGCTGGAACGAGGCGATTGAATAACTCCATACGTTTTGGTTAAAACAAAAAAATATGCCGTGCGCCTGTGGCATGAAGGAGGGAGATTTCTATGAATATCGTTGTATTGAGTGGTAGCCCGCGCAAGGGAGCCAATACCGACACCATGGTCGAGGCGTTTGCCGAGACCGCGCGCGAGGGCGGCAATACGGTCGAGGTCGTCCGCGTTGCCGGCAAAAAGATCGCTGGTTGTCTGGGATGCCAGTACTGCTTTACCCATGAGGGCGCCTGCGTGCAGAAGGACGACATGGCCGGTGTGGTCGAGGCGCTGAAGACGGCTGACATGGTCGTCTTCGCTTCGCCCATCTACTGGTTTGATATCACCGCGCAGGAGAAAGCCGCCATCGACCGCCTGTATGCCTTCGGTGCTACGGGCTTCCCGTTCACCAAGACGGCCCTTTTGCTCGATAGCCACAGCGAGGGCGTCTATGATGCGGCGATCGCTATGTACAAGTCCACATGCGCATACTGCAAGTGGGAGGACCAGGGCATTGTCACCATCAGCGGTATGACCGAGCGCGACAGCATGGCCTCCTCGCCCAAGCTGGAAGAGGTGCGAGAGCTCGCTCGCAAGCTCGCCTAAGGACAAGAGGAGCGCATGGCAATCGGTGTTGGTGGAAATGCTTGCTGTCCTTACCGAGAGATAGGGGCGAATTCCCTCAAGTGCCGTATAGAACAATTTTTAAACGCAGAAAAATAACTGAAAACAAATTAATCTGCGTTAAAATATTGTCAAACAGAAGTTCATGAGGGAAGGTTGCGCATGCGTCGCAAGGCAGACGAGCTCCTTAGGGAATGGCGAGACAGGGCTGATAGAAAACCTTTGCTGGTCAAAGGCGTGCGCCAGTGCGGCAAGACCTATCTGCTCAGAACGTACGCCCAGGATCTTTTCGAATCGGTTGTCTACGTTAATCTTGAGAACGACTGGCCGGCGCGAGCGGATTTTTCGGGCGGTCTTGACCCCCATTCGATCGTACGCGCGATTGAGGCTCGTACGGGACAGCGTATCGTGCCTGGTAAAACTTTACTGTTCATTGACGAGATCCAGGCATGTGAGGAAGCACTTACTTCCCTTAAATATTTTTGCGAAGATGCTCCCGAGTATTACGTTGCGGCTGCTGGGTCGCTTCTTGGGGTTGCCATTAACCATCAGTCGTATTCGTTCCCTGTTGGAAAGACCGACTTGATTGAGATGACTCCACTCGATTTCGAGGAGTTTCTCTGGGCGATGGGGCACGATCAACTGGTCGACGAGATACGCTCATCATTCGAGTCAATGGGTCCTTTTGCGCCAAGCCTTCATGAACAGGCGCTTGGGCTCTATCGACAGTATCTTGTTGTTGGCGGAATGCCCGAGGCAGTCCAAACGTACATTGATGATCAGTCAATCATTGACGTGGCCGAAAAGCATCGGATTATTCTCGACGGATATTCCGCCGACACCAATAAATATGCTGATGAACGCTTGAGCGCAAAGACGCGTGCGTGCTTCGATTCCATTCCACAGCAGCTTGCCAAAGAGAATCGTAAATTTCAATACAAGATAGTGCGAGCGGGGGGCAATGCGTCTCTCTTTGGAGATGCTCTCGACTGGCTTGTATTGTCGGGTACGGTGGCGCGCTGCAGCCTAGTCGGGCAGATCGAAAGCCCTTTAGAGGCCTTCGTTAACCCTTCTGCTTTTAAAATCTATCAGGCGGATACAGGGCTGCTCGTTTCCAAGGCCGGTGCTCAACGCGCCGATATTCTTGCTGGCATCGGCGGCACATTCATGGGTGCACTTACCGAAAACTACGTTGCCCAACAGCTTTCAGCCATGGGCTATCCGCTGCATTATTGGGCGCGAGATAATCGTGCGGAAATCGACTTTGTAGTAGAGAAGCAGGGATGCTTGTCTGCGATTGAAGTCAAGGCGGGGGAGAACACAAGATCTCGAAGTCTGTCCTCACTTAAAAAGACCCATCCGGGCGTGCGCCTTATCAGGCTATCGACCAAGCCCTTTGGAATGAATGATGGGCTTATGTCTGTTCCACTTTATGCGGCATTTTGTCTATAGGGATGATGCTGCTGTAATGCATGGGGCCCGGAGCGTAGCATTTACTGCGCTCCGGGCCCCGTTGGTTTGTGGCTTGGACCAGTTCGACTGCCGTCGTCCTAGTCAAACAGACTCGGCATGTCGTTTTCTTTCATGAGAGCGCCGGCGGAGGGCAGGCTTTGCGCGGTGAACTTCTCGGCCGAGACGCCGGCGCCAAGAATCTCTTCGGTTGTGCCGACGGTGGTGACCGAGCGACCCTTCTTGGCCGTAAAGGCCTGGACGCCCTGCGTGTTGGTGGTCGTCTTGGTCTTGAGCAGCGACGTGTTGAAGTTCATCAGGCGGTAGTCGCTCGAGACCAGCGCGATGTCGCGGTCCTCCTTAAGCACCTGGGCATACAGCAGTTTACTGCCGCCGTAGATGGCGTTCTTAAGGCGCTTACGGTTGGTCTTGGTGACGTATCCGGCAAGTGCGACGCGCACCACGCGGCCGTTCTCAAAGACAAACAGCACGTCGGCCTTGTAGTCATCGGGGTCGATGACCCAGATGACGCTCTCGTCGGGTTCCATCTCAAGATCGGTCGGCAGGTACGAGCCCAACTGGGCCGACTTGGTGTCCTCAAACGCCGCAACCTTGCACTTGTACACCTGGCTCTTGTTGGTAAAGACCAGCAGCTCGTGGGTGTTGGAGGACGGGAACTCGATAAAGGGTTTGTCGCCGTCCTTGTATTTGAGTGTGGTCGCCTTCTTGAGTACGCGGTCCGTCATCTTCTTAAGGTAGCCATCGCGCGAGAGCATGATAGTGACCGGGTACTCCTCGACTTCGGGCTCCAGGCTTACCTCGATGACCTCGTGGGGCTCGATCCTGCCCGTGCGACGTGGCATCACGTACTTCTTGTTGACCGCTGCCAGCTCGTCGCTAATGACCTTCTTGATGTTCTCCTCGCTGGAGAGGATCTCCTCAAGCTCGGCGATCTCGCCCTCAAGCTTGGCAATGTCTTTGGTGCGGTTGAGGATGTACTCCTCGTTGATGTTGCGGAGCTTAAGCTCGGCGACAAACTCGGCCTGGGTCTCGTCGATGTCGAAACCCTTCATAAGGTTGGGCACGACCTCGGCTTCGAGCTTGGTGCCGCGGATGATGGCGATGGCCTTGTCGATGTCGAGCAAGATCGCCTCGAGGCCGTGAAGCAGGTGCAGGCGCTCGGACTTTTTGCCCAGGTCAAAGTTAATGCGGCGACGCGTGGACTCAATACGCCACTTGACCCACTCGTGCAGAATCTGGCGCACGCCCATAACACGGGGATAGCCGTCGACGAGCACGTTGAAGTTGCACGAGAACGAATCCTGCAGCGTGGTCGAGCGATAGAGCTTGGCCATGAGCTTGTCGGGGTCGACACCGCGCTTAAGGTCGATGGCGATGCGCAGGCCCGAAAGGTCGGTCTCGTCGCGGATGTCAGCGATCTCCTTGACCTTGCCTTCTTTGGAGAGCTTGACGATGCGCTCGATGATGACATCGGTCTTGGTGGTGTAGGGGATCTCGTAGACCTCGATGATGCGCTCTTCGGGAATCCAACGCCAGCGGGAGCGGATTTGGAAGCTGCCAAGGCCGGTCTCGATAATCTTTTCCATCTCCTCGCGGCGGTAGATGATCTCGCCGCCGGTCGAGAAGTCGGGCATGGGCATATATTCGAGCAGGTCGCAGTCGGGATCCTGCAGGTAGTGCATGGTGGCGGTGCAGACCTCGTTGAGGTTAAAGCCGCAGATGTCGGACGCCATGGCGACGCCGATGCCCTTGTTGGCCGAGACGAGGATGTTAGGAAACGTGGTGGGCAGCAGACGCGGCTCCTTCATGGCGCCGTCGTAGCTGTCGACGAAGTCGACCGGGTCCTTGTCGATGTCCTTGAAGATCTCGGCGCTGATGGGGGAGAGCTTGGCCTCGGTATAACGCGAGGCGGCGTAGCTCAGGTCGCCCGAATAGTACTTGCCAAAGTTGCCCTTCGACTCCACAAAGGGGGCGAGCAGCGCTTCGTTGCCGGTGGCTAGACGCACCATCGTCTCGTAGATCGCGGCGTCGCCGTGCGGGTTGAGCTTCATGGTCTGACCCACGATGTTGGCGCTCTTTTGGCGCTCGCCCTTGAGCAGGCCCATCTTGTACATGGTGTAGAGCAGCTTGCGGTGCGAGGGCTTAAAGCCGTCAATCTCGGGGAACGCACGCGAGACGTTGACGCTCATGGCGTAGGGCATGTAGTTGACCTCGAGCGTCTGCGTGATCGGCTGGTCAGTGACCTCGGAGTGCAGGCCGATGACGTTCTCGGCGTTGACCTGCTTTTTCTTTGGCTGGGTTTTCGTCTTCTTCTTTGCCACGATTTCCTCTTGAACTTCTTATGGCCGTCGTTATCGATTTGCTGCTATTGCAGGTCTA
>DBFZQW010000052.1:0-7833 GCA_048521445.1 Collinsella sp. | reverse complement strand
GCGTGCCCGTGGTGGTCTACGAGCCCACGCTGGACGCGCCGGAGTTCTTCGGCTCCGAGGTGACCCACGACCTGGAGGCCTTCAAGGCCGGCTGCGACGTGATCGTGGCCAACCGCTGGAGCGACGAGCTCGCGGACGTGGCGGACAAGGTGTACACGAGGGATTTGTTCAAGAGAGACTAGGGGAGAGGCGACGGCTGCGGCGACTCTGTCCTTGTGCATAAATCCAATTGTTGAAAAGAGGGTGTATGGGCGCAAACCGATACACCCTCTTTTGGTTAAACAAGTCCCATTAGCCTTTGATTACGCTTTTATAGAAATACGTACGTTCTCCGATCCTACTCTTCAATTACCACCTCAGGGAGCCGAATCTGGATTAGGTGTTAAAGCAAATATATATTGGAAGGTAAGACCGATATATTCTCGTCAACGTCTTTAATGAGCAACCTTTGCTCTAGAAGAAGTTTATGCATGAGATTCTTTCCATGGTCTTTATTGTCGAGTGTGCTTCCATACTCATACAGAAGATGCGATATGCGTGAGTACAGATCTTCGCGAATTGCCTGCTCATCAACTGTTTTATCTGACTTGTTTGGATATTTTTTGTATAGAAATACAAGCTTAGTAACTCCACCGTATAGATTGACGGTGTCAAAAATCGATTGGAAGTAGGAATAGTCAGCCCGAGAAAGCGAGTGTCCGAATATCTTGATGAAACGGGTATTGCTGTCGCAGAGTTTTGCAGTTTCGCTTTCGTATGGCACTAATGACATAAGCCTATATGTTTTTGTAAACGGCACCGCCGGATGGTCTTCAGCGACGTCTTTTCCGTCAATGCCAAATATTGTGTCCTTTCTGTCCAGTGAGCCATGAATATTCCGGGCAGCAACAATTCCCAGCTGCTGATCTTCCGCTTTTAATGGGGTTGTATAGTTAAAGTTTAAGATAGATGTTTCATAGTTCTTTTGCTGGGCCTTATCAATGCAGGCATTACGAATGGCTGCATAATACTCCACAGCCTTTTCCCTGTATTTATTATTATTATCGACTTGTTTTTCTAGATAGCTCGCAAAGATGTGCTCGTAATCTTTTAGTGAGGTTAGAAGGAAATGGGTGAGCTCATCCTGGGAAACGTTTTCCTTACCCAGACCAGTTGAAACGTAATTGTATACGGCGTTATCTGGATGTTCAGAACGATTTGGTTTTGACGGATCAATTGTCCACACCAGTTGCTCATACATGTGGTCCAATCTTGAACCCAAGTCGTCATCATGGAACACATACGCTGAAATAAGGCTTTCTATATTGCACCACAATGGGTCGTTTTCACCGATTTCAGAAAGAATGACATCCCAGACATTTCTTTCGTCCTTAGGGATCGATTCAATTGAGCATGCTCCGTTCATCCTATTGCGATAAAAATCTGAGAACTTTGACTTCAGTCCGCAGGTCAAGTCGAATCCATTTCCAAGAATTATTAGTTGGTGCATTATTTAAATCCTTCAATCGTAGTGAACTCCGTGAATAGCTTCTCAACTATTTACCCGATTACTAAGGCGTTGCTACAACGGTATCCAACTTGCGAGGACACGACATGGGGTGTCATTGAGGAAATGTTTTGGTAACTTGATATTGTCAATTTCCCTGTGCTGCTAATTTTGGAATCAGCATTCGGCATATTTGCCTAACGTGAATCTTCCTTTCACCGACTGGCAAAACGATTTACGCCTAATTTTGGGAGTTGATCGCAGATTTTCTTCTTCGCCTAATGTCTGATCTCGCTACACTAATAACTGCTGTTACCAGGTAGTTTTCTGGCGCAGCTTCCATTGGCTCTAGCGAAGATCGGAGCGGTTATGTTCGCTGCCGCGTTCCACACTAGCCGTCACTACATCCTGTTTACTGCCATGGCCTGCCTATGCGTTTTGCTGGGCGGGCCTTCTTATGCCGCGGGCGCGGACAGCCTGTTCATTTCGGGCGCCACGTACTACGAGCCGGGCGCTTCGGGCCCCGGGTGGGCCTGGACCGATGCCGGCCACCTGGAGCTTAACGGCTACACGGGCGAGGCCATCGGCGCCGACGGCGACCTGGTGGTGACGCTGACCGGGAAGAACACTGTTGTCGAGACGAGCGCGCCCGACGTGGACATCTCGCGTTGCGGCATGGAGGTGTGGGGCGATCTGACGCTCCGCGGCTCCGGGTCGCTGGTGGCCACGGGCTCGCAGTGTGGAATCTACGTGTCGGGGACGCTCGCGGTGGACGGCTGCAAGGTTGACGCGCGGGCTGACGGTTCCGGCATCGCGGATGCGCGGGTGGCCGGCGTGATCGCGGACGGTCTTGCCGTTCGCGGCAGTGGGCGCGTTGTCGCCGCGGGCGCGGGCTCCGGGGCGGGCGTGGGCGCCTATGGTGTGTGTCTGCTGGGCGGGGCTGCTGGCGGTGGCGCGGCCGGGCAGCTTACCGTCGATGCGTCCTGGCTGGATGCGTCGGGCGCCGACGGCGGCGTCGCCTGTCTGGGCGGGTCGCTTGCATCCACGCGCTTTGTGGCGCCTGCGGGCGGGGCCTTTGGCCCAGGCGGCGTGGTGGATGCCGACGGGTCCGTGGCGGCGCATGTGACGATCGAGCCCGTGGATACCACGGCGTCGACAGGGGAGGCCGCTGGGCCCGATGTGCTGGGCGATGGTCCGTCCGCCCCTGGCGCTGACCCCGCTACCGGCGAGCCAGTCGTGGATCCGTCGACGAATCCCACACCGAAGGCCGCGGCCGCGACTAAGGCGGTGACCACGACTACGGTGACCAACACCACAGCCGTCAAGACCTCTAGGCCCAAGGCCACCACCGCGACGACCGTCTCGCTCCCCAAGGCAGGTGATAACTGCTTGATCTCCGCATCCCTAACGATTTTCTTACTCGGTATAGCGCTTCTTTGCGCCGCGATTCGCTGCTAAAGTGCTCGATTTCCGGAAGCGAAGAGAAAATCGAACCGTCAAGCCCAAACCGATCTCTAGCAACATATCCGAGGCTAGATATTGTCCAGGTCGATATCCCGTATCCAACTAAGATCACTTCCCCTATGTCCCCTTTGGGGGCAGTCACTGTTGCTATCCTTGGTGCTATACTCGGATGCCTAAGGAAGTGGTTCGTATGTACTTGAGCGATACTAAGATTCAGGAGCTAATCGACAGCAAGGTGCTTCTCAATGCCGATGCTTCGAACATCGGACAGGTTACGTATGACTTGCGCACCGAGGGATTCTACATCAACGAAAGCAAGCAATCCGAGGTAGAGCTTGGCCCCGGAGATTCGACGTTCGTCTCTTGCGTTGAATGTGTTGCGTTGCCAAACGATTTGACCGCGAGCGTGCTTCTGCGCAATTCGCGCATTCGCCAGGGGCTTTCTTTGGATGCACCGCTATATTTCCCCGGGCATGGAACACGGCTGTTCTACCGTGTTACAAACGTAAGCGGTAACACTATTACGCTCGATAAGTCTAAGGGTATAGCGCAGGTTGCATTCCAGCGCGTTGATGGCATGGTGGCCCATCCTTACCAAGGCGCTTTCTCTGATGAACTCAACTTTAACGGACTTGCAGATTATTCCGACGTCTATGCCGGAGAACTTAAAAAGGTCGAGGACAAAAAGGAGGAAGTCGCCCACATTGAGTCTCGTATCTATGGCAACGTTCTGGCCCTCTTTGCCATCTTTGCCGCGATCTTTACGCTTGTAAATGTCAACGTCGGAGGCCTTTCTTCCGATATTACAACCGTCAGATTTGTTGCACTCGACCTGCTGATTATTGGCGGTTTTCTGATTCTTGCATCCGCAATCGAGACCTTCCTTATTAAAGACAGGGAAAAGAAGGTATGGCTGCCTCTCGTATTGGGCATTGCCTGCATTGTCGTGGCAGTGGTTCTTGCATTTCAGTAAGTAGGGTGGCTCAAGTCGTGGGAGGCTTGACTAAAGGTACGATCAATTGCTCCTGAGTGAGGGTATTGGCTTACGCCAATACCCTCACTTTCTTTGAATAGGGCAACAGACAGGGCCAGCTGTCAGAGTTCGTGTCTTATAGGAATAATTCAATTCACGCCGCGTTACATCTAGTCTGCTCTTTATACTTGGATATCAACACTAAGGAGGCAGCCGTGCTTTGGAGCTACGTTCAGCTTGATGATGGCACCCAGTTTGCCTACTCAGAGACAACAGAAGACGGAACCGTTCGCGTGGCCGCCGAGCGCCCGGTTGACTTTGGCTTTGACCATGCGGAATGCTTCTTGCCTGCGGTCAAATGGTTCAACGTCAAAGGATTTACTGCTGATGATCTCAATTTCTTGACAGAATTTGTTAGATCAAACGCCCCGTTTATCTTCGAGCTCGCTGAACGCCAAAAAGCCGGATCGGCGGTTTCGCCGCTGGCCCTATGACGTTCTGCTGTTGAACGGCAAATAACCCATGATCTCACCTACCGACATATCCGCTGCCGCCTCCCGCGTGCTGGTTCAATATGACGTCAGCGAAGCATATTTATTTGGCTCGTTTGCGCGGGGCGAACAAACGCCCGATAGCGATATTGACTTGCGTCTAGTCTGCGGCAGCACCATGACTTTCGGCGCGCTATACGAACTCTCCCATTAGCTCGAGAATGAACTTGGGCGAAAAGTTGATATCGTCACCAACCCGCCAGAGCGCATGCGCCCGCCCTTCCGCAAAAGCATCGAGCAGGATGAGGTTCGCGTCTATGAAGCGCTGTAAACAGGACGAGGAGCTTGCGAATACCAACCCTCAACCCTTTCCTTCCAATGAGCCCAGCCCGGAGACCCTCGAGGCCATCCGTGAAGGTGATGCATTCTTTGCGACGGGGGAGTGCGGTCGCTTCGACAACGGTGCTGATCTTATCAAAGCAGCTCTAAAGGCCCCTCACTCACAGCCAGCCAACGAGTGATGACTGTTTATCGTGCGGGTTTAATTGGCGCTCGCAAATACCCTGGACTGCACTATCGAATACCTCGTCTGGCAACCGATTGCTCTGGAGTACGACTCCTAGTGCCACTTTGTTGTGCGCCCCGGTATTGCATCGCACGTATAGAATCTAAGCATCCGCACGCCTGCCATTATCTTGATTGGAAGCCATATGGAAATCCCCGGCACCCTGTGCAGCAATGTGTGCGACTTTGCGTTTTGCCCCGAGCCCTGCTACGACCGCCTGGTCGACCTCGCCGACCCCGAGGACTGGGGTCCCAGCAACCGCATCCTCAAAAACTACCTTTCGTTCTCGTTTAGCCGCGCGCTGTTTTTGACCGAGCGCGACGTAGACCAGACCGCGCCGTCCAACTTGCCGCTGGTGTTCGACGACGACCGCTGCCTATTTAATACCGGCCTGTACACGCGCCGTTACGAGACCATCTACGGCCTGTTTGAGCCCAACACCAAACCCGACGCGCGTCAGCGCTGGTTTTTGAAGGGCTTCTTTAAGGAAAGCGACCCCATGTTGGTCTCATTTGAGTACCTGCCGTGCCGCGTGCGCTTTGCTGAGGACCCCTCCGAGCTTGTCTTTGACTACCGCCTGTCCATCCGTTCCAACATCGACCACATTTTGGGCGACGAGGAGAACCTGACGCGCATCCCCGCCAGCCTGATGGGGGAGGGCAACTCGCTGCTGCTGCGCCGCGCCTTTGAGGGCGCCGTCGTCGAGGCCGCCCGCCGCGCCGCCGCAAACTACACGCTCGCGGTGCCGCAGTTCTACGGCGGCCGGATCCAGCTGCTGCTGCCGCTTTGCCTAACCGGCGACAAGCCCGAGCTGGCGTTGACCATCCAGCGCGAGGACGGCTTCTACGCCGCGCGCACCTGCCTCACGCTCGACATGGCCTACAACAACGCGCGACTTATCTGCCGCCCCGAGACTTCGTGGATTAAGCGGTAAATGGTGGTTTAGCTGTGGGTTTGTTGGTTACGGCGCTTGCCATGACGCGGCCGACGCCCACGAATTTACAATCGAGGGCAAAAAGTTCTTGGTAAACAACGCGCGGCTATGATAGTATCTCTTTTGCCGAAAGGCGACGGGCGATTGGCTCAGGGGTAGAGCATATCCTTCACACGGATGGGGTCACAAGTTCGAATCTTGTATCGCCCACCATCTAAAGCACAGGTCAGAGGTGTTAAGCCTCTGACCTTTTTCTTTTTGACACCAAAATCGAAGCGAAGTTACCTAAGGTGTTATATGTTACGTTGTTCACCTTAGGTGTCGTCATTGCGCGTTTTGCAAAATGCGTCTGCGTTCATTCATTGAATTCCGTGCGTAATCTTTGTGCAATTGCGGAGACAGAGACCACTGGCGCACAGCTCGTACCAGCACATTCATGGCTCGATCAACCTTTCAACACATCTCATCCAATATTTGGTCAGCATTTGGTCAGCTTCCCGTACTTACCCGCATGATGCCCTGGTAGATAATCGGCCATACCCGCAATCCGCACGGCCTACGGCCGAAACCAGGGGAGGCCACATGGACGAGATCGTCTGCGCAAACACCGCATTTCGCTACTGGCGCTGCCCACCGCAGATCCGCGACCTCTACCCAAGACTGCCAAGCCCAGAAGACGGCTGGCGAGCCCTATCTCAATCGCCCTTTGTAGTCGACGTCCTCAAAACTCCGATTATTACCACAACAGTGCCCGGTGGCGTGAACTACCATTCGGGATTACGGACAACAATCCACTGTGATGATGCTTCGGGGGTGGATAGCACGCTGGAAACCGCGATGAGCTTTAGGGTTACCAATCCACTTGCGACGCTATTTACCATGGCGCGCTTTGTGTCTCCAACCGATCTTGTCCTTGCCATGTACGAATTTTGCGGATGGTTCTCAGTCTTTGAGCCCACTGCCGCAGCAGAAGCGGAACTAGACAAAGCCAAAGACGCTGCCGAGAATGCAACCACTGAATCCCTCTTTGACCTCGATGAAAGCCAAGGCGAACCACAATGGAAACGCGTTTATGCGCGCATAAAAGTCAAAGAACAGGTAAATACGAAGGGGTCCAACGGACAAAAGAAAACAAAGGAGGTCACAAGGCTAAAGGGCACTTCGCTCTGGATGAGGAAGCCGCTCATCGAATTACACGAGCTTCATGAGTACGCCAGTAAGATGAAAAGACGAAAGTGGGGTACGAAGTTTTACAACGCCACGCAGCTGGTGACAGGTATAGCAGCTTCTCCGCTTGAGGTTGCAGGAATTTTATTGCTATCGCTTCCTCGCTCTCGCGGCGGTGCCGGCTTTCGAAACGTTTATGTTAACGACCTTACGCCGCTTACCGCATCGGCGCAGATCATTGCAGGGCAAAAAATCTGCTACGGGGATATCGTGATCGTAAATCCAACCATAATGAAAGCAGGCATCGTGGAGATTCAGGGAGAGGTCATCCACGGATCAGGCGCCGTGCTCGACCACGATGCCAAACGCATGACGGCGCTGCAAAGTATGGGGTATGACGTCTTCCTGGTTACGCACGACATGCTTAACGATGCCGAGCAGCTTGATGCGATCGTGAGAAGTCTTTGCTCGCGCTTGGAATTACGCTATAGGTGCAAAACTAAGGCACAAAAGGCGACGGAAATGGAGTTGCGAGCCAACGTACTATGCAACTGGCTGGAAATCGGTCGTTAGACGGGTGCCTTGCTCACTTCCGGGCGCCCTCGGTCGGCCGCCTGCGATGCCGCCGCCGCGAAACCGGCCCATCCACTACGTTTAACCCCGACCCCTAGACCATACCCCGTATTTCGCGAAAACCGCAGGCCGTCTACCTGCGGTTTTATTTTTGCCCGAGACGCCATGGTCGGGGGATGC
>DBFZQW010000051.1:0-10031 GCA_048521445.1 Collinsella sp. | reverse complement strand
TGCCGAGAAGATGACTGCCGAGCCCCAGCGCTTTGGTGAGTACCTCGAGATGTTCGTCGACCTCCAGATCGAGATCCACGGCTACACCTCCCCGCTGCTCAACCGTCAGCGCGACAAGTTCGCCCGCATGATCGACAGCCTTGATCAGCTCAATGCCACCACGCGCTACAACCTTCAGGAGCGTCTGGACGGCATGACCAAGGAGTTCAAGGTCTGCCACGGCGACTTCAACCCCTCCAACGTCATCGTCGGCGACGACGGCCAGCTCTATGTGTGCGACTGGGCACACGCCACCCAGGGCTCCCCTGCTGCCGACGTTGCCACCACCTACCTGCTCTTCGCCCTCAACAGCAAGGATCAGGCTGAGGCCTACCTGGAGCTCTACTGCGACCGCGCCGACATGCCCATGCAGGTCGTGCGTCAGTGGACGAGCATCGTCGCCGCTTCCGAGCTCGCTCGTAAGCGCAACGTGAACGATGAGTTCCTGAAGAACTGGATCGACGTCGTCGATTATCAGTAATATCTGAGCGATTTATTTCGCATCGGAGGCACTAAGGAAACCCCGCAGCTCGCATGGGCTGCGGGGTTTCCTTTTAACACTTGAGCGTGCCGACAAGATAAAAGGACGGCCCCTGCATCTCCCCGATCTGGAGAAATGCAGGGGCCGTCCCGTATATCGAACTACAAGCGAAATCGCCGATTAACGGCGTGCCACCTTCACAAGCTCGGCAACCTTGGTGACGACCTCGTCGATCGCCACGTCCTCGCGCTCGCCCGTGGCACGGTCCTTGAGCTCGACGGTGCCGTTCTTAAGGCCACGCTTGCCGAGCACCACCTGATACGGGAAGCCCATAAGGTCGTTGTCGGCAAACTTAAAGCCGGGACGCTCATCGCGATCGTCGACGACGACCTCGATACCCTCGGCGCACAGGCCATCAACGATCTGCTCGCAGACGGAAGCGCACTCCTCCTTCTTGGGGTCGAGCGGAATCACCGCAACCTCGTACGGGGCAACGGAGACCGGCCAGACGATGCCGTGCTCGTCGTTGTGCTGCTCCACGACGGCAGCGAGCGAGCGAGAAACGCCCACGCCGTAGCAACCCATGATAAGCGGCTTCTCCTTGCCGTCCTCATCCATAAAGGTGGCACCCATGGCCTCGGAGTACTTGGTGCCCAGCTGGAAGACCTGGGAAACCTCGATGCCGCGAGCAGCAGAGAGCGGCTTGCCGCAGTGCGGGCAAGGATCGCCGGCAACGACGGTGACCAGGTCGGCCCACTCGTCGACGGTAAAGTCGCGCTCGGGGCAGGCACCGGTAAAGTGATAATCGACCTCGTTGGCACCGCAGGCCCACTGCTTGGACTCCCGCAGGCTCTCGTCGCACACCAGACGGATGCCCTCGGGCAGGTTGACCGGTCCGATAAAGCCCTTGTGCAGGCCGTTCGCCTGAAGCTCCTCATCGGTCATCATGCGATAGCCCTTGCCAAAGACATGCTCGGCCTTGCAGTCGTTGAGTTCATGATCGCCCGGAACGATGGCCACGACAGGCTTGCCCTCAGCGTCGATGAGTGCCAGCGACTTGCGCGTGCCGTTCTCGGGGAAGCCGAAGAACTTTGCAACGGCCTCGATGGTGCCCATACCCGGAGTCTCGACCTTGGTAAGCGTACCGTCGCCAGGACCCTCGGTCACAACGACCTTGGTACTTGCGGCCTCGTCATCGGCAGCAAAGCCGCACTCGTCGCAGTAGACGAGCGAGGCCTCACCGGCGTCGGCCAAAGCCATGTACTCGACGGAGGTGTCGCCACCGATCTCGCCGGAGTCGGCGACAACGGGCAGAGCCTTGATGTAGCAGCGCTCGCAGATGTTGGCGTAGGCCTGCTTCATCTTGTCGTACTCCTCCTGCAGACTCTCCTGCGTGGCAGAGAAGCTGTAGGCGTCCTTCATGATGAACTCGCGACCGCGCATCAGGCCAAAGCGGGGACGGAACTCGTCACGGAACTTGTCCTGGATGTGGTAGAGGTTGACGGGAAGCTGCTTATAGGAGCGCAGTTCATTGCGCACCAGGGCGGTGACAGTCTCCTCGTGGGTGGGGCCCAGCACGAACTCACGGCCGTGACGGTCATCGAAGCGCACGAGCTCCTTGCCATAGGCATCGATACGGCCGGACTCACGCCACAGCTCGGCATCGACCATGATGGGCATCATAAGCTCCTGGGCACCGGCGGCATCCATCTCGTCGCGCACGATGTTCTCGATCTTGCGAATCGAGCGCCATGCGAGCGGCAGATAGGAATACAGGCCGGCGGCCTCCTTGCGGATCATGCCGGCGCGAAGCAGCAGACGGTGGCTCGCAAGCTCAGCGTCCGCCGGATCCTCTTTGAGCGTCGGCGCATAGAGCTTAGACATATACATTGCTCGAGTCATTTATTTCTCCTCAATAAGTTTGTCGACCTCTGCCATAAGCGCGTCGACAATTTGATCCTCAGCTACTTTACCAATGATCTGGCCATGCGAAAAGAGCAAGGCCTGACCACGTCCGCAAGCAACGCCCAGGTCGGCATCAGAAGCCTCACCGGGGCCATTAACGGCACATCCCATCACGGCGATGGAAAGCGGCGCGGAATAGTTCTTCAGTCGCTCGGTAACCTCCTCGGCGATGGGAATGAGGTTGACCTGGCAACGAGCGCACGTGGGACACGAGACGATCTCGGGACCACGGCGGCGCAGGCCAAGGGACTGCAGGATACCCCAGGCGACCGGCGGCTCCTCGACCGGATCGGCCGTGAGCGAGACGCGCATGGTGTCACCGATACCCTCAGACAGCAGAATACCAAGGCCCACCGAGCTCTTAATGGTGCCCTGAAGCTTGGTACCCGCCTCGGTTACGCCCAGGTGGAGCGGAACGTGGGGAATCTCACGCGACAGGGCTCGATAGGTATCAAGCGTCGTTTGCACGCTATGGGCCTTAGCCGAAAGCACGATGTTCGTAAAGCCGCGGTCTTCAAAATGCTTGACGAAACGCTCGCTCGACATCACGAGCTTTTCGGGCTGCGAAAGATTGTCGCGCTCGGCAATATCTTGCTCAAGCGAGCCCGCGTTCACGCCAATGCGAATCGCGCAGCCCGCGGCACCCGCGGCATCGATGACAGCGTCAACCTTGGCCCAATCGCCGATATTGCCGGGGTTGATGCGCAGCTTGGCGGCACCGGCCTCGACGGCGCCGATGGCAAGCTTATGGTTAAAGTGGATATCGGCGACGATTGGCACCGGAGACTCGGCACAAATCGTGCGAAAGCCCTCGAGCGCAGCCTCGGTAGGCACGCTCACGCGAACAACATCGCAACCCGCCTGGGCAAGCGCACGCACTTGCGCAAGCGTTGCCTGGGCGTCGGCGGTATCGGTGCAGGTCATGGACTGAACCACCACCGGCGCGCCACCACCGATCTGCACGCCGCCCACATATACGGGGCGCGTCAGCTCGCGCGGCAAAGGATGGGATAAAGACAATCCAAACACTCCCCTACAAAATAAATCGAAGGACGTCGGAACGAAGCATATAAACAAACAGCAGCGCAAAGAGCGCGATGCCGACATAGCTGACGATTGTCTGCACCTTGAGTGGCAGCTCGCGACCGGCGACCATTTGGATGATCTCGATAACCAGCTTTCCCCCGTCGAGCGGCGGAATGGGCAGCAAGTTCATAAAGCCCAGCGAGAATGAGATGAGCGCTGCAAACGACAGGAACGTTACGGGGCCGGCAGCAGCCGCCTGAGAGGACATGACGCTGATGCCCACGATCGACGAGGACTGGTCGAGAATCTCCATCGTATGCTGCGGCTGGAGTAGGCGCATAACGCCATCCGCGGTCTGCACAACATAGGAGAATGACAGACGCGCCGAGGTGATGGGGTCCAAACGGACTACCTCCGTAGAAGCATACACACCTAACCGCTCGTCCTCTTTGAGCGCAACCGAGGTCGAATGCTGCTTGCCGTCACGCTCATACTCAATGGCGATATCGTCCTTACCGGCGGCCTTGCCGATAGCATCGTAGACGTCCATCCAAGTGGAACAAGAGACACCGTCGACCGAAAGGATCGCATCTCCGGCCTCGATACCCGCCTTGGCGGCAATAGACCCCTCGTCAACCTGACCGATCACGTTGGTATCCATCGGCACGGTGACACCCGCAATGGAATAGATGCTCATAAGGAGCAAAAAACCCGTCAGGATATTGACGAGAATGCCCGCGAGCAGCATAAAGGCGCGCTTGAGAAAACCCTGGCCAAGATAAGTGTGCGAACGCTCTTGCGCCAAGAAATCAGCCTCGCCGCACGGCAGCTCCCACACATCGCCCACGGCAGTCGCATGCTCTCGATCGAACCGGCGGCCGTCAAAGGTGGTGTAGCCCGCCGCGTCTCGCGGCAGCGTCTGATACTTGGTGGGATAGTAGCTCGGTAAGGGCTTCTCCCCTTCCTCATACCAAGGTGCGATGGAGCCCCAGCCCAGCAACAGAGCACAAGCCTCGAGCACATCCTCCTCGGAAAGCTCGAGCTCGACAGCAAGGTCGGCCACGGTCACGCGACCATGACGATAGACAGCCGCGAGCACGCGATCGGCGCACGAGACATCGGTCGGATCCATACCGCAGATGGCAGCGTAGCCACCCAGCAGCAGCGGGGTCACGCCAAACTTGGTTCCAATGCGACGCGACGTGTAATGGATGTCAAAGCGGCACGGCAGGCCCAAAAAGAACTCGGTCACACGGACGCCGCAAGCACGTGCCGCCAAAAAGTGGCCGCCCTCGTGCAAAAACACGAGGACGGAAAGCATCAGCAGGCCCCAAAAGACCGATGAAAGAACGCTCAGAACAGTATCCATAAAACGAAAAAGCAATCCTTATGGGTTAGGAACGGGTTGCGGCGAGCACCTGCGCAGCTTTTTCACGCGCCCACGCATCGATGTCGCGAAGCTGCTCAAACGAATCGACTGCCTGCATATCGTGGGCATCCATACAGGATTCCACAATGCGATCGATATCGGTAAAGCTGCAGCCATCGTGCAGGAAGGCATCGACGGCGACCTCGTTGGCGGCATTGAGCACGCACGGCATGGTGCCACCCGTCTTGCCGGCACGCTCGGCCAGTGCCAGACAGCGGAAGGTATCCATGTCGGCAGCATCAAACGTGAGCTGTCCCAGCTCGCGGAAATCGATACGAGGCGCCGGGGTATCCCAACGCTCGGGATACGAGAACGCGAACTGGATGGGAATACGCATGTCGGAAGCACCGAGATGCGCCATCACGGAGCCGTCGGCAAACTCGACCATAGAGTGAATCTTGGACTGACGTTGCACGACCACGTTAATGAAATCGAGGTCGCAGTTAAACAGATGCATGGCCTCAATGCGCTCCAGACCCTTGTTCATGAGGGTGGCGGAGTCGATGGTGATCTTGGCACCCATGGCCCACGTGGGATGTGCGAGGGCATCGGCACGCGTCACGCGATTGAGCTCGTCGCGCGTGCGGCCAAAGAACGGACCGCCCGAGCAGGTGAGCCAAATACAATGAGCCTCGCGTGGGTTCTCCCCCAGATAGCACTGGTAGATGGCGGAGTGCTCAGAGTCAACTGGAATAAGCTGGCCCGGTTGCGCCAACGGCATAAGCAAGTCGCCACCGACGACGAGGGACTCCTTGTTGGCAAGGGCAAGACGCTTATTCGAGGTCAAGGCCGCATGGCTCGCTTCGAGCCCGGCAGCGCCCACAATGGCAACAAGCACGCAGTCGACATCATCGCGACGTGCGAGCTCACAAACCGCCTGCGCACCAACACCGAGCTCCGTGCCCTCGGGCAGCTCCTGCAGCACGGCGTCCGCACCGTGGGCGGAGTCGGCCACGGCAACGGCCGGAACCGAGAACTCGCGGGCGGCGGCAACGAGCTCCGAGGTGCTGGAATTGACGGACAGCGCCGTTACCTGCAGTCGATCGGCATGCTGACGGCACACGTCGAGTGCCTGCGTGCCGATAGAGCCCGTACAACCCAGGATGGCAACACGAAGGCGTCCATCGGAGCCATACGTCGTCTGGAATGACATTACAGCACGCCCCCGATCATCAAAAGCAGCTGCGCGGTAATGCAGCCAAAGATAAGCGAGTCGCTACGGTCGAGCATGCCGCCATGGCCCGGGATAAGGTTGCCGGAATCCTTGACGCCCACGCCACGCTTGATGCGCGACTCAATGAGGTCGCCGATAACGCCCAGGATGGACACGACCAAGCCGCACAGCAGCGCATAGGGCAGGCTGAGTTTGTAGAAGTGCGTCGCCCACAGGATGAGCCAAATCAAAACCGAGCCCAGAATGCCGCCGACAAATCCCTCCCAGCTCTTTTTAGGAGAGATCTTGGGAACCATCTTGTGCTTGCCGATACGGCTGCCCACGATGTAGGCAAACGAATCGGAGACCCAAAGGGACGCGCAAACGCCCACTGAAAGCAGGGCACCGGCAAAACCGGGCACGGCATCGCGCAGCAGCACGATAGCCGACAGCATAAAGCCAGTGTAGATGGGACCCATGAGCGTCACGGCCACATCAGAGATGCGGGTACGCGGCGACCAGACATACCAAATGCCCACAGCGAGCATCAAGGCAAAAAGCAGGGCATTCAGCAACATCGAATCGCCCAACGCCGACAGCGGAAAGAGTACGGCGGCAGCGATACCCATGCGCTCGTTAGCCATCTTGCCATCGAGCCTTGTCATACGGAAAAACTCATAGCAGCACAGACCGCTCATGACAGAAACAAAGATGGCCGTGGGCACGATACCCAAAACCAGGCACAGGATAAAGACAACGGCATAGACGATACCGGCGGCGGCACGGGTAATAAAGCCCGCCAGCCACGAACCGGTGCCGTTCTTCGCTACAGGCGCTCCCGCAGTGGCAGCTTTGCGCGCAGGCGTCTTGGGAGCAGATGCCTTGGGACGATCGGACACGATTAAGCCTCCTCGGTCTTGCTCAGTCCACCAAACCTACGGTCACGGCCCTGATAGGCCAAAATGGCGTCGACAAGGCCCCAACGATCAAAGTCGGGCCAATAGGTATCGGTGACGTAGAATTCGGAATAAGCCACCTGCCACAGCAGATAGTTCGAAAGGCGCAGCTCACCAGAGGTGCGAATCACAAGCTCAGGATCGGGAAGGCCGGCGGTATAGAGATGGGAAGCCACCATGTCGTCATCAATTGCGGCAGGATCGATCTTACCGGCGGCAGCGTCGAGTGCAATCTGACGGACAGCGCGGGTAATCTCGGCACGCGCGCCGTAGTTGACGGCAAGCGCCAGCGTCATACCGGTGTGATCGGCGCACTCGGCAAGACCGCGTTCAAAAACGTCGCGGGTCTTCTTGGGCAGCGCGGAAATGTCACCCAAAAAGACAACACGCACGTTTTCGCGCTTCAGAAGCGGCAGCTCGTCGATAAACGTCTTGGCAAACAGATGCATCAAGACGTTGACCTCATGCTGCGGACGGTTCCAGTTTTCGGTAGAAAACGCATAGGCAGAAAGCACGTCGACGCCCAGGCGCACGCAGGCGGTAATGATCTCGCGCAGCGAGACGATACCTGCCTTATGACCCTCGGTGCGTGCAAGACCGCGCGACGTGGCCCAACGACCGTTGCCGTCCATGATGCACGAGATATGGTGCGGAATGTTATTGAGGTGAAGGTCGGAAAAACCGACGCCCGCAGGGGCGTCGGCAAAGTACTCGACCAGTTTATGCTCGTCGTATTGCACCTTAGATCTCCATGACCTCGGCTTCTTTTTCCTTCAGAAGCTCCTCGACCTTGGCGACATACTCATCGGTGTGCTTCTGGACCTTGGCCTGCTCGCGACGGACATCGTCCTCGGTGAGCTCCTCATCGCGCTCGAGCTTGTTGTTGAAGTCGCGACGGATGTTACGGATAGACACCTTGGCCTGCTCGGCGTACTCGCGGCACTCCTTGACGAGCTCGCGACGGCGCTCCTCGGTGGGAGCCGGGAACGGCAGACGAACGACGGTGCCATCGGAGTTGGGGGTAATACCCAGATCGGAAGCGCCGATGGCCTTGACGATGGCGTTGATAAGCGCCTTGTCCCACGGCTCGATGAGCAGCATGTGGGCCTCGGGGGTCTTGACGGCGGCAACCTGCGTGACCGGCGTGGGAACACCGTAATAATCGACGGTGATGTCGGACAGAATGTTAGCGTTGGCGCGGCCGGTACGGACCTTGGAGAAGTTATGCTTGAGGGACTCGAGCGACTTGTCCATGTGGGCGGTGATGTTCTCTGCCATGCTTAATCCTCCTGATAGACGAGCGTGCCGACGGGCTCACCCGAAAGCGCGCGCTTGACGGTGTCCTCGCCATCGATGTTGAGGACCAAAATGGGCATACGGTTATCCTGGCACAGGGCCGTAGCCGTGGAATCCATAACCTGCAGGCCGCGAACGAGAACCTCGTGATAGGTAATCTTGTCAAAACGGACGGCATCGACGCACTTGACGGGATCCTTGTCGTAGATGCCGTCAACCTTGGTGGCTTTAATCAGAATCTCGGCGCCGATCTCGCACGCACGAAGAGCCGCGGCGGTGTCGGTCGTAAAGTACGGATTGCCCGAACCGGCAGCGAAGATGACGACGTTGCCCTTGGACAGATGGTTGATAGCGCGGCGACGAATATAGGGCTCGCAGATCTCGTTCATCTGGATAGCGCTCATCACGCGGCAGGGAACATCGTTGTGCTCGAAGGCATCCTGCAGGGCGAGCGCGTTCATAACGGTTGCCAGCATGCCCATGTAGTCGGCCTGAGCACGCTCCATGCCACCGGCAGCGCCTGCCATGCCGCGGAAAATATTGCCGCCGCCGACAACGACGCCGACCTCATGGCCAACGGCGAGCAGCTCCTTGACCTGCTTGGCAAGATGGTCGGTAACCTTGGGGTCGATGCCATATTGGCCGTCGCCCATCAGTGCTTCGCCGGAAAGCTTAAGAAGCACGCGTTTATATCGGATGTCGGACAAAGCGATCCTCCTTTAATTAGACTCTCAATATGATAACAAAGGCTTAACGGGGAGCCATGAAAAAGCAGGCTGTGAGTAAAACCCACAGCCTGCTCATTACCAGCTACAAGAGCTTATTTACTCGCCACGGACCAGACGGTCGAAGGCAACGACGGTAATGGTGTCGCCAAGCTCCTTGGAGACCTGCTCAGCGTACTTCTTGATGGTGAGGGAGCTGTCCTTGATGAACTCCTGCTCGGTGAGCACGGACTGCTTGTAGAACTTCTCCAGACGGCCGACAGCCATCTTCTCCTGGATAGCCTCGGGCTTGCCGGACTCGGCAGCCTGAGCCATGTAGATCTGCTTCTCGTGCTCGACGGTCTCGGCCGGAACCTGATCGCGGGTAGCACAGATCGGGGCGACGGCGGCAACCTGAAGGGCAACGTCGTGAGCGAAGGCCTTGAAGGACTCAGCCTGAGCAGTCTCGGCCTTCTCGAAAGCAAACTCGACGAGGACGCCGATCTTACCACCCATGTGGATGTAAGAAGCGAGAGCGCCGTTCTCGGCCTTGCGGGCGGCGAAGCGGGAGATCTTCATGTTCTCGCCCATGATGTGAATCATCTCGGTGAGCTCGGAGGAAACGGTCTCCTCGCCCATCGGCTTCTCGAGCAGAGCATCGACATCGGCCGGCTCGGTGGTGGCGACAACCTCGGCGACCTTGGAAGCAAAGCCGGTGAACTTGGCGTTGGAGCCAACGAAGTCGGTCTCGCAGGAGAGCTCGAGCAGAGCGCCGGTCTTGCCATCCTCGGAGACGAACGCGGCTACAGCGCCCTCGTTGGTCTCGCGGCCAGCCTTCTTAGCAGCCTTGGCGAGGCCGTTCTTGCGCAGAACGTCGACAGCGGCGTCCATGTCGCCGTCAGCCTCGACGAGAGCCTTCTTGCACTCCATCATCGGGGAGTCGGTCATCTCGCGGAGCTGCTTGACCATAGCGGCGGTAATC
>DBFZQW010000050.1:0-7153 GCA_048521445.1 Collinsella sp. | reverse complement strand
CAGGCGATGCCCATGTCCTCAAACGGCTTGGAATCGATGTCCTGGCCAATGGCGACAAACACGCGCTCGCAGGGGATGACGCGCTCGGGCGTAGCGGCGGCACGCGGAGCCGGACGACCGCGGCGGGGCTCGCCGATAATCTGCGGTTGCACGCGCAGGCCGCTCACGCGACCATCTTCGCCCGTCTCGATGGCGAGCGGCGCCGTGAGCTCCAGCACCTCACAGCCCTCGGCCTGGGCACCGGCAATCTCGGCGTCCTGGGCCGTCATATCGCAGATGCGACGGCGGTAGACGATGCTTACCTTTTCGGCACCGCAGCGCACGGCGGAGCGTGCCACGTCCATGGCAACGTTGCCGCCGCCGATGACGCACACGCGCTGGCCGCTCAGGTCGGGCAGCTCGTCATCGCCGATGGCGCGCAGCATCTTGACGGCCGATTCCACGCCGGGCGCCTCTTCACCCGGAAGGCCGAGCTTCTTGTCACTGTGGGCACCGATGGCCAGGTAGACGGCATCGAACTCGTCGCGCAGACGGGCGAGCTCCTCGCCGCTCACGGAGTGGTCGAGCTCCACGTCGATGCCGGCGCTCAAGATCCAGTCGATCTCGGCCTGCAGGCGCTCGCGCGGCAGACGATAGCTGGGGATGCCGTAGCGCAGCATGCCGCCCAAGTGGTGGCGCTGCTCAAAAATGGTCACCTTGTGGCCCATCACGGCCAGGTAGTAGGCACAGGAAAGGCCGGCCGGGCCGCCGCCGATCACGGCGACGCGCTTACCGGTGTTGTCCACTACATGTGGCTTGTGGTCGTTGAGGTCGCTATGCTCAACGGCAAAACGCTTGAGGGCGAGGATGTTCATGGGGTCGTCGACCATGCCACGGCGGCAATGCATCTCGCAGGGATGCTCGCACACCAGGCCACAGACGAGCGGTAGCGGGTTGTTCTTGCGGATGACCTTGACGGCGTCGGCATAACGGCCTGCCTCGACGAGCGAGATGTAACCAGGAATGTCGACGTGCGCCGGGCAGCCCGAGACACACGGGACGCGAGCCTCGCGGTCAAAGCCGCAGGAGTGCTCGCGGATGTGGTGCTCAAAATCGTCGCGGAAGCCGCGAATGGCCGTGAGTGCCATGGCGCCAGCTTCGTAGCCGATGGCGCAGTCGCTCGAAAGGTAGATGGTGCGGGCCGTGCGCTCAATCAAGTTGAGCGTGGACTCGTCGGCGCGGCCCTCGAGCACATCGGCGAGCAGGTCGCTCAGCGCGCTCAGGCCCACGCGGCAGGGCGTGCACTTGCCGCAGCTCTGGGTGGAGCACAGGTTGACGAGCGCCGCCGTAAACTCGACGGGGCACGGGGCGAGTGAACTCACCGCCAGACGACGTCCGAGTGCATCGTGCAGGTCGTCCATGACGGCCTGAGCGTGGCTGCGTTCCATTACGTGCAGTCGAGCCATAAGATCCCCTCTCACATGGCAGCCCGGAGGCGAGGCCGGGCGAAATTGCTACACGCACAACACTGACCTAAAAAGTTGTTAGGTCTCCACGCAGTTCGGCAGGCGGTATGAAATGTCACCATCAGCGGTGAAAATGAACATTATCGCAGATAAATGCCATATTTGATAAAACGCGTTACCAAACGACAATGCCCCGCCCACGCAATCACGTGGGCGGGGCATTGCTTCAGGCATGCGGCCAGCGACCCTGTTGCTTTTACTTAAGCTCGGGCCAGTAACCCTTGTTGGCCTCGATCATGTCGTCGAGAACCTCCTTGGCGACCTTCATCGACGGCACGGTCTTGTTGAGCGTAAAGGCCTTAAGCGCCTTCTCGTACGAACCCTCGATCGTAGCCTCGACAATGAGCTTCTCGGAGTTCAGCTGCTGCATCATGAGGCCCTGCTGGAACAGCGGAATGTTGTCGCGGCTGATGACCTCGGGGCCGTTCTTGCCAATGTAGGCAGGCAGCTCGACCATAGCGTCGTAGGGCATGTTGGGGATGGCGCCCTTGTTCTCGCAAATGACCAGGAAGCGCTGCTTGGTGTCGTTCTTCAGAGCGATAGCCAGATCGGCAATCCAGTCGCCGTGGCTGCCCGCATAGAACGTGCTCTCGTCGATCTCGCCCGTCTTCTCGTAATGGTCGATACCATCAAAGAGGTTCTTCTCACGCGTCTCCTCAACCTCGTTAGCACGGGTGCGCTCGGGGTTGGAGTGCTCGACGAACTCCTTCTGCTGCAGGTAGTAGTTCAGATACGTGTTGGGCAGGTACTCCGGGAAGCACTCCATGATCTCGTACTCGCCCTTCCAGACGTAGTACCAGCTGCCCTTGGTGTGGCGGTTCTGCTCGGGGTGCTCGTCGACGGCCTCCTCGGGCTTCTTTGCCATGAGCGAGCCCATGCCCTTGAGGTAAGAGTCGGGCAGCAGAATCTCATGCTCCTTGATGTACTCGCGCAGCTGCGGGAGCACCTCCTCGCCCTTGTGGCGGATCGAGGTGAACCAACCAAAGTGGTTGAGGCCAAAGTAATCGTACTCGACATCCTTCTTGTCGATATCGAGCGCGGCGCAGACCACGTCGATGATCGCGATCGGCATGTCGCAGATGTTGATGATACGAGCGTTGGGACGCAGCACGCGGCAGCCCTCGGAGACGATGGCGGCAGGGTTGGAGTAGTTGAGAATCCAGTAGTCCTTCTTGGCGTACTTCTCAACGTCATCGATCAGCTCGACCATGGGGAAGATGGTGCGCATGCCGTAGGCAAGGCCGCCGCAACCGCAAGTCTCCTGACCCACGCAGCCGTGACGCAGCGGAATCTTCTCGTCCTGCTCGCGCATGGCGTAGCCGCCCACGCGCATCTGGGCAAACACGAAGCTCGCGTCGGTAAAAGCCGTCTTTTTGTCGGTGGTCACCGTGAGCTTGATGTCCAGGCCGAGGTCCTCGTGCAAAATCCAGTCCACGAGCACGCCGATCTTGCGCTGGCGCTCCTCGTTGATGTCGTACAGACGAATCTCGTCAACGTCGAGCTCGTCCTTGCGCAGGGCGATGGACTTGACGATGCCGGGGGTAAAGGTGGATCCGCCACCACACAGAGTAATGATCATTGTTTACTGCTCCTTCTCAATTGCGTTTTCGACCTTGTCGCGCATCTCGGCGACCTTCATGCCAAAGATGATCTGGATATTATTGCCGTTGCGGTTGATGCCGCTGTTGGGCACGTGGTTGATGAGGTCCTCATTGATGAGGTCCGGGTTCTTAACGTTCACGCGGAGACGCGTAAAGCAGTTCTCGAGCTCCTCGATGTTGTCCTTGCCACCAAGACCTGCGACCAGGTCGGCAATACCTGCATCGACGCCCTCTGCGGGAGCCGCGGCAACAGCGCCCTGCTTCACCGCGACAGACGCGGCGGCCTCGCCCTCGGCAACGGACTCGGCAAGCTCGGACTCTTCCTCGCGACCAGGCGTGTGGAGGTTGAGCTTCTTGATAAGGAAGGTGAAGAGGAAGAAGTACAGAGCGGCGTTGACGACTCCAAGCACCAGCATAACCGGCCAGTTGGTCTTATCGACACCGAGGACCAGGTTGGAAACCACGATGTTGATGATGCCGCCTGCAGTCGAAGCGGGCACGGAGAGGACCTTGAGCAGGACCAGGAAGATGCCGGAAAGAACCGAGTGAACGACAAAGAGCACGGGAGCGGCAAAGACAAAGAGGAAGTCCATGGGCTCGGTCACGCAGGAGAGCACGGCGGTGATGATCAGCGGGATAATAACGGCCTTGGTCTTATCCTTGTTCCCCTTGTAAGCGGTGACGATAAAGGCGAGACCGATACCGATGTAGGGCCACAGGTTGTTGAAGGTGTAGCTGTTGAAATACGTACTATCGGAGAAGGGCTGACCCGTCATTGCCATCTCGGCAACACGGATGGGATAGGCGCCGGCAATAACCTGATCACCCAGCGTCAGGGTGCCACCCACATCGGAGAACTGGAACGGGGTGTAGATGAGGTGGTGCAGACCGGTGGGAACGAGCAGCTTGTTGAGCATGCCGTAGATAAACAGACCGATGTTGCCCGACTCCTTAATGATGCCGGCAACGGAGGAGATGGCACCCTGAACCGGAGGCCAAACGATGCAGAAGCCAGCGCCCATGATCCAGGAAATGATGATCATAATCAGGAACGGGAAGCGGACGCCCGAGAACATCGAAAGGGCAATGGGGAACTGCTTGTTCGAGTACTTGTTGAACACGGCACCGGTGATGCAACCGAGAATGATGCCGCCAAACACGCCAGTATCGAGTACCTGGATGCCCATAACGGTGGCCTGGCCGGTTCCGGTAAGACCGAGCATGCCGCTCGCATCGGCAAGAGAGCCGGTGGCGTTGAGCACGATGTTGTTAGCCTGCAGGAACAGGAAGAACGACATCAGGGCGATCAGCGAAGCATGACCCTTGTTCTTCTTTGCCATGGCGCCGGCGATGCCCACGCAGAACAGAATCGAGAGGTTGTTGATGATAAACATCAGCGACTGATAGACAACGGCGCCCACAAGCTGGAACGGACCGGAGCCCAGTACGGGGACCAAAGCGCAGATGGTCTTGTTGGTCAGAATAATGCCCACGATGAGCAGGATGCCGGCAACCGAGAGATACATCATCGGCTGGACGATCGACTTCGCGAACACCTCCAACGGCGCTTTGAAATTGAACTTCTTTTTTGCGGTCATAGCGGTACTCCCCTTCCTTTTCCGCAAATTAAGACAGATGTGCCCTAGACAAGACCGTGAGCCTTGCCTTATATCAATCGATGTGTGGGCACGTTATGCCTAGAGACCAGGTTCTCCAAGCAGGTTAACAATGTGATATGCGAGATAACTCTTTTCGGCATCGGTAACGACAACGTTATAGATAGACGACAAGTGAGCGGCTATGGCGTCCGCGCACGAGAATGCACACGGATACGCCGTTTCATCGATTCGGAACAGCGCGTCTCCGTTGATTTGCCCGGCCGTAGGATCGAGCGCTCGCTGTGCGAAAAACTGCAGGTGACGAACGAAACGTTCGTAAGGCAGCGAGGTGTCATCGAGGGTCGTAGCATAGCGCTCAGAAACAATCGCGAGCACGTCGCGAACAAGCTGGACCGAAACAATCAGACGATCGGAGCGTTGCGGCATGGTGGCGTTGACGATATGCAGCGTAATGAAACCCTGCTCTTCTTCGCTCATCTGGATGCCCATATACTCCTTGATAATCTGCAGCGCACGGCCCGCAAGCGCGTACTCCTTGCGATAGAACTGCTGGATCTCGAGTAGCAACGGATTCTCACAGGGGACGCCCTTGCGCTCGCGCTCCAAAGCAAGGCTGATATGGTCTGCGAGAGCAATGAGAATCTTATCGTTGATGTCGGCATTGAGCTCTCGACGAAGCATCTGAACGATTTCCTCGGAAATCACGAGGTTGACGGTGGGGATGGACTCCAAAAGATGTGCCAAGCGGTCAATCGTACGCGAGTCCTGAGAAGTTCCCTCCTGCAACGCGTAGGTCTTTTCGATCGACGCCTCGTCGATGGCATCGCCGGCATGACGGCCAAAGCAGAGGCCTCGACCGATGACGATGAGCTCGGAGCCATCGTCCGAAGTGACCATTGCGACGTTGTTGTTAAAAACTCGCTTGATAACCACGGTACCCACCGCAAGAATTTACTCGGAAAGCCAGACGACAGGCTCTTTAACAGCAACAGGGCCGGAAGCATGCTCACGAAGAGTCGAGTTCTCCGAACGCTCGCACACGATAACGAAGACCGTGGGATCAAAGCCGGCAGCGCGAACCACGTCGAAATCGACCTCGACGAGGGGCTGGCCCGCGTCAACGTGATCACCCTGGGCAACAAGCGCATGGAAGCCCTTGCCCTCAAGTTTAACAGTGTCGATTCCGATATGCAGCATCACCTGAGCAGAGCTGTTATCGGACATGATGCCCAGCGCGTGCTCAGTCGGAAACAGAGCGGCGACGGTACCGGAAACAGGAGCGCACACCGTTCCCTCTTGGGGAACCACGGCAACGCCATCGCCCACTGCACGGCTGCTAAAAGCGGGGTCATTGGTTTTTTCTAGATTAACAAGCTCGCCGGAAACGGGAGCGAGGATTTCGAACTCGGAAGCCGCAGTCGTCTGCTTATCCGAACCACCCATTAGGCGAGAAAAGAAACCCATGGTGACATGTCCCTTCATAAATATAGCCCAACCAAAATCAATCGAATGCACCCATTGAGACACACCCGTTCTAAGACTTTGGTTAGGCCCACGTCCGAGGGGACTCGGTAACCTTCCGCATTTCTTTTACGTGGGTTATTATAGACAAGCCCAAAGCCGGAACAATCATTATGACCGGCGAACGGTATTTTTTCTCCGATAAACGGTATTTAAGCGGCACTTAGGGACGTTCCTTTTCTGCCGGCACTCGGGAGCACTCCTCACTCTGGTGCATTGGGGACAGGTTTGTTTGCACCAGGTTGGTGCAGATTAACCTGCCCCCATTGCGCCAATTTCGTATGCGCTAGATGAAGAGCTCGCATTCCTTCCGCACGACGCAAACCTTGCTCAGCATCTGGGAAACAGCGGATAGTTTGCTGGAATCAAGCTTGCGAGCACCTCGCGGACATACGGCGATGCAGCGCATGCAGGAGATGCACGCCTCGCCAGCTGCTCGTTTGGGGTCACCCTTGTCGATAGCACAAACGGGGCACGCCGCGGCGCATGCACCGCAGGAGACACAATCCCCTGTTGCCTCGGGTGCCATGCGGTGACCTCTGGCTTGTTTATAAGGACGATTGCCGGGGATAGAGGGCTCGGACGCATCCTCAGCCAACAGCTTTTGCTGAATTTGCTGCGCAAACTCTGCGAGCTGCGCCGCATCCTGCGCATCCGGACGACCGGCAGCAAACTGTCGTGCAATGGAATGTTCTGCAATGGCTGCAACTGCCGCGATCACCCGGAATCCCGCATGCTTCGCAACGTCCTCCAGCTCTACGAGCGTGTCCTCAAACGCGCGGTTTCCGTATACGCAAACCAAAACAGCCCGAGCCCCGTTGCCGCGCACCATGCCCAACCGGTCAGCCACCACAGCCGGGATTCTACCGGCATACGCCGGCACAGAGATTACGGCCACGTCGTCCTC
>DBFZQW010000049.1:0-25874 GCA_048521445.1 Collinsella sp. | reverse complement strand
CAGGATGCCGCCGGCGAAAAGGATGGCAAAACCGGTGCGGGTGCCAAACAAAAAGGAAAAAACTGCGTCCATTGGGTGCCTTCTTGCGTAGTTGAGTTGGGTCGTAAACGCTCATAAGTATATACTTGCCCATACATGTACAAGGTTGCAACCTAAATGGAATGTATATCGCCGGAGGATCTAATGCTTGATATCAAGTTTGTTCGCGAGAACCCCGATGCCATCGATGTCGCCATGGCTAACCGCCAGACGTCTTGGGATCGCGAGAAGTTCTTTGAGCTCGACGACGAGCGCCGTGCCGTCATCACCGAGGTCGAGGAGCTCCAGGCTACGCGCAATGCCGAGTCCAAGAAGATCGGCGCCCTGATGAAGGAGGGCAAGAAGGACGAGGCCGAGGCCGCCAAGGAGGCCGTGCGCGCCGTCAACGAGAAGATTGACGGCCTGGCCGAGCGCCGTACTGCTCTCGAGCAGGAGCAGTACGACTTCATGGCTCACCTGCCCAACATTCCTTGCGAGGCCACGCCGTACGGCAAGGACGAGGACGAGAACATTGAGCGCCGTCGTTGGGGCACCCCGCGCGAGTTCGACTTCGACTTTAAGCCGCACTGGGATCTGGGCACCGATCTGGACATCCTCGACTTCGAGCGTGGCAACAAGCTCTCCGGCAGCCGCTTTACCGTTCTCGGTGGCGCCGGCGCCCGCCTGGAGCGCGCCCTCATCAACTTCTTCCTCGATACGCACACCAGCCGTGGTTTTAAGGAGTGGTGGCCGCCCATCGTCGTCAAGCGTCAGACCATGTTTGGCACGGGTCAGCTGCCCAAGTTCGAGGACGACGCCTATCACGTCTCGGGCGACAACTTCCTGATCCCCACCGCCGAGGTTGTGCTTACCAACCTGCACGCCGGCGAGGTCCTCGATGCCGACACTCTGCCGCGTCGCTACACCGCCTTCACCCCCTGCTTCCGCGAGGAGGCCGGTTCCGCCGGTCGCGACACCCGCGGCATCATCCGTCAGCACGAGTTCGACAAGGTCGAGATGGTCAAGTTCGCTAAGCCGGAGGAGTCCGACGATGAGCTCGAGAGCATGACCGCCGAGGCCGAGTACCTGCTGCAGCAGCTGGGCCTTCCGTATCGCGTGATTAGCCTGTGCACCGGCGACTTGGGCTTCTCTGCCCGTCAGACCTACGACGTTGAGGTCTGGCTGCCGAGCTACAACGCCTACAAGGAGATCAGCTCCTGCTCCAACTGCGGTGACTTCCAGGCTCGCCGCGCCAACATCAAGTATCGCGACCCCGAGAACTTCAAGGGTTCGCGCTACCTGCACACGCTCAACGGTTCCGGCCTGCCGGCCGGCCGCACCATGGCTGCCATTCTGGAGAACTACCAGAACGCCGACGGCACCATCACGATCCCCGAGGTTCTGCGTCCTTACATGGGCGGTCTCGAGAAGATCGAGCCGGTCGCGTAACTTGGCTGCATAGGGGATATGCAAGGGCGCTCCTTCGGGGGCGCCCTATTTCGTGCGTAGGTCCATACCATGCCGTGCGGACAGCTCAATAGAAAACACACGAACAACTGTTCTGTATACAGCCATCTACCTGCTATGCTTTTGCTAAATAAGAGCGAGAGAAAGGGGACGCGATGGAGCTGTTTGATGATCGGGTGGTTTTGTTTGAGAGCGACGAGGGCGGGGAGTACCTGCTTGTAACGTGTGAGCCGTCTGGCATGGGCGGCCTGGTGGTTCGGCAGACGAGTGAGGGTCCGTTGACACAATGGTGCTTTGAGGAGTCGCCGCATGTGGTCGAGACCTTTGTGACGCACGAGGGACTTGTGGCGCTGGAGCACTTCTATGGAGTTGGGACTTCCAACCAGGTCGCGCGCATGCTGAGCATCTCGTTTGCCGATTATGATTGTGCCCAGCGGGTGAGATCGCTCCTGAGGGAACTTGATGCCAAGTTCGACGTGATCGAAAAGCCAATCGATCGTACGGGGAACAGCGGTATATGCGGAGCAGCATGACAAAACTGCGTTCCACAAAAAAGTTTGAGATTGTGCTTGACTCCAATAAGCTAAAGTGGTTTTATATGTCTTGCGCTGCGGCGTTACCTCAGCTGGATAGAGGGTCTGACTACGAATCAGAACGTCATAGGTTCGAATCCTATACGCCGCACCAATTGAAATCGAAAGCCTCCGGCAACGGGGGCTTTTCTTTTACGTCGGCACTGCATGGATTCGAACCTCGGTCGAGGCGCGGGCGTAAAGAAAACGCGGAGCGTTTTCAGCCCGCGGGCGAGTCCGCCGGCAGGCGGGCGAAGCCGGTGCGGATCCGCGAAGCGGATGCGCGGAATCCTATACGCCGCACCAATCGAACTTAAAGCCTCCGGCAACGGGGGCTTTTCTTTTATGGCAACACCGCATGGATTCGAATCTCAGTCGAGGCGCGAGCGTCTTAATCATCACTTCGTAAAATTTTTCCAAATTGTCGCTTGACCCATCGAGGGGTCACGTGCATAATAATCCGTGCGTTGCGGCGTTACCTCAGCTGGATAGAGGGTCTGACTACGAATCAGAACGTCATAGGTTCGAATCCTATACGCCGCACCAATTGATTTTAAAGCTCCCGTCAACGGGAGCTTTTCTTATATCGCGATGCGTCGAAGATAGCATCAAGTGGTCAAAATGAGTAAAAATCAAATTTGATAACTTTTTTCGAAAATTGCTTGACCTTTATTCAGTCGATGTGCATAATAATCAACAAGTCGCGGCGTTACCTCAGCTGGATAGAGGGTCTGACTACGAATCAGAACGTCATAGGTTCGAATCCTATACGCCGCACCAATTGAAATTGAAAGCCTCCGGCGACGGGGGCTTTTCTTTTATGCCGCCACCGCATGGATTTGAACCTCGGTCGAGGCGCGGGCGTAAAGAAAACGCGGAGCGTTTTTAGCCCGCAGGCGAGCGCGCCGGCAGGCGGGCGAAGCCGGTGCGGATCCGCGCAGCGGATGCGCGGAATCCTATACGCCGCACCATTTGAGATTAAAGCTCCCGGCAACGGGGGCTTTTCTTTTACGCCAGCTTGAGTGCTTTCGTCCAAAGGGACGATTTCCTGTCGACTCGTGTAAGATTCCGAGTAGGTGTCGCGGCCCATCCGCGACCACTCCTTCTCTCAACGACCGATCAGGGTGATATTTCGTGGCAGAGCGTCCGACATACAGGCTCAGGTTTCTCGATCCCAAAAAGCGCTTTCCGGCGATGCCCGAGCAGCCTGCGGGGCGCTCATATGGCGTGGTCTGGAAACTCTTTGGCGAGGACCAGCATGAATCTTGTTATGTCGTCGAATTCGTTGGCAAAAGTCATGTGTCGCTTTTGGGCTACGTAAGCGTTTCGGGTGAGGTGTACAAGGTGGACCGCCCCGTCTGCGAGGCTCCGCTGCCCAACGATCCCGACATGGAACTGGTCCTTGACGAGTCGGATTCCAGTATTGGTGAGATTATGGTAAGGGAAGCCAACGGTGCAATGCGCGCGTGTGCGCAAACTGCCGGCTCTCCCGAAGGCCCCATGCGCGAGCAGTCCGACCACGAGACATGGAATTCGACCCGCGCCCTTCCTTACGGCGAGTTCATGGCCTCGATGTTCTTGCGCTACGTGATATTTGCCAACTCCGAAAGCGCTATTGTGAACACGGCGGACGCCGGCGGACTCGACGAGGGTATGCAAAACGTAGTCGACAAGATCAAGCTCGTAAAGTTGCCCGAGCCGGTCGAGGTGTTTTTGGGCTTTAACACGGCACCGCTACCTGACGCTATCGAGACGCTGCTTTACCGCGTTGACCATGCCGAGAATCCGAGCGGTATCGAGCGCTATGCCGCCGCCCTTATGAGCGAAATTGACTTGCCCCGCCTGCGCACCATCGCTGCCAAGTCCGAGATGAGCCTGGCTCGCATTGATCGCTCAAAGATTTTCTATCTCAATTTTGATCGTAGCCTGCTGGACCAGGACGAGATTGACATGCTGCTTGCCGTCGAGTGCCGTCTCAACCGCCTCTCCGGCATCCTTGAGCGCATCGGGGCCGGATTGGTCCCTACGGCATCCTCGCCGAGCCTTGAGGGCTGCGCGCTCTTTGATGCGTGGCATATCGCCAAGACGACCAACGATGTTCCCCGACTGCTCGATACGGCTTCGAGCGATAACCCGTGGGGCAAGCCGGGTACGGTGGCTTGCCAGCCGGGCGGCGAGTGGGACGTGCGCACCCGTTTTGCGCGAATCGTTGAGGCGCTCAACGTGGTCACGCGGCTCGACTATACCTATCGGGCAAACGTTGCCGAGGGGATTATGCTCGTTCGGTTTGGGCAGTCTGTCGTTGATGCCATGCCGCAACGTGAATACGACGCTCAGGATGACGCCTGGCGCGAGCTGGACGAGGACACGCGGGCGATCTGGGCCGCGGAGCACGATGCGCGCGTGGCACTCACGCTTGCGGCAGCGTGTTTTGCCGCGGGCACCTGCATCACGCGCTGCTATGTGCAGATTGCTGCTACCGACAGTGAGCAGGGCGAGCGCGTTGTCGCAACGTATTTCTTTGGGCGTGCGGCCTATCTGGCCGATTGCGTGCCTGTCGCCAAGGATCTTGAGAGCATGGACATGGACGATATGCCGTGCAAGCGTGTGCTTGAGGCGTATGAGTCAACCGCTCCGGAGACGATTGAGCCTGCGGAGGTTCATGCTCGTCCGCGTGATGACCATCGCACGCTGCCGCCGGCGCTGCGCAATCTGCTGCTTGCCGATACGGCTGACGAGTTGGAGGTCATGGAAGAGGACGACGACCCATACGTGGCCCGTGTTGTTGAATTGCGCGAGCAGGCAAAAGTCGACCGTACAGGTGCTTTTGAAGGCTTTTCCCGTCTTGTCGAGGAGTTGGAGGCTAAGTGCGCCGTCGCCGAGCTTTTGGCGACAGGTCCGGTTCAAACGCAGTTTTGCGATAACCAGCTGGTGCGCATGGTGCTACCGGTGTTGGAAGAAGACCGCTCGGTGCGGATCCTTCGTGCGCCCGATGCGCTGTACTTTGCCCAGCACGAGATTTGCAGCTTTTACGCCGAGCAAGAGGACTTTGAACGAGCACTGCCCGAGGTGCGCCATCTTTACGATCTGGCGCGCTCGTCCATGCAATCGCACTTTGCGCTCATCAACGTGCTTGCGCGTCTGGAGCGCTTTGACGAGATTATCGAGGTGGCGCGCCACGGCCTACGTATTGCCAGCGATCGTTCTGCAATTGGCTACCTGTTCTACCGCTTGGCGTTTGCCTATTGGAATTGCGATCAGCTCGACCTGGCGCTGGCTTGTTACCGTCTAGTGCCGCGCGGCGAGGAGTCGGGCAGCAGCGCGCTGGAAGAAATGCAGGGCCTTATGAACGAGATGGGCGTCAGCGAGCCTCCGACGTTCGAAGAAGCGGTCGAGACCATCCACAAGGCTGGACTTGAGTTGCCGCCAGTGTCCGCCGTGACGAATCAGCTGGCAGATGCCGCTGTTCAACTGGTCGACAACGGCTTCTTTTTCCTGGCACGCGGTTGCATCTTCCAAATGTGGCGCACCATGGGCAACGACGAGCTCGGCTCCCTCAACCGCTCGCTGGGGTAGGCGAAGCTTCCAAGGAGGAAAGGATGCTAGGCAATTAGAAAATTTTCTCTTGCCCATCCTTGGCTGTTTGGTTACTATAGAACGGCTGTTACGGAGAGCTGACCGAGAGGCCGAAGGTGCTCGCCTGCTAAGCGAGTATGCCCCAAAAGGGCATCTGGGGTTCGAATCCCCAGCTCTCCGCCAGTACGAATTTGAAAAAGGGTCCCATTTGGGGCCCTTTTTTTATTATCAAGAATGGCGGCTGGGGATTCGAACCCTCAAAAAAAGGAGGCATCCTTTCGGACGCCTCCTTTCAGTGGGCTGATTATTCTTGCACTCTACATCTCAGGAGCCTTGGCGACGGTCTCGCTCTCTGCCGCAAGTGGGCGGTTGTCGATGCGGCGGCCCAGGCGGTCGAGCTTCACAAGGAGCCATTCAATGGGATTCGGCCCTGTGCCTTCCTCGTCGGCAACCAGGTCCATGACGGCGACCTTGGTGCCGTCCTGCTTGAGCGTAACGCTGCCCACCTTGTCGCCCACATGCACCGTGCCCGAAAGATCGTCGTGGCTAACCTTTTCGGTCACCTCGCCGGCAAGGGAAAACACGGTCGCTTGCGCCGTAGGATCGGCGAGTGTGGCGTCGATCGTCTTATCCGTCCAGTCGGTTTGGCCAATGCGCGCCATAAGCGGGTTGCCGTTGGCGGTCTTTTCCTGCGTGTTGGCGATCGCGACCGTCACCTTGTGACCGTAGTACCAATTGGCAAGGGTTGCGGTATCGGTAAAGCGCTGGTCGGTGGTGGTGGAGTTCAAAACGACGGTGTAGATCTCGTCACCATCGCGGTTGTAGGCACTCGTAAAGCAATAGCCTGCATCGTCGGTGGTGCCGGTCTTGCCACCGATGTTGCCATCTTGGCCCAGCAAATAGTTATGCGTGTCCATGGAATGCGAATGGTCGGTGCCGTCGGCGCCCGTGACCTCGATCCAGGAATCCTCGCTCGCTACGACCTCGCGGATCGTGTCGTTTTTCATGGCCTCCTGCATCATCAGCGCTACGTCGTGTGCGGTTGAGTGCATATCGCCAGCCCACTCATCAAAGTCCAGACCATGCGGGTTTTCAAAAAGCGTACCGGTGCAGCCGAGCTTCTTAGCGCGCTCGTTCATGGCCTTCACAAATGTGGCCTCGGCGTCTTTGGTCTTAGGGTCGATCTTCTTGCCCACATATTCGGCGAGCACGATGGCGGCGTCGTTGCCCGAGGGAATCATCAGGCCGCGCAGTGCCTGCTCCACGGTAAGCTCGTCGCCTTCGAGCAAGCCGGCGGTCGAATTACCCACGGTGGCCGCGGCGTTGCTCACTGTGACCTTCTCGTCCATCTTGCAATTCTCGACGGTTAGGATTGCGGTCATGACCTTGGTGATCGAGGCAATCTTGACCTGCTCATCGGCGTCGCGGGCATAGTAGACGGTGCCGTCTTTGCCCATGACGAGGGCATTGGTCGCATCGATATCGGGCAGGTTTTCGGCCGTGATACCGCGCACATCGGCGGTTTTGCCGCAAACATTGTCGGTCGTGAGCACTTGGGCGCCGGCGACGGTGGGCACGCCAGCGGCAAGGGCGATAGCGCAGACAAAGCCGGCGGCAAGCTGGGCTGAGCGCTTTGCAAAAGAGGTGAGGGACTTCACGGATTTCGCTTTCGACGGGATGGTCTCTTCTGAAACTAGAGTATATCGTTTGCCGGCGTCGGCGATCATCGCGTGCGTGCGTGGCCCACATCCGCGCCCGAACGGGCACAAGGGTGCTTAAGGCCGACTTAATCACCCACGCTTGTTGTGTGTGACGGGCGCCCCCTCGGGCATAATGGAGCGCGAGAGGAGCACGCATGAACGAGCGCATACTGGTAGTTGATGACGAGAAGGCCATTGCCGACCTAGTGGGCATCTACCTTACAAAAGAAGGCTTTGACGTCCAGATTGCCTATAGCGGGGCCGATGCTGCCAAGGCAATCTTGGAGCAGGAGTTCGATCTGGCGCTGCTGGATGTCATGCTGCCCGATATCGATGGGTTTGAGCTGCTGCGTACGATCCGTTCCAGCCATACCTATCCTGTGATTATGCTGACGGCGCGCGATGCCCAGCAAGACAAGATCGAGGGCCTTTCGCTTGGCGCGGACGATTACGTGGTTAAGCCGTTTCGTCCGCTGGAGCTCGTCGCGCGCGTGCACGCTCAGCTTCGCCGCTACACCAGCTACGGTAGCCGTGCACAGGCGGCCGAGTCGCCGACCATTCAGCTCGACGGCTTGGAGATCAACCGCGACGCTCGTTCCGTGACGGTGGACGGTGCACCGGTACGCCTCACACCCACCGAGTATTCAATCTTGCTGTATCTGGTCGAGCATCGCGGCAGCGTGGTGGCCGTGGAGGACCTGTTCCGTGCGGTGTGGAACGAGGATTTTATGCCCGGCTCCAACAATACGGTGATGGTGCACATTCGCCACTTGCGCGAAAAGATTGGCGACGACGCACAAAAGCCGCGCTTTATCAAAAACGTCTGGGGCGTCGGCTACATAATCGAATAACGCTTTTCGCTTGTGAGGATCTTGATATGACAAAAGACGATAGACAAGCGTTCGAGGTGCCCGATCGACTCTTTGAATACGTGAGGTCGGTCGTCGACAACCGCGCGCTTGCAACGGTGCTGCTCTTTGTGCTGAGCCTGCTGCTGATTGGCATCGACAACATCGCCGGAATCTTGACGGTGCTGCTTGCTGGCTTTTTGCTGATCGATCGATTTGAGATCGTGCGCCGCTGCATGGTGATTGGCGGCGCCGCGTGGGCCATGACGTTGGCGATTGGCGCCATGGCGCTCGGCGGCATCGAAGGGCCGGTGCTGTTCGATGCCGGCTTTGTATTCAACATGCTTGGCTTTGTGCTGGCGCTTGCCGCGTGCGTGCTGTTCTTGTGCGGCCGCGCCCTGTACTACCAGGGCTACGAGCAGGGCGAGCAGCATGCCGATTGTGTGCTGGCTGTTCGTATTCAAGATCGCCTGATCGATCACCCCGACACCTGGGACAACATCGACGGCGACTTCTTGGAGGTCGAGGGCGCCCTTAACCGCGTGCGTGACCGTGAGCGCAAGGTGCAGCAAGCTCTGCGTGACGAGTCGCATCGCAAGGACGATCTGGTCACGTACTTGGCACATGACCTACGCACCCCGCTTGCCAGTGTGGTGGGCTATCTTTCGCTGCTGCAAGAGGCTCCTGAGCTGCCGGTTGAGCAACGTGCGCACTTTACGGGCGTGGCTCTCGACAAGGCGCACCGGCTCGATGCGCTCATCGAAGAGTTCTTCGATATCACGCGCTTTGACTTCCACGATATCGTGCTCACGCGCGGCTATGTTGATCTGGGGTTGCTGCTGGCTCAGGTGGCTGACGAGTTCTATCCCATCCTCAACGAGCAACATAAGGAAGTCCAAGTTGATATTCGCGAGGACCTGACGGTGCTCGTGGATGGCGACAAGATGGCCCGCGTGTTTAACAACATCATGAAAAACGCCGTCGCCTATAGCTATGAGGGCTCGACCATCACGATCGAGGCCAGACGCCGGGACGACGGCGGCGTGCGCGTGCGCTTTATCAATCAGGGCGATCCTATCCCTGCGGCTAAGCTCAAGGTGATCTTTGAGAAGTTCTATCGCCTGGATGCGGCGCGTGCGACCAATCGCGGTGGTGCCGGTCTGGGCCTTGCTATTGCCAAGGAGATCATCACGGCACACGGCGGTACCGTTGCATGTGAATCGACGCCCGAACACACGATATTCACCATAGAGCTGCCCGCCGCATAGCCAGCGTGCCCTTACAAACACTTGACAATGTGCTCACGTGCGTATGAGCCACGATTCCTACTATCGATATTGCTGAATTGATATCGATATGGAGGTATGCGGTATGACGGCTGCTGCGGCGATGGAGCCTACAGAGCTTGAGGAGCTCATGGAGGCGCAGGCTGAGGCCGCGCACGAGTGCGAGGTTGGGGATGCGACTCGCCCCACGGCAGAGGATCTTGCCGCCTCGCCGACGCGCATCGATGTCGAGGGCCTCGACCTGTTCTATGGCGACCATCATGCGCTCAAGGACGTGAATATCAAGATCCGCGACAAGCAGATCACCTCGTTCATCGGGCCTTCGGGCTGCGGAAAGTCAACGTTGCTGCGCTGCTTTAACCGCATGAACGACGGCATCAAGGATTGCCGCATCGAGGGCAAGATTGCGCTCGATGGTCAAGATATCCTGGGCGACTGCGACATCTGCCGTTTGCGCCAGCGCGTGGGCATGGTGTTCCAGCGCCCCAACCCGTTTCCCATGAGCATCTATGACAACGTCGCCTACGGTCCGCGCGGTATGGGTGTGCGCGATCGCGCCGTACTTGATGAGCTGGTCGAGGACTCCCTGCGTCGCGCTGCCCTGTGGGACGAGGTCAAGGACAAGCTCAAGGAGTCGGGCCTGGGTCTTTCGGGTGGACAGCAGCAGCGCCTGTGCATCGCCCGCGCACTTGCCGTGCAGCCCGACATTCTGCTGATGGACGAGCCGACCTCGGCGCTCGACCCCGTATCGACGCTGGTGGTGGAGCAGCTGGCCTGCGAGTTCAAAGAGACCTGTACGCTCGTGGTCGTTACGCACAATATGCAGCAGGCGGCGCGTATCTCCGACTCGGTCGCGTTTTTCTTGCTGGGTGAGTTGGTGGAGCACGCGCCCACCGCGCAGCTCTTTAAAAATCCGACCGATCCGCGCACGGCGGATTATTTGACGGGACGTTTTGGCTGATACCATCTAGTAAAGGCACCTTTAGGGTTAAGATGCGGTCATGCCGGCCGCAAAGGGGTTCAACATGATCTATTACGTCGAGGACGATGACAACATCAGGGATTTGACGGTCTATGCGCTGCGCAAGCAGGGAATCGAGGCCGAGGGCTTTTCGTGCGACGGCGAGTTTAAGGCCGCCGTGGCGCGACGGGTACCCGATGCTGTCCTGCTCGACATCATGCTGCCCGATACCGATGGTTTGGCGATTATGCGTCGTCTGCGTGCCGATCGCCTGACGGCGACGGTGCCCATCATGATGCTTACCGCCAAGGATACCGAGCTCGACAAGGTGATGGCGCTCGATGGCGGTGCCGACGATTACCTGACTAAACCCTTCTCGCTCATGGAGCTTGCGAGCCGCTGCCGCGCACTGCTGCGTCGCGGCGGCATGGTCAAGCAGGCAAGCGATGTGCTCAGCGTGGGCGACATCGTGCTCTCGCCCAGCCATCGCGAGGTGACCGTTGCCGGCGAGCCGCTTAAGCTCACCCTACGCGAGTTCGACCTGCTCGAGTACCTCATGCGTAAGCCCGGCGTGGTCTTTACCCGCGAGTCGTTGCTGCAGAGCGTGTGGGGCTGGGACTTCGACGGCGGTTCGCGCACCGTTGACGTGCACGTGCAGACGCTTCGCCAAAAACTGGGCGAGCATGCCGGCGCCATCGAGACCGTGCGCGGCGTGGGCTACCGCTTGGCCGAGCCTTCTGCCGGTGATGGTGCCGAAGGTGACGACACCGCGGCCACCGCATCGGAGGAGTAACCCGTGGTCTTCGCCCCCCAGGGAAAACATACGCTGTCGCACCGCGTTTTTGTGACGATCTTTGTCTGCGCCATGGCGGTTATCGTGGCGTTTACGGTGCTGGGCGCGTTCTTTGTGCAAAACACCTTGGCGGATGCCACGAGTGCCAACCTGGCGCAGGAAACCGAGCTCATTGCTGCCGCCCTCGACGAGCAGCAGGAGCCCATCCCGTTCTTGCGTAGCCTCGATCGCGAGGACTTGCGCATCACGCTGATTAACAAGGATGGATCGGTTGCCTACGACAACGAGGCGTCGCCTTCCACACTGCCCAACCATGGCGATCGCCCCGAGGTCATCGAGGCCTTTGAGAGTGGTTTGGGTTCCGCGGAGCGCGCAAGCTCTACGCTCGACGAGATTATGCTGTATCGCGCCGTCGCCCTTGATAACGGCCAGGTTGTCCGCTTGGCGCAGGCCCAGCCTGGCGTTGCGGCGATTTTGCTGTCGATGGTGGCGCCGATGCTGCTTATCGCAGCAGCGGGTGCGGTACTCTCGTTTTTTATGGCGCGCCGCGAGTCCCGTGCCATCATCGCGCCGTTGCAAGAGGTGGATTTGGACCACCCACGCCGTAGTTATGAGCACGCCTATGCCGAGATGGTCCCCATGCTTGAGCGTATCGAGTCGCAGCGCCAGGAACTCAAGCGCCAAATGGCGGTGCTAGCGGACAACGACCGTATGCGCCGCGAGTTCACGGCGAATATCACCCATGAGCTCAAGACGCCGCTTACGGCGATTTCGGGCTATGCCGAGCTCATCGCAAACGGCATGGTCGAGGGCGAGGACGACCTGCGCAACTTTGGCGGTCGCATCTATCGTGAGGCGGGCCGCTTGGCAGCGCTTGTCAACGACATCCTTACGCTGTCTAACTTGGACGAGGCCGAGCGTGCAACTGAGGGCGAAGCGGTGCCCATTGGGTCCACGGAGCCTATTGAGCTCTCGCGTGCCATCTACGCGGTTGAGCAGCGTCTTGAACAGGTCGCCCGTCAGGCGAATGTGACGATAAGTCATGAGACCAAGCCTGTGGTCATCGAAGGCGTGTCGCGCTTGATTGACGAGCTCATCTATAATCTGGCAAGCAACGCCATCCGCTACAATCGACCCGGCGGTACGGTTACGCTGCAGTGCGGCACCAACGACGAAGGCCATCCGTTCCTTGCGGTCGCCGACACGGGAATCGGTATCGCGCCTGAAGAACAGGGCAAGGTATTTGAGCGGTTCTATCGCGTGGACAAGAGTAGGTCCAAGGCGCGCGGCGGAACCGGTCTGGGGCTTGCAATTGTCAAGCATGCGGCCCTGTATCATCACGCCACGCTCGATTTGTCGAGCGAGTTGGGTGTGGGAACCACCATTACGGTGACGTTTCCCATACAGCAGGACGAGCCATTCGCATAGCGATACAACATAGATATTGATGCAGACGCCGCATTTGACTTTCGGGTGCGGCGTTGTTGTGCAATTTTACGATTGCTTCCGACATTTTTACAGGAGAGCCTGTTTCTTATGTATAGAGTTTGGTCTCGGTAAAAAGATGCGATAACATACGGACAGTTTTGTCAATCCGAACTGGGGAAATGAAAGGCAAGCTGCATGACCCTTCTCGAACTGTTCCAGCTGCTGAAGAAGCACCTTCAGCTGGTCATCACCCTTCCGGTGGTCTGCGCGATCGCCATGGGCATCGTGTCCTTCGTTGCGATGGACAACACCTATACCGCGACGACGAGCATGTACATTCTCGCCAAGACCGACGATAGCGGTCAGATGAGCTACAACGATCTCTCGGCGAGTCAGATGCTTTCCAACGATATCGCCACGCTGCTGGATAGCGATAGCGTTAAGAGCGGCGCCGCCAATGAACTGGGCCTCACCGATCTGGATGACTACAAGGTGTCTGTTTCCTCCGAGACCACCACGCGTGTCATTACGCTTTCGGTTACCGGCACCGATGCCAAGGAGACGGCTAAGGTCGCAAAGGCCATGGCCAGCTCGGTGAGTACGGTCGCTCAGAACGTCGGCGCTGCCCAGAGCATCAACGTTATCGACGAGGCTAAGACCCCCGAAGTCCCCAGCGGTCCCAAGCGTATGCTGTACGTTGCTGTCGCGTTCCTCGCTGGCATCTTTATCGCAGTTGCCTATGTCGTTTTGGCAGACATGCTCAACACCCGCATCCGCGGTGCAGAAGAGGCAGAAGAGCTCCTGGGTATTCCCGTTGTTGGCCGAATTCCGGCTATGAAAGGTGGTAAATAGGCATGGCTAAGGCAAAGAACACCGATAAGCTCGTTGTACAGAATGCCGCCAAGACCCTTCTGGCCAACATCCGCTTTGCGAGCGTGGACGACCCCATTCGCACCATCACCGTTACGTCCTCGATTCCCAACGAGGGCAAGTCTACGGTTTCCATTAATCTTGCTCAGGCAATCGCCACGAGCGGCAAGTCCGTGCTCCTGGTCGAGGCCGATATGCGCCGCAGGTCCCTTGCCGATATGCTCGGCGTCCGCTCCCGCGGCGGACTCTATGCAGTCCTGTCCGAGCAGGTTTCTATTGACCAGGCGATTGTCGAGACGGGTCAGAAGAACTTCTACTTCCTCGATGCCGAGCCGCATATTCCCAATCCTGCCGACATCATCGTCTCTCACCGCTTTGCCAAGCTGGTAAAGGCACTGTCCGCCAAGTTCCAGTACGTCATCTTTGATGCTCCCCCGGTCGGCACCTTCATCGATGCTGCCGAGATCGCAAGTCTGACCGACGGTGCGCTTTTTGTCGTGCGTGAGGATTTCACCAAGCGCGAGGAGGCGCTCAACGCCATCGGTCAGCTTAAGAAGTCCGAGAAGGTCAAGCTCATCGGTACCGTTATGAACTACTGCGAGACCGAGACCAGCGAGTACTACTACTCCTACTACACCAAGGACGGTAAGAAGGTGAAGAAGGGCTCCGACGATCAGGGGACTTCCAAAAAGGGCATCTTCACCAACCGAGCAAACGTTTAGTTGATTAAGGCTGACCTATGCGTGACATTCATTGCCATATCTTGCCGGGTGTAGACGACGGCGCCGCCGATCTCGATGAGAGCTTGGCGATGCTCGAGGCTGCCAAGCGGGCCGGTGTAACCAGAATCGTTTGCACTCCTCACTGCCGTGATCCCTATTTTGATTACGACAAGATGTGGGATGCCTTTGAGCTGCTGCGTGATAACGCTGACGGCTTTCCGCTCCAGATGGGCTTCGAGGTCAACCACCGAAAGCTCGTCGAGCTTGGTATCGATGCCGCGGAGCACTTGCATTTCGATGGAACCAATGAGTTCCTGCTCGAGCTTTCGACGCATGCCGATGCGTATGCGTTTAGAGAGTACGAGAACACGATTTACGATTTGCAGTGCCGTGGCTACCAGGTGATCATCGCTCATCCTGAGCGCTATCGTGCGGTTCAAAAGGATGTAAGTGTGGCGGAGCGCCTGGTCGATATGGGCTGCAAGCTGCAGGCTTCGGCGGACTTTATTGCCGGCGGTCGCTTTGGTCGCGAGAAAAAGCCGGCACAACGCCTGTTCGATCAGAACCTGTACAGCTTCATCGCGAGCGATGCCCATAACGTGGGTCATTACGACTGCCTGGCGAAGGCTCGCGCGAAGTTTAGCGTGCGCGGAGCTCATTTTCGCTAATATCTGTCCCTAACGTTCGCATTGAATGAAAGGGCAGCATGGATATCCAACTTAAGACGGGATGCTTTGATGACGCGGCGTTGGTGCGCCGCGTCGTTTTTATGGACGAGCAGGGCTACGAGAATGAGTTCGACGCTATCGACGAGGATCCGAACTGCATTCATGTGACGCTCTATGTAGGCGGCGAGCTTGCCGGTTGCTCGCGCGTGTTTCCCGAAGAGCTTGAGCGCGCGGCTGACGCAGAGGCTCCGGTGTCGCCGGCGTGCGACTTGGACGAAGGTGTCGCGGCGGGGGAGACCTACATTATGGGGCGCGTGGCCGTGCTGCCGAGCATGCGCCGTCGCGGTCTGGCGAGCAAGATTGTCGAGGCCAGTGATACGTGCGCGCGTGATGCCGGTGCCAAGCTCATTAAGCTGCATGCTCAGGAATACGTGCTACCGCTCTATGTCAAGGCGGGCTACACGCAGATTGCCCCGGTGGACTATGAGGATGAAGGCCAGCCCCATGCCTGGATGGCCAAGCGCGTAGATGGCAGATAGGGACGTTCCTTTTCTGCCGGCAGTTGGGGACACTCCTTGGCAATTGGCGCATCGGAGCGCTTAGACATACAGTTTTTCGATTCCGTATGTATATGTGCGCGCTAATGGGTTATAAAATCTAAGTCTGAACATAGCAGGTCTGCGATGCGGCTCGGGCAACCGGGCCGTTTTTGCGGACGGGGGTAGCGCGAAAGGACTGCACATGCGTCAATTTAAGACCGAGAGCAAAAAACTGCTCGACCTCATGATCAACTCCATCTACACCAATAAAGAAATCTTCCTGCGCGAGCTTATCTCTAACGCGAGCGACGCCGTCGACAAGCTCAACTTTAGGAGCCTGCAGGACCCGAGCGTCAAGATCGACCAGGGCGACTTGGCCATTCGCGTCTCCTTTGATAAAGACACCCGCACCATTACCATCTCGGATAACGGCATTGGCATGACCGCCGAGGAGCTCGAGCGCAATCTGGGCACCATCGCCCATTCCGGCTCCGAGGAGTTTAAGACCGAGAACGCCGAGCAGCAGGGTTCGGATGTCGACATCATCGGCCAGTTTGGCGTGGGCTTCTACTCGGCTTTTATGGTCGCCAGCCATGTGAAGGTCGTCAGCCGCGCCTATGGCGAGGATGTCGCCCATGTGTGGGAATCCGACGGTCTTGAGGGCTACACCATCGAGGACGGCGAGCGCGCCGAGCACGGTACCGATGTCATTCTGACGCTGCGTGAGAACGAGAAGCTCGACGCCGACGGCGAGGCCGAGACCTACGATCGCTTCCTGACCGAGTGGGGCCTCAAGAGCCTGATTCAGCAGTACAGCAACTATGTGCGCTACCCGATTCAGATGATGGTGTCCAAGAGCCGCCAGAAACCCAAGCCCGAGGACGCCGGCGACGATTACAAGCCCGAGTACGAGGACTACCAGGAGCTCGAGACCGTCAACTCCATGACGCCGATCTGGAAAAAGCGCAGCTCCGATGTCGAGCAGAAGGACTACGACGAGTTCTACAAGTCCACGTTCCACGACTTTGACGATCCTGCGCGCACTATCAGCTTCCATGCCGAGGGTACGCTCGAGTACGACGCCCTGTTGTTTGTGCCGGGCCGCGCGCCGTTCGATCTGTACAGCAAGGACTACGAGAAGGGCCTGGCGCTCTATAGCTCCAACGTGCTGATTATGGAGAAGTGCGACGACCTGCTGCCCGACTACTACAACTTTGTCCGCGGCGTCGTGGATTCCGCTGACGTGTCGCTCAACATCTCGCGTGAGACGCTGCAGCAGAACCGTCAGCTCAAGGCCATCGCCAAGCGCGTGGAGAAGAAGATTACCGCCGATCTTGAGGATATGCGCGACAATGACCGCGAGGCCTACGAGAAGTTCTTTGAGAACTTTGGCCGCGGTCTTAAGTACGGCATCTACTCGAGCTATGGCATGAAGGCCGATGAGCTCGCCGATCTGCTGCTGTTCTGGTCTGCCAAGGAGCAGAAGATGATTACCCTGGCCGAGTATGCCAAGGGCATGCCCGAGGATCAGAAGGCCATCTACTACGCCGCCGGCGACTCGCGTGAGCGCTTGGCCAAGATGCCCGTGGTAAAGGGCGTGCTCGACCGCGGCTATGACGTGCTGCTGCTGACGCAGGATGTGGATGAGTTCACGTTCCAGGCCATGCGTGAGTACGTTGCCGCCGATATGCCCAAGATCTACGAGGACGATGCTGCCCGCGAGGCTGCCGAGAAGGCTGTGGCCGACGGTGCCGAGCCCGAGGTCGAGGATCGTCATCTGGAGCTCAAGAACGTCGCGACCGGCGATCTTGACCTGGCGACCGAGGACGAGAAGAAGGAGGCCGAGGACGCCACCAAGGAAAACGAGGACCTCTTTAGCGCTATGAAGGAGGCGCTCGGTGACAAGGTCGAGAAAGTTGCCGTCTCCGCGCGCCTGACCGATGCCCCCGCTTGCATCACCACCGAGGGTCCGCTTTCGCTTGAGATGGAGAAGGTGCTCCAGAAGGGACCCGAGGGCGCGCCCGACGGCATGCCCAAGAGCCAACGCGTGCTCGAGCTCAACGCCAAGCACCCGGTCTTTTCCAAGCTCGTCGCCGCTCAGAAGGCGGGCGACGCCGACAAGATCAAGCAGTACTCCGGTTTGCTCTATGACCAGGCCCTGCTGGTCGAGGGCATCCTCCCCGAGGATCCCGTAGCCTTCGCGGCGGCTGTTTGCAACTTGATGTAGTTCGGGGATACGGCACCGTAACTAGATTAGAACGAGAGTGGATAATCTCCCACTTTTGGCTCGAATGCGGGCTTGAAGTGAGAGATTTTCCACTCTCGTTTCCTTTTGAATGATCCCTCCGTCCCCAAGGGATCATTTATTTGTGCGGGTTGTGGTTTTGTGACCTGCTGAAATTTAGGATACTGTACATCTGTACGTTAATTCGTCTTCGTAGTATATTGCTACCCGCAAAACTCAATACCATTGTGCTCTGAGACGCTAGAGCGCCTACGTACAATGGTTGTCGATAGTACGATTCGATTCAACGACAGGATGGATGGTCCAAGCGTGAGTCTCGGCAGCAAACTATCCAACGCAAAGGTATCCTTTGCGATCTTTAAACGCGACATTAAGCGACTGCTTGTGAACCCCGTCGCCTTGGTGGTTACCCTCGGCGTGTGTGTTATTCCCTCGCTGTATGCCTGGTACAACATCGTGGCTAACTGGGATCCGTACGGAAACACCCAGGGCATCAAGATTGCTATCGCCAACAACGACCAGGGAACCCGAAACGACCTGGTGGGCGAGCTCAATGCGGGCGACAAGGTTGTCGATCAGCTCAAGGAAAACGATCAGCTGGGCTGGACCTTCGTCGACTCGGCGGCCGATGCCAAAGAGGGCGTCGAGAGCGGGGAGTACTACGCCGCCATCGTGATCCCCAAGAACTTCTCCGACAATCTTGTCTCGATGCTCGATGGCAATTACCGCCAGCCCAAGCTTACGTACTACGTCAATGAGAAGAAGAGCGCTATTGCGCCCAAGGTTACCGACACCGGCGCAAGCACCATCGAGGAGCAGATCAACTCGGAATTTGTCTCTACGGTGGGCGAGACCGTTGCCAGCATTGCCAAGGATGCCGGAGTCGATTTAAAGGACAAGGCAACCCAGACTCGGGATTCGTTGGCAAGTTCTGTCTCCGAGGCATCCGATACCTTGGGCGAGGTGCGCGATTCGATTGGCGACATGAATGCCGCCATCGATAAGACGGGTGGCGCTATCGCCTCGGCTGATGCGGCACTTGCCGGCATGCAGGGTCAGGCGCCGTCACTGACGCAAGCGATCTTTCAGGGCAACGACCTGCTGGGTGAAGCTCGCACCACGGCGGGCAACTCTATCGCCTCGCTCTCCAAGGCGCTCTCGGAAGGCAGCCTTGCGCTCACCAAGACGTCGGCCTCCGCGAACGCTGCCATCGGCAAGCTGACGGGCACGGTCACATCTACGACCACCCGCATCGACAACTCGCTTGAGTCTCTCCAAGCGACGATCGACCACAATAAGGCCGTTATCGGGCACTTGGAAATTCTCGTTAATGACACGTCGACAGGTTCCAAGGAAATTGACGCGCGCATTGTATCGACCATCGATTTGCTCCGCGAGCAGAATGAAAAGCTTCAGAGCATCAAGGACGGTCTGTCTGCGCAGTCGAGCGCCATGGCGAATGACGCCGCGGCTGTCTCGGGCGCCAGCGACGCTATCAATAACGCAATCCAGACCGGTGCGACCAACCTTGGCCAGGCCCAGACGGACCTGGGTCAAAACGCGCTGCCGAAGGCCTCGAGCGCGCTCGATTCCTTTGCCGCCGTCTCGGGCGATCTGACGGGAATTGTATCTGGCCTCACGCCCACGATTGCAAGCGCGCGCGGTACGCTTTCGCAGCTTAACGCTACGCTCGGTCAGGCCAAGACCACGCTGTCCCAGACCGATTCCTCGCTTGCCAAGGTCCAGGACAAGCTTGCGACCGCAGCCAATGACATCGCGGCGCTGCAGACCTCTGAGTCTATGGGCGAGCTCGCCGACCTTATGGGCGTCGATGTCAATGACGTGGCAGATTTCATGGCCTCTCCGGTCGAGCTGACGTCCAAGTCGATCTATCCGGTCAAGAGCTTTGGCTCGGGCATCGCTCCCTTCTACACCAATCTGGCGCTTTGGGTGGGCGGCTATGTGCTCATCGCCATTTACAAGCTCGAGGTCGACCGTGAAGGTGTTGGCAGCTTTACGGCGCGCCAAGGCTACTTTGGCCGCTGGTTGCTCATGGTGATCCTGGGCGCGTTGCAGGCCATCATCGTTACGGTGGGTGATCTGGTCATTGGCGTACAGTGCGTCAACCCGCTGCTGTTCGTGCTGGGCGGCATCGCCATCTCGTTCACCTACGTCAACATCATTTACGCGCTGTCCACTACGTTTAAGCACATCGGCAAGGCAATCGGCGTCATTCTGGTTATCGTGCAGATTCCGGGTTCATCGGGCATGTACCCCATCGAGATGATGCCTGGCTTCTTCCAGTGGCTGCACCCACTGCTGCCCTTTACCTACGGCATCAATCTGCTGCGCGAGACGGTCGGCGGTATGTATTCGTTCAACTACCTGTTTAACCTGTGCATTCTGGGCGTGTTCTTGATCGTGGCGCTCTTTATCGGCCTGCAGCTTCGTCCGCTGCTGCTCAACCTTAACCTGCTCTTTGATAAACAGCTTTCCACGACCGGTATGATGATTTGCGAGTCCAACGACCTGCCGCGCCAGCGCTACTCGCTGCGCACGGCCATGCGTGTCATGCTCGATTCCGATTCGTACCGTCGCGAACTGCTCGATCATGCGGTCGCCTTTGAACATCGCTACCCGTACTACATCAAGGGCGGTTTTGCCGCCGTGGTGGGCGTTCAGGTCCTGCTCTTTGTCCTGTCGACGGTTCTCGATATCGACAATAACGGCAAGATCATCCTGCTTGTCATTTGGATCATCTCGGTTATTGCCATCTGCGGCTGGCTTATCAATATCGAATATATCCGTGCGAGCCTCAATACCCAGATGCGCATCTCGGCGCTTTCGGATGAGGACCTGCGTCGCGAGATGCGCGAACACACGGCCGCCATTCCTGCCGCCCGCCATATGTTTGGCCTCAACGCCAGCGAGCGTGGTGCCAAGGGCGGCGATCAGTCCACGGGCCGCTTGCCGCATATAGGCTCGCACCATAAATCTCAGGGCAGCGACAGCACAGCCACAAATGATGGAGATACCACCGCGCTTGGCAAGCACTCAAAAGGAGGTGAGGCATAAATGAAGAACATCCTGCATCTGTTTAAGCGCGACGTCCAAAACGTGTCTCGCTCCGTGATCGGCATGGTTGTCGTGATGGGCCTGGTCATCGTGCCATGTCTCTATGCATGGTTTAACATCGCCGGCAGCTGGGATCCCTACGGCAACACCGGCAATCTTAAGATTGCCGTGGTCAACACCGATGAGGGCTACGAGAGCGATCTGATTCCCGTCGAGGTCAACGTGGGCGAAAACGTAACCGCCACCCTGCGCGGCAACGAGAACTTCGACTGGGTCGTGCTCAACGACCGCGATAAGGCCATCGATGGCGTCAAGTCGGGCGCGTATTACGCCGCTGTGGTCATCCCCAAAACGTTTAGCGCCGACATGATGACGCTCTTCTCGACGAACGTGAAGCATGCCGATATCGAGTTCTACGAGAATCAGAAGGCCAACGCCATCGCACAGATCGTGACCGAGAAAGGCTCGAGCGCCGTTCAGAGTCAAGTTAACGAGACCTTTACCGAAACCATTACGACCATCGGGCTCAAGACCGTGTCCAGCCTGCTCGATTACATGAGCACCGACCAGGTGAGTAACTTTATCGCCAACCTGTCGTCGACACTCGGCGATTCGGTCGAGGACCTGCAGGACGTTCAGGCCAGCGCAACGTCGCTTGCGGGCATTTTGAGCTCCACGTCCGATTCGCTGACGTCGGCGAGCGGTATGCTCCAGCAGACCGGTGCCGTCGATGAGTCGACAAAGCAGCTCATGGAACATGCCAAAAGCGGCATCGATGATTCCAAAGAAGCGCTTAAGGCGGCAAACGATGCCATCGATGCCGCAATCGATGGAAGTGCGGGTTCGTTCGACAATGTATCTGCCGAGCTCGCGAAGGCGTTCGATGCCGCGAACCAGCATGTCGACCTTACGGTGTCCCAACTCAACGATGCCGCTTCGGCCCTCAATGCGCACGCCAAGGATATCGATGCGATGGCCGATCAGCTCCGCAGTCTTGCCGACCAGGTGAGCGATGAGAATTTGAAGGATGGCCTCAAGTCCGCCGCGACGTCGCTGGGCAGAATCGCCGTTGAGTACCGCAACAATGCCGAGGATCTGGCGGCCACCGCGAAGTCTCTCTCCGACAGCATGGCCGAGGTCAACAACTCGCGTGCCGAGGTCGATCAGGCCATCGCCGATGCCAAGGCCGGCATCGCGGGTGCCAAATCCGATTACGATTCCACGTTCTCGGTTAAGGTCAAGGAGCTCAAGAAGACCGTCTCGGGCATCCTAGACTCGCTCGATGGTATCTCGGGCAATCTGGATAGCGCCGTAGACGGCCTAACCGACGCATCCGGTTCGCTGGCAAAGGGCCTCTCCAAGGCCGCCAAGCTGGTCAACAAGGCTTCCGATCAGCTGGGCGAGGCGTCGGACAAGATCAGTGCGTTTAAGGACGAGCTCGACGGCGCCTTGATGTCGGATGACCTCGCTACGATCAAGACGATGATTGGCAACGATCCCGAGGGTCTGGCCGTGTCGCTTTCCGGTCCCGTCGCGCTCGACCGCAAGCCGGTCTATCCGATCCGCAACTACGGTTCGGCCATGGCGCCGTTCTACACGATTCTGTCGCTGTGGGTGGGCTCGATCGTGCTGGCGGCCATGATGAAGGTTTCGGTCGACGATGAGCTTATCAACGAGCTCATCCCCGTGCGCTTGCACGAGATCTACCTGGGTCGCTACCTGTTCTTTGGCGGTTTGGCCCTGCTGCAGGCAACGCTCGTGTGTGCGGGCGACATCCTGTTCTTTGGCATCCAATGCGATAACCCATTGCAGTTTGTGCTGGCGGGCTGGGTCGCGAGTCTCGTGTTCTCCAATATCGTCTACACGCTTACGGTTTCGTTTGGCGATATCGGCAAGGCGCTCGCCGTCGTGCTGCTGGTCATGCAGGTCGGCGGTTCGGGCGGCACGTTCCCCATCGAGATGACCGGCCCCGTGTTCCAGGCGATCTATCCGTTCCTGCCGTTCACCCACGGCATCAACGCCATGCATGCCGCCATGGCCGGTGCCTACCATATGGAGTACTGGATTGAGCTAGGCATTCTGGCGAGCTATCTGATTCCGTCGCTGGCACTGGGTGTCGTCTTCCGCCGTCCGGTCATCAAAGCCAACGACTGGATTATCGAAAAGCTTGAAAGCACGAAACTAATTTAGTGCAACAGCGTGACATTGACGAAACATCGAGGTTTACTCTGCCGACGCTTTAGTGGGCTGGATTGCGATGCAGTGCTGGTTGTTGCTACAGTAGCGGAGCGTGCCGGGGGTCCGGTGCGCCCTGTTTTTATTTGACCATGAGGCGGCACGCAGCCATACGCGTGCGGACACCACGCCCAGATTGAGTGCGAGGATGTTCCATGGCCCAATACGCTGCCAACGAAATCGAAAACATGCCCGATAGCCCTGTTGCTCGCGAGGACCTGGGTGCGGGCGGCACCTCCCGTGGTGCCGGTGCTCGTTCGCCGTTGTTCTGGAAAGTTCTACTGCTTTCGGTGGCGATTATCTGGGGTTACTCCTTTACCACTATGAAGGACGCGCTCGACACCATTCCGGTGTTCGAGCTGCTCTACATTCGCTTTCTCCCGGCATCACTGGTTATGTTTGCCATTTTCCATAAGCGCATCATCGCTCATTTCAATGCCCGCAATCTAATCGTCGGGCTTGGCATGGGCGCGCTCATGTGGGGTGCCTACGGTTTGCAGACGATCGGCTTGGCACAGACCACGGCAGGCAAAAGCGCGTTTTTGACGGGCACGTACTGCATCTTGGTTCCGTTTGCGAGCTACGTCCTAAGCGGCGAAAAGCTTACCCGTTACAACTTGGGCGCCGCGTTGCTGTGCCTGGCGGGTATTGGCTTGGTGGCGCTCGATAGCGTCGAGTTCAATGCCGGCGATGCCATTTCGCTGGGCGGTGCGGTCTTCTTTGCTATCCAGATGGCGGTGACCGCCAAGTACGGTCGCAAAATGGACATCAACGTCATCACGTTTTGGATGTTTGTGGGCAATGGCGTCTTGAGCCTGATCTCGTCGCTGCTGTTCGAGACCCAAGCGCCCGCGTCCGTGTGGACGCCGAGCTTTATCGGCGTGATGGCCTTCCTCTCGGTGGGTTGTACGTGTGTGGCCCTGCTCGTCCAAAATGTTGGACTGGCGCACGTCCCGGCCTCGACGGGCTCGCTGCTTCTTTCGATGGAGTCGCCCTCGGGTGTGCTGTTCTCGGTGCTGCTGATGGGGGAGGCGCTCACCTCGCGCCTGCTTGCCGGCTTTGCGCTCATCTTCCTGTCGATCATTTTGAGTGAGACGCATTTCGATTTCTTGCGCCGAAAATCTCGCCCGCAATTGTAAACAACTTGTTGCGCCGCCCTCCCAGGGCGGCATTTTTTATGTCATGCCCTTACAGTTGTGCCTTGCACTTTACGCTATCAAAGTGCGTGCTGCAAAAACGTTACTGGAGGGCATCTATGGCACCAGCTCTGTCCGATTTTCAACCGCAACCAGCGCCTCAGGCTACCACAGCGGCGCAGACCGCTATCGGTGACGGTCTTGTCGCAGAAGCTCAGGCTTTTGCAGACGAGCTCGCTGCGTGGCGACACGATCTACACCAGATGCCCGAGCTCGGTAACAATCTTCCGCAGACGTCTGCCTATATCCAGGCACGTCTGGACGAGATGGACATCCCCCATACCACGCTCGTCGACGGTTCCTGCGTCGTTGGCCTGATCGGTGCCGGTGCGGCCGCGGCCGCTCAGGGCAATGGCACGTGCAAGGACGAGCAGGCCGGAACGGTCGTCATGCTTCGTGGCGACATGGACGCCCTGCCCGTTGCCGAGGAATCCGGCGAGCCCTTTGCATCCACCAACGGCTGCATGCACGCTTGCGGTCACGATATGCACGCGACGGCGCTGCTTGGTGCGGCGCGCCTGCTCAAGGCCCGCGAGGCCGAGCTTGTGGAGGCCAACGCTACCGTCAAGTTGCTGTTCCAGCCGGGCGAGGAGACCTTTGAGGGAGCACGCGCTGCCATCGCCGACGGCTTGCTCGAGAACCCGCGCCCTCAGGCGGCCTTTGCCATGCATGTCAACAGCCAGTCGCCGCTTGGCCTGGTGCTCTACGGCAGCCCGGCGCTCTCGGGTGTGTACGGTTTCCGCATCACGCTCCAGGGCAAGGGCGGCCACGGTTCCAGCCCCGAGATCTGCATCGACCCCATCACGGCCGGCGTCCACGTGCACCTGGCGCTCCAGGAGCTTATCTCCCGCGAGGTGCCGGCGGCCAAGGAAGTCGCACTTACCGTTGGTAAGTTCGCCGGCGGCTTGGCGGCCAACGTCATCCCCGACACCTGCGTGCTCGAGGGAACGCTGCGCGGCTTTGATGTTGAGCTCATGGCTCACCTAAAGACCCGCATCGCGGAGGTCGTTAACGGCGTTGCTACGACCTATCGTACGCCGGCGACCATCGAGACGCTTTCGGATGTTCCGCCGCTTGTACTCGACAGCGATATGACTCAGGCGTCGCTTGGCTACGTGGGCGCAGTGCTGCCCAAGACGGCTTTCTTGCCGCTTTTCCATGCCATGGCGAGTGAGGACTTCGCGCTTATCTCGAGCAAGATCCCAAGTGCGTACTTTACCGTGGGCGCGGCCGTAACCGACACGGACGAACACTTTGCCCAGCACCATCCCAAGGCACGTTTTAACGATGCCGAGCTGCCGCTCGGTGCCGCGGCCTATACCGCCGTCGCTTTGGGCTATATCGCCGACCACCGGTAGCACCCAACCTTGCCTTTCAAGCCTGCGGGCATGGCCGTAAGGCCTATGCCCTTGTCTTTCAAGGCAATCTTGGGCACTACCGGCGCCCGGCGCAGGCTATTCGTTTGTCTAAAAGGAGCAGTATGCCCCAGCAGCGTAAGTTCTTCCCCGGCTGGCTCGTGGTGGCCTCCGGCTTCGTGATCATGGCCACGTGTTACACGATTTTCGTCAACTGCATGAGCCTGTTCCAGCCGCTGATCGTCAGCAACCTGGGTATTTCCCTTGCGCAGTACAACGTCTCCAATGCCATCTCCACCGTGGTGAGTGTCGTGGGTTCG
>DBFZQW010000048.1:0-14445 GCA_048521445.1 Collinsella sp. | reverse complement strand
GCCGACAGGGCCCAGTTTAAGTTCACCGAGAGCGAGCACGCCAGCGATCGCTTCATCCCCGTCTTCGATCCTGACAAGAACGCCGACGAGCTGTTCGACTACGAGGCAAAGTGGAATGCCAGCTTTGAGTGGACCGAGAATGACCCCGTCAAGTACAACGGCAAGACTTGGCGCAACGCTTCCTATACACACTCGGGCGGCGTAACGACCGAATACTTCACCGACGTTGACGGCGGCAGTGTGTATGTGCGTATCGACAACGTCGAGGAGCACAAGGACGCCGTCGAGACCATGATGAAGTCTCTGGAATTTGCCGACGACATCGCCGAGGCCAAGACCGAGGCCATGGACGTCAAGCTCGACGATATCGAGATCAAGCGCTAAGCGACTGGCGAGCGCAACGGGAAACACGGTCGCAGTGCAAACAAGCGACGGTACCCCAGCGCTTCGTACCCAGGGAGGGCCGGTAAACCGACCCTCCCTTTCTTATGCCTGTAGCCGACGAATGCGAGGATGCCGGACGCCGGAACCGCCCCAAATGTGGCAACAGTACGAAAACGACAAACACCCCAACACGTCCGCCCACCGATTTATTGCGCCGCGCAGACAATTAAACCAGCATCTTTAAACATCTGGGCAGTATAGTGACCAAAACTATCGCATAACCGCACTCTGCGAATGGAGAAGTTATGACCGAACACCATGCCATCAGCCGCCGAGCGTTTACGCTGGGCCTAGGGCTTGCGGCGTTGTCACCACTTGCAAGCCTGCCCGAAACCGCAGCGCCGGGCATTCCCCTGCGAGCGGCATTTGCAGACAACACACCCGCACCGTCGGACAGCCTCCACAATTTCGTCATTCGCCTTCGCCCCGCGGGCTATTTTCGCACCGCGAGCGTCAACCAAGACGGCAACGTTCGCGGCAACGTCTGTCACCTGTTTAACGACGGCACGTCCAGCAAGCTCATCCTTGAGAACGTAACGACCAAGAATGACGATACAAACTGGTACGCCATCCGCACCTTGCTCAATTTCGAAGAGCATAAAAAGACGGGCTACAGCATTTGGTCAGTCGACGACGACTCGGACAAAGATGGAAAGGTCATCCACGTATGGGGCGGCGAGTATGACAACAAGCCCAGCCGCGCTTTTGCGTTCGAGCGTCAATCAAACGGAACCTACATCATCCGAGACCGCACGGTCGAGAAAGAAACCGAGAAAAAAGACATTAAGTACCTGGCAATAGAATCGAACGGCGAAGACCAGGACAACAATAAGATCTGCCATAAGAGTAAGAGCATTCCGTGGGAGCTCGAACTTATCGGTTACGACATGAAAAAGAACGATGCCACGGTTAGCAGCCTCGACTGGATCACGTACAGCAGCTACGTCGATGGGCCATGTTGGATGAAATACGTCGACGACAACAAGTTCCTCGACGAGCTGAGCATCCCGGGTACGCACGATTCGGGCACCTGCAGCGTGGACAACGACACTGAGCCCCAATCCTCGCAAGTAAAATGCCAGCAGGATTACATTCCCACGCAGTTGCTCGAAGGCATTCGCTATTTTGATATCCGGCTCGGAAAGGGCGACGACCCCGGTATCGACCACGGGATTTTCTACCTACTCAAAAAAGACGGGAACTATCTGCATCTCTCCGATGTCATCGGGTACTTCAAAACGTTTTTGAACGAAAACCCGTCAGAAGCGCTCATCATGCTCGCATCGCGCGGCAACGATGAGGCTACCGACGAAAGCATAACGACGGCCTTCGCCAAGGTTATGGCCGATAACCCCAACCTGTTCTACACGTCGAGCCACGTCCCCACGCTGGGCGAGGTGCGCGGAAAGATCGTCCTGCTGCGTCGATTTGGGCTCGCCGGCAACAGCGTAAGCGGCCACATGTGGGGCCTCGACCTCACCCAATGGGATGACAAGATCAAGGCGCATTCCGGGCAGTCGATGTGTCTCGTCCAAGACGCGCGGGGATTTGAAGCCATAGGGGAAACGGGCAATGAAGAGCCCTATTGCACCAAGGTATATGCCCAGGACAAGTACAAACTCACGGGAACCGACAAGCTCAGCTGGGTCGATAATGCGCTGAAGGAAACGACCGGGCGCACGTGCAACAAGGTGGACGTCGTGGACGATGCCGGGGCCGAGGTGCAAGTCCAGGAGCGTTGCTGGTCTATCAACTACACCAGCTGCACGGGCTTGTCGCACGGAGGCAATCCTTTTACCTCGGCACGAGTAGTCAACGAGCATCTGTACAAGAGCCCGTACATCAATCCCAGCGGCACCGAGGATACAAAGTCAGATTACCTCAAGCACATTGGCATCATCGCATCCGACTTTGTTGATGCGGCGCTGGCCCGGAGCATCTACCAGCGCAATTACAATTACGATACGAAGCACACGCAGTCGGCTTCGTGCTGCCTCCCGACCCGCATGCGCATGACGTACGGCGACTCGCCGAGCGATGCCTCGCTCCAGGATGGCAAGACCGTTGGCGAGGGTCATTTCCGCCTTGCTGACAGCAGCAACGCGCTCAACGCGACAGCTTCGGGCCATGCGTTTGCCATTGAATACGTGGATGTCGACGCCCTGGGCAACGAGACCGTTACGGGGCTGCAGGGCTCTGTGCCCATCGATATCGATCCACGCGCGCTGACGCCCCATTTTGAGGGACTCGAAGGCCTTAAGGCCGGCGAAGACGTGCGCGCCAAGATTGCGGCATCACTCGAGGGCAAACTCGAAAACGATGCCTGCACGGCTCAGCTCGAGTTTGTGCACGACGCGGACGGCGCTCCGGGCACGGCAATGGTCGAGGGCGAGGCATTTACCGCGGGAACGTACTGGGTGCGCGCGAACGGTCTTTTGGGCGACGCGGCGCAGAACTACACGCTCGCCAGCGACGGAGCCGCAAGCTTTACCGTAGCGGCCTCGGGCAGTGCGGGCGGCACCGGCAGCGGCACGGGTTCCAACGCAGGCGGCGCCGACAAGAACGGCAAGAGCAACAAGAGAGACCAGGGCAAGAGCTCGGGCGGAAAGCTCGCCAACACGGGCGACGGCTCTGGCGTTGCCGCCGGGCTCGCTGCCGCCGCCGTGGCGACAACGGTCGCAGGTGCAGCAATGCTTGCCAGTGACCGCGACAATACCGAGGACGTTAACGAATAGGCAAGCCAGTCTTTTGGGCGCATTAACTCAATCGGGGCGCAGAATACCGTTCTGCGCCCCGATTTTTACCTTGGCCCGAACGCCGCTATCGGCTACATCACCATGTTCAGCGCTTTCACAAATTCTTGGGCCTTCGCACGGCTACTCAGGCTAAAGACGCAAGCGGTCAACAGCCTGTTACGCAGGAAAACGTCGCGACCCTTGATCCTGTTGACCCCCGTGATGTCCTTAAGGTAGACAATCTCGGTGTGCCTGCCGCCAAAAGTGCCCTTCTTGAGCACCTCGATACGATTGGGGTAGATCTTAACGTCTTTAAACCTACCCGAACCTTTGTCCTGGAATAGCAGCGTGTTGTTGTCCATACGCGTCACTCCCGTGGGGTTCGCTAAAACTGTCTCTATTGCCACATTTTAGTCACTTCGGGAATCCTGCACGAAGGCGCTCGGCGACATTGGAATTTGAGTCCGCGCGAGGACTTTTAATGAAGTGCCCGGCACTTCCCCGCACCACAAAAGACGGGGCAGTCCGCGCTCCTGCGAACTGCCCCGTAGCCCCGCCTTTCACGTTATGGCGCCAGCCGGCGTCACTCCCCTACTTCCCAAATAGCGCACCCAGCAGACCGCGGCGTTTGGGCTTCTCCTCTCGGTAGGAACCCTCGGCCGCCGCTGCCACCTGGCGCGGTTGCTCGCCGTCTCCACAGCGCACGATCTGGTATAGGAACGGCGATTTAACATATTTGACCTCGACGGGCGTGGCGTGCACGGTGCTCTCGCCGGACAGATGCAGGCTCGGGTTGAGCGGCGCCACGATATGCGTCTCGCGCTTGTCGCTAAACACCGCCGCGGCCGCGCGGCCCGTCTGTCCGTTTACGGCAATGCGCACCTGCTCGCCATCGCGGCTGTCCGTCGCCGGACGATCGACAAAGTAGACCGGCACCATCACCAGGCCATCCTTATGCTTGCGGGCCTTGCGCGCCCAGGTTCGGATGCTCTTTTTATTGAGCCCCAGTACGGCCTCGGCATCGTTGCCCGCAACGTCGAGCGCCAACTTATTAATGACCACCTGGTCCTTGGTAGACGCATCGACGGAGACGACGCGGAAGTCGCCTTCCTGCATGGCGGGATCGAACGGACCGACCTTGGCAAAGTCCCACGGCTCCAAAATGCCCATGAGGCGAACGTCCAGGTAGTTTGCCCTGGGGTATGCCCAGTCGAGCACCTCGTAGTACACCAAGGTCTCCTTGCTCAGGCCCTTGCCCGGGAAGCTCGCCATCATGCGCAAGTCCGCCAGCGCCATGGGGAAATAGAAGAGCATCATGTCGTTTTGGATCGCGTCTTCCACGTCGTGCCCGACAAAGGCATCCGGATACTGGCGCACCAGCTGCAGCGCGTTGGCACGTGCCTGCTGCGGCGAGATTTCGCAGGGAATACCCTGCTCGGGCACATACTCCGCACCAACGCCCATGGTCAGGCGCTTGCTAAACGTCCCCGGCTTGAGCAGGTCCGCAATGCCGATCTTATTGCCGCAGGACGGGCACTCAAACACACGCTGCGTTGACTCGCCCTCAAAGGACGCACCGCAGAAGGGGCAAGGAATGCTCACATGCGTGGCCTCTTGGAACTCCTGCGCCGTGCCGCGATCCTCCCACAGCAGATGTTCCAGGACCGACTGATTGCGCCAGTGCGAATTGAAGAAATACCAGTCCGGGTCCTCCGGGCGCTCGAGTTGCGACACATGCGTGAGTTTGAGCAGTCCATCCACCACCGTCAACGGCGTATGGCGAATACCCAAAGCGCTCTTGGGCTCTCCGGCGTCCGCCTGCCACGGAACCACCGTGCCGCAATAGGCGCACTCAAAGCTGCGCTTAGTCTGGTGCGAGTACATAGGGCCGCCGCAGTTTTGACATTTAATGGCAAACATCTCGTCCATGGAAACATCCTCCTTTGCACAAAGCTGTCGACATTAAGTATGTCGAGCAAACAGGCACATGCCCATACCCATGTGGCCCAAAATGGACCACCCAGGCAGACGAGAAGGCTCGCTCGTTAGCACCGGCAGACTATTGCTGCATTTTCTGAGCATCGGTGCACGGCGCCCCCGCGCGAGCTACACTATCCCCTTAAACATGATTGTGAGGACAACCGCTATGCTATTTGTAAATCGGCTGGTACATACGCTTGTTCCCGGCAGCGAGAGCGAGCCGGTCGATGCATCTTGCCGCACCAACGCGGGCTTTTCCGCAAGCCTCGTCTGCATTGGCCTCAACATCACCCTGTGCCTGGCCAAGGGCATCGCGGGCCTGCTCGCCGGCTCTGTCTCCCTCATCGCCGACGCTTTCAACAACCTCTCCGATGCCTCGAGCAACATCGTGAGCCTGCTCGGGTTCCGCCTTGCCAGCCGCCCGGCAGACGAAGACCACCCCTATGGCCACGGTCGCTATGAGTACCTCGCCGGCCTGTTCGTCGCCGTCCTGGTTTGCGCCGTCGGCATCAATCTGATCCTCGAGTCGGTCACTAAGATCATCAAGCCTTCCCCCACTGCATATTCGGTGCTCTCCTTAGCCGCCCTCGTCTTGTCCATGCTCGTTAAGCTCTGGATGGCAGCGTTCAACCGCACGCTGGGCGATCGCATCGACTCGGAGACGCTCATCGCCACGGCACAGGACTCCAAAAACGACGTCATCACCTCGGGCTCGGTCTTGGTGGCGGCGCTTATTTCGCAGACGACCGGCTTTGACCTCGATGGCTGGGCAGGCCTGGGTGTGGGCATCTTCATCTGCATCAGCGGCATGGGCCTAGTGCGCGACGCCATCAGCCCGTTGCTGGGGCAAGCGCCCGACCCCAAGCTCGTCCAGGCAATCCGCGACAAGATCATGTCCTATCCACAGGTCTTGGGCACACACGACCTGATGGTGCACGACTACGGCCCCGGTCGTCAGTTTGCCAGCGCCCACGTGGAGATGCCTGGCGAGGGCGACGCATTTGAGCACCACGAGATTCTGGACACCATCGAGCACGACATCAAGCGCCAGATGGGCATCGATATCACGCTGCACTGCGACCCCATCGCGACAACCGGCGACGACCTGCGCGGCTGGGTCAAGCGCGGCGTCATGCAGATCGATCCCGCGCTCTCCATCCACGACCTGCACGAGCACGATGGCTTTGTGTCATTTGACCTTGTGCGTCCCGACGGCTTTGACATATCCGACGAGGAGCTGCTGGAGCTCGTCACTCGCATCGTGCACGAGCGCCGGCCCGACGTCTCATGCGTCGTCACGTTTGATTCGGGCTTTAGCTCGCCCGACCGTCCAGCAGAGCAGCTGTAGCCCCGCTCCGCTCGTCCGCTAGTTTCCCTGCGCGCCCGAGATGCCGTTTTGTAGAGCGTTCCAGGCATCCGTCGCCATGCCGCCCAAGTTCTGCGCGGTATCGCCCAGGTTTTGTGCCGTGTCGCCCAGCTCTTGCGCCTTGTCTCCCAACTCCTGTGCCTTGTTGCTCAAGTCCTCCAGCGTATTGGAGCTCGAGCTGTCGGTACCGCTTTGTCCGTCGGACGAGTTGCCTGAGCTGCTCTTGTGCGTGAGCTGAATTTCGAGGTTGCCGCTGTCGTTATAGTAGGCAGAAGTAACGACCCAGTTGGCATCGACGACGGGCGTTGAGCCATCATCAGTCAGGACCACGGCATTCGAAAGATCGGCGCCGCGCGACTTGAGGATCTTCTTGGCGTTGGACCAGTACTGCCCCGGGATATCGCTCAAATCAACGGTGCTAGACGAGGCGGGCTCGGTTTGCTCGGCAGTGGCATCGGCCGTTGAACTCCCTCGCTTGTTGAGCATGCCCGACACGATGGCAAACACAACCGACAGCGCAAAGAAGATCGCCAGTACGATGAGGATCTTCTTGATCGCGCTCGACGAACGCGACGGCCTCTTCTCCTCGTCCTCGCCATATTGCGGAATCGACTTGGGGTACTCGCGATACGGCTCGCGCGACTCGTAGCGAGGCTGCGCCGTGCGAGGCATATACGTCGTCTGCTGAGGCTGCGGAATGGGATTCTGCGGCAGGTTGTCATAGGGATTCGGCGTCGAGGCAGCATAAGAATCCTGCGGCGCGCAATCAAACGGATCCGGAGCTGCGTTGCCATAGGGGCCTTGCGAAGATGCAGCGTAAGAATCCTGCGCCGTGTCGCCATAGCCCATAACCCGGGTGGGCTCGGCCGAAGGCTGCGTCGCGGCGGGGTCGGTATAACCGGGGTTGGGAACAACGCGAGTCGCATCGGCGCTATCGCCAGCCTGCGCGGAACCGTAGCCGCCCATCACGGTTGTCTTGTCCTGATCCATGCAACGATTCCTTTCCGTCGCGCGTGAGCCTCAAGTTATCCATGCATTCTACCCGCGCAAAAGCCTATGATGGGCAGAGTCCGTCGGTATCTACAAGACGTGCGCGGGTCTAAGGATCAAAAAAGCCCCGCCGGGCCTTGGTAGGCGCGACGGGGCGGGCAAGCGGCTATGAGCAGCGAGCTTAGAACAGGCCGGTGATGTTGCCGTCGTTATCGACGTCGATATTCTCGGCCGCGGGAACCTTGGGCAAGCCCGGCATGGTCAGAACACTGCCGGTCAGCGCGACCACAAAGTGGGCGCCGGCAGAAACCTTGAGCTCACGCACGGTGATGCGGAAGTTCTCGGGAGCGCCCAAGGCCTTGGCGTTGTCGCTAAAGCTGTACTGCGTCTTGGCGACGCACACCGGCAGGTTGCCAAAGCCATTCTCGCGCAGCTCGGCGAGCTGGCGCTTGGCGGCCGGCGTAAAGTCAACGCCGTCGGCGCGGTAGACCTTGGTGGCAACGGCCTCGAGGGCATCGGCAACATCGGCGCCGTCCTCGTAGGCAAACTTGAGCTCGCTCGGCTGCTCAATCAGACGCATGACCTCATCGGCAAGCTCGAGCGCGCCCTCGCCGCCCTTGGCCCAGACCTCGGAAAGCTTAACGTTGACGCCGAGCTTCTGGCACTCGGACTCGATGAGCGCAAGCTCGGCCTCGGTGTCCGTCGGGAAGCGGTTGATGGCGACCACGCAGTGCAGACCATATACGTTCTGGATGTTGTCGACGTGACGCAGCAGGTTGGGCATGCCAGCCTTGAGTGCCTCGAGGTTCTCCTCGTTGAGATCGGCCTTGGCGACGCCACCGTTGTACTTCAGCGCACGAGCGGTCGCGACGATCACGACGGCGCTGGGGCGAACGCCCGTCATGCGGCACTTGATGTCGAGGAACTTCTCGGCACCCAGATCGGCACCGAAGCCGGCCTCGGTAATGGCGACATCGCCAAAGCGCATCGCCATACGCGTGGCCATGATGGAGTTACAGCCATGAGCAATGTTGGCAAAGGGGCCACCGTGGACAAACGCGGGCGTGCCCTCGAGCGTTTGCACCAGGTTGGGCTTGAGCGCGTCTTTAAGCAACGCGGCCATGGCACCCTGAGCCTTAAGGTCACGGGCGCGGACGGGCTCGCCGGCAAAGCTGTAGCCGACAACAATCTCGCCCAGGCGCTCCTTGAGGTCATTGATGCTCGTGGACAGGCACAGGATTGCCATGACCTCGGAGGCAACAGTGATGTCGAAGCCGTCCTCGCGCGGCACGCCCTGGGCCTTGCCGCCAATGCCGTCGATAACGTGGCGCAGCTGACGGTCGTTCATATCGACGACGCGCTTCCAAGTGATGCGCTTAACGTCAATACCGAGCTGATTGCCCTGCTGGATGTGGTTATCAAGCATGGCGGCCAGCAGGTTATTGGCGGCACCGATAGCGTGGAAGTCGCCGGTAAAGTGCAGGTTGATATCCTCCATGGGGATGACCTGAGCCCAGCCGCCGCCGGCAGCACCGCCCTTAACGCCAAAGACGGGGCCGAGCGAAGGCTCGCGCAGGGCAACGGCACTCTTGACGCCGCGACGACGCAGGCCGTCGGCCAGACCGATGGTCGTGGTGGTCTTGCCCTCGCCCGCGGGCGTTGGGTTGATAGCGGTCACGAGGACGAGCTTGGCCTGGTGATCAGTCGGCTCGTTGAGCAGTGAATAGTCGACCTTAGCCTTGTCGAAGCCGTACGGAATAAGGTGCTTAACGTCGACGCCGGCGTTCTTGGCCACCTCGGTAATAGGCAGTGGCGTGACAGAACGTGCGATTTCGATGTCAGTAGGCATGGGCGGTCCTTTCGTTACCGAATGAGAAAAAGACCAATTCAGCATAGCACGGGCGCGCAATAGTAAAACGCCCATAACCGATGAACGGCGATATGTTTACCCGATGCCCAGCGATAGTCCAACAGCCCGCCAAAACAAAGCGCCCTAAACGGTAGGTTCAATCCCCAGGTGCTCAAAGGTGCGAAGGGTTGCCTGACGGCCCTGCGGCGTACGAATCATCAACCCGCACTGCAGCAAATAGGGCTCATAGACATCCTCGAGCGTGCCCGGGTCCTCGCCCACCGCGCTGGCAAGGGTCGTAAGTCCCACGGCACGACCGGAGAACGTCTTGGCGAGCGTCTCCAAAATGCGAATATCCATCCAGTCCAGGCCGAGCTCGTCGATCTCGAAGAACTCGAGTGCCTGGCGACAGATATCGAGCTCGATGGGGCCGTTGCCGCGCACCTGTGCGTAATCGCGCACGCGCTTGAGCAGGCGGTTGGCAAGACGTGGCGTGCCGCGCGAACGCGAGCCGATCTCGAGTGCACTGGGGTGGTCGATCGTCACGCCCAGGATAGTCGCCGAGCGCGTCACAATCTGCGCGAGCTCCTCGACCGTGTAGTAATCCAGGCGATATGAAATGCCAAAGCGGTCGCGCAACGGGCCTGTCAACATGCCTGAGCGGGTCGTTGCCGCTACCAACGTAAACTTGGGAATATCCAGGCGAATCGAGCGCGCCGCCGGACCCTTGCCAATCACGATATCGAGGGCAAAGTCCTCCATCGCGGGGTACAGGACCTCCTCGACCGAACGGTTGAGGCGGTGGATCTCGTCGATAAACAGCACATCACCCGGCTGCAAGTTAGTAAGGATGGCTGCCAGGTCGCCCGTGCGCGCGATGGCAGGGCCACTCGTGGTCTTGATCTGAGCGCCCAGCTCGTTGGCGATAACGGTGGCCAGCGTGGTCTTACCCAGGCCCGGAGGACCCGAGAAAATCACGTGGTCGAGCGTCTCGCCACGGCTCTGCGCTGCCTCGATGAGCACGCGAAGGCTCTGCTTGATATGCTCCTGACCGCAGTAGTCATCCAAGCGCTGGGGACGCAGGGTACGGTCGACATCGAGGTCTTCGGCCGTCAGCTCCGAGCCCACCATGCGCTCGCCGTGCGCCATGGATGCCGCCGGCGAGTTGCCGGGCGTCGCCCACAGGTCCTGAGAGTCATCGGCTTCCCACATCACGCATCCATTCCGAGTCGCTTAAGCGCCGCGCCGAGCAGATCCTCGACACGCATATTCTGCCCATCATACCCGCTCAGGGCAACATCGGTCTCCTGCGGGCTAAAGCCCATGGAAAGGAGTGCCGCACGGGCATCATCGATCGCCGAGGGAGCGGCAGCGGGCACGGGCATCGCAACCTGTCCGGGAATCACGTCGACCGGCACAAAGCCCTTATCCTTGGCAAAGGTGCTCTTGAGTTCCAGGATCAGGCGCTGAGCTGTCTTTTTGCCCACACCGGGTACCTTGGCCATGCCCTTGTCGTCCTCGGCCATCACCAGCGAATACAGCTGCCCCACGGTATAGGTGGAAAGCACGGCGAGCGCCAAGCGCGGGCCAACGCCCGAGACGGACACGAGCCGGTCGAACATCGTGCGCTCATCCTTTGAGGAAAAACCGAAAAGTGTCATGGCGTCCTCGCGCACCTGCATACGCGTGTAGAGGCGGACCTCGCCGCCGGGCGTCGGCAACGTGGCCGCAGTGCTGCCCGAGATGCCGAGCTCAAAGCCAACGCCCGACACATCGACGACAGCAGAACTCATCGTGGACTCGACAAGCGTTCCGTGGAGCTGGGAAATCATCAGTATCCGGTTCCTCTCTGTTGATAGAACTCGCCACCGGTGAGGGCGCGGGTGCGGCTGAGATTTACGTGGCAGATGGCGCAGGCCAGGGCATCGGCGGCATGGTCGGGATGCGGGTCGTGGTCGAGCTGTGTTAGCGTGCGTACCATGTAGGCGACCTGCCGCTTGTCCGCGGCGCCGGTGCCCACCACAGCCTGTTTGATCTGCATAGGCGTGTACTCGCCAATCTCGAGCGCGCATTCCGAAAGCGCTACGAGTGCAGCACCGCGGGCATGCGCCGTGGGGATGGCCGAGCGAACGTTGGCGCCAAAGTAAATGCTCTCGATAGCAGCGGTATCGGGACGATAGCGCTCCACGACATCCTTAAGGTCATGGGCGATATGCGACAGGCGCACCGCGAGCGGACTTCCGGCACTGGTCTCGATGCAGCCATAGGCACGGCAGCGAACCTCGCCACGCCGCTCCTCGATAATCCCCCAACCCGTATGAGCCAAACCGGGGTCAATGCCCAAGATAACCAAGCCGACCTCCCCTCGCCAAAAGCCCGGCGCGAGACAAGGCTCCGCGCACTATTCACGAACGTCTGTTCTAGAATAACACAACGGGATCAAGATGCTTAGTTGAAGTATCAGGGTTGGGAGCAAATCCCATCCCCAGTTTAGTTCTGCGAGAAGAATGGGAACTGTCGGGGATCAACCGGCGGATGCGGCATCGGGCCACCCTGGGGACTACCTTGCGAGCCGCCCTGACCGCCCATCATCTTATCGATGGCGTCCTGAACTTCGCCCTCGAACTTTTTCATTCCCTCGTGCAAACGACGCTGACCGTCCTCAGAGCGCAGCTCCTCCATCTGCTCGGGCGAAATACCCAGTAGCTCGCCCAGCACGCCCATCATCTCGTTTCGCACGCGCTCGCTCGTATCCTCGTCAGCAAAACGGCGCACCTCGGCGCGCGCCAGCGAATCGACCGTCATACGCTCCTTGCCGTTAAGCCCCAGGTCGGACCACGCGAGCATATACGGCCAGGCACGCTCGGCAAACGAACGGGCCGAGACGATCGGGGCCGTCGGCAGCATGCGGCGGGCAGCCTCACCCTGTCGAACGAGCATCAGCAGCAGCGAGCAGGCCTCAGGCTTGCCAGCGGCCATCGGGATGTCGTCGAAAGCTCGATTGCGGTCCACGTGCGCCTCGAGTGCGCCATCGACCTCACCCGGCTCAAGCCCGCCGAGCAGCTGTGCCGCGCGGTCGAGCATATCGACCGGACCGTCGAGCGTCGAGAGCGCTTGCGCCAGCACGCGCTCCATACAATCTTCCACCGCGTTGAGCGTCACGAGCTCTTGGGGCACCACGGCAGACGTGCGGTTGCGCACACGCGCCACAAACTCAAGCGTCGACAGGTACACATCGCCAAAAGGCGCGTAATCGCCCTGGTAGCCGCCGCAAAGCGCCGGCGCCGCCAGCGCGTATTCGGTTTTGGACAGCGGGCTCAGCGCCATCGCACCCAGCTCGAGCGCCGTGTCCTCCAGCATGAGGCCCAACGTGCGCGAGCGCAGACGCTCGGCATCGCCCGCCGACACGTCGCGATCGAGCATACGCGCCGCATCCGGTGCATCGCGCTCGACGGTGCGAATGTGCAAACGCTCGGCGATGGCGCGGACGGCGGCGCAGCGGGCAGCCTCGGCCTCTTCCTGCGCCGGCGTAAAGATACGGTTGTGCCCCAGCACCAGGCCAATTACGTTACGCGAACCCAGAGCGTCAACGGCCAGCGCCGCCAGCAGGGACGACGGCAGGTCACCCTCGAGTGCCACCACAGCACGCGACGCACCGTGGGCCCGAGCGTTGTCGCGCACGGCGAGCACCAGCGCCTGCCACAACCACTCCTCGGAACGGAACTCGGGCAGTTCGTGATCTTCCAGAGCATCGAGCATCACGCCGCGCTGAATCTCCTGAACCAGCAGGCTCTCCTCAAAACACGGCGCCTGGGCCACCACGCGCCCGCAATCGTCGAGCACAAACGACCCGCCGGTATACACCGACTCGTCATAGGCACCGACCGGCGCCATGCAGGCAAACCACACGCTGCGCTTGGATGCGATCTTGCGGTAGGCGCCGCTGCGAACGGCGGCAATGGCGGCAGTCTCACGGTCGGTCATGTCAAACGCGTTGAATTGGAAATACGCAATGAGGTCAACACCGGTCGGCAACATCTCGAGTTCGCGGTCCAAGTCAAAAATCACGGCGATGCGCACGCCGTCCACGTCGAACACCGGCGGCGCCCAACGTGTGTCGTTGTTCTCGCCACGCTGCAGGGCAATGCTCGAACGCGCCGGCACCACATGACCGTCCTTGAGCATCATGTAGTCGAGCAGCGGCTGGCCCTCAAACGAAACCGCCGCGGGCACGATGCAGATCATGTCAAGCTCCTGGATACGCTCGGCGACACCAGTCAAACCGGCAAGCACGTCGTGCTCAAAGTCGGCAGCGCCCACCAGGCCACCGGGCATGGCGCCCATAAAGAGCGGAGCCGGAACGCACAGCACGCGCGCCCCGCGCTCGTGGGCCAGACGAGCCTGGTCCTCGATGCGGCCGCAAATGCCCTCAATATCACCCAGGCGCATATCGATCTGTGCAAGCGCGAGCTTCATGGCTCAGCCCTTTCCGTCGTAAACCATCGTTGTCGTAGTAAAAGCGCCGGCCGCATGATGCAGTCGGCGCTCGCATGTGCATATGCTAGCTATGATACCCCGAGCGGGGGCGCGCTCCTAGAACGTCGCGGACCACAGCCCGTGCAGGTTGCAATAGGCATAGACGGTACCGGTCTTGGAGCCGCCCGCGAAAAACGTCGCGGGTTTCATGCCGGGCTCAAGGTAATGGACCTCTAAGCGGCCCTCGGCCTCAAGGGCGATCCACTCAATGTAGTGCTCGGGCAGGCTGGGGTGCTCGACCGAGCCAACGCGTGCGCGAATCACGTGACCGTCGCGCTCGGTCTCGACAACAGGCACGTGCTTCTCGTGCGCCGCGTCCTCAGTGTTTGCGGTCAGTTCCGTGCAACCGGCAGGGGTCGCAACGTCGTCGCTAAGGGCGGCGATGAGCTTGCCGTCGGGGTCCCTAAAGAATTTCGCCATGATGTTCTCCTTTGCTGATGTGCCAATGTTCTTGATGGTTCTTATGCCCAAAGGCAGACAAACCATCCACGGCATTGCAAATGAACACATAACGGATCAGGCAAGCGGTCGGGCCAAAATGCGTC
>DBFZQW010000047.1:0-3533 GCA_048521445.1 Collinsella sp. | reverse complement strand
GAGCCTCTACTCCGAGATTAAGCCCAACCCCACTATCCAGAACGTCAAGGACGGCGTCGAGGCCTTCAAGGCCGCCGAGGCTGACGCTATCGTGACCATCGGTGGTGGCTCCTCCATGGACACCGCCAAGGCCATCGGCATCATCATCAACAACCCCGAGTTCGCCGATGTCCGCAGCCTCGAGGGCGTTGCTCCCACTAAGAACCACGCCGTGTTCACCATCGCTGTGCCGACGACCGCCGGTACTGCTGCCGAGGTGACCATCAACTACGTCATCACAGACCCCGAGAAGGTCCGCAAGTTCGTGTGCGTCGACACCAACGACGCCCCCGAGGTCGCCGTCGTCGACCCCGATATGATGGCTTCCATGCCCGCCGGCCTGACCGCTTCCACCGGCATGGACGCTCTGACCCACGCCATCGAGGGCTATACCACCAAGGGCGCTTGGGAGCTCTCCGACATGTTCCACTTTGAGGCTATTAAGCTGATCAGCGAGAACCTGCGCGACTCCGTCGCCGAGGCCAAGTCCGGTCAGCCCGGCTCCGGCCGCGAGGGCATGGCCCTTGGCCAGTATGTCGCCGGCATGGGCTTCTCCAACGTTGGCCTGGGCATCGACCACGCCATGGCTCACACCCTGTCCGCTCACTACGACACCCCGCACGGCGTCGCTTGCGCCATGCTGCTGCCGATCGCCATGGAGTTCAACAAGCCGGTTTGCGCTGAGCGCCTGGCCAAGGTTGCCGTCGCCATGGGCGTTGACACCACGGGCATGAGCACCGCCGAGGCCGCCGATGCCGCCATCGCCGCCGTCAAGCAGCTTTCCGCCGACGTGAACATCCCGCACGTCTGTGAGGCCATGAAGGCTGACGAGATCGAGGTCCTGGCCAAGGACGCCATGGCCGACGCCTGCTTCCCGGGTAACCCGCGCGAGGCAACGCTCGACGACGTCATCGAGCTCTTCAAGAAGATCTGCCCGGCTGCCTAACTTGGTTCGGCGGGCCCCTGCCCGTTAGCCCCAGAATCGTCCTCGGACATGTCGGAGGCCCCGTTGCGCACTACGTGCGGCGGGGCCTCCTTCTGTCCTGCGGAAAGATTCTGGGGCTAACGGGCAGGGGGCCGCCGGCTCGTTATCGTGACGGGCGCTGCTCTGAGAAGCTCGATGGGTTGTCTCGCTAGGTAAATAATTGTGCGTGGTGGTATTGTTGCTGTGGGTTTAATTCGATATGAAAGGGTGACTTTGGTGTCCAAGATGGATTCTATGCTCTCCTATATTACTGACCAGCTGAAGGCGCTTACCTCGATTGCTTCGCCTACCGGCTATACCCGTGCGGCGACTGATTATCTAATGGAAACATTGCGCGATATGGGGTTTGGGCCTGAGCGTTCTAATAAGGGCAACGTGCTCGTTGAGCTTGGTGGTGAGGGTGAGCCGCTCGTGTTGGCGAGCCATGTCGATACCCTGGGCGCTATGGTGCGCTCTATCAAGGACAATGGTCGTCTGCGCCCCACGACGATCGGCGGGCATCAGTGGTCTACGGCCGATGGCGAGAACTGCACCGTCTACACGCGCGACGGCAATGTGTACACGGGTGTGGTCCTCAATACCGAGCCTTCGGCGCACGTGGCCGACGAGCCGGTCAAGACTATCGAGAAGAACATGGAGATCCTGCTCGACGAGAACGTCGACAGCAAGGACGATGTGCTCGAGCTGGGTATTCAGACTGGCGACATCATCGCTATGGACCCTCGCACGACGGTGACGGAGAGTGGCTACATTAAGAGCCGCTTCCTGGACGACAAGCTTTCGGCCGCCATTTTGCTGGGCTTGGCGCGTGCCGTCGCCGCTGGCGAGGTGACGCTTTCGCGTAAGGTTTCGCTGCTCTTTACCGTGTACGAGGAGGTCGGCCATGGCGGTGCCTTTGTGCCGGCCGACACGCGCGAGATGATCAGCGTGGACATGGGCTGCGTGGGCGACGACCTGGGCTGCACCGAGCGCATGGTGTCGATTTGCGCCAAGGATTCGGGCGGCCCCTACAACTACGATCTGGTGACCACGCTGTCCAATATCGCGCGCGAGCTTGAGCTCGATTACGCCATCGACGTGTACCCGCATTACGGCTCGGACGTTGAGGCCACGCTCTCGGCCGGCTACGACATTCGCCATGGTCTGATCGGCCCCGGCGTGTACGCGAGCCACAACTACGAGCGCAGCCACATCGACGGCGTGCGCAACACCTTCGAGCTCGTCCGCGCCTACGTACAGCGCTAGCGATGCAGCGGCCTCGGCTGATACGGCAGTACCGACCGAGGCCGTCCTCTCTAAGTTGCGGTGAAATAGGGACTGTTTGGCGGTTTTAAACGCTTAAACAGTCCCTATTTCACCGCAATTTATGAAGGGGATGGGGCTACTTAAGTGCGCCGGTCACGGTGCCGCCGCCCAGGACGACGTCGCCGCGGTAGACCACAACGGCCTGTCCGGGGGCGATGGCTCGTTGTGGCTCGTCAAAAGTTAGCAGCATTTGCCCGTCTTCGTCACGCGTAAGGGTCGCTGCCTGGTCTTTCTGACGGTAGCGGTACTTGGCGCCTACGCGAATGCCGCCGGCATCGAGCTCGGCCTCCATGCGTGCGTCCGGCGCGCTCCAGATCCAGTCGTCGGCCGTGAGTGCTGTGGCCGTTAGGTCCTCGGCCTCGCCCAGATGCACGGTGTTGTTGGCGGCATCGACGCCCGTCACATACACGGGATGCGCCATCGCGACGCCCAAGCCCTTGCGCTGGCCGATGGTATAGCGCAACGCGCCGTTATGGCGTCCGACCACGCTGCCGTCGCGCCACACAATGTCGCCCGGTGCAGCGGGATGTCCGCAGCGGCGCTCGATATAGCCCGCGTAGTCACCGTCTGGAATAAAGCAGATGTCCTCGCTTTCGGCCTTCTGGGCGTTGGTAAAGCCTTGCTCGGCGGCTATGCGGCGCACGTCGCGCTCTTTGTCTAGGCCTGCCAGCGGAAAGATCGTGTGCGCCAGGCGCTCCTGCGTAAGCGAATATAAAAAGTAGCTCTGGTCCTTTTTGGGATCTTCGCCGCGATGCAGCTGCCAGGTGCCGTCTACTGTCTGGCTTGTTTTGGCGTAATGACCCGTTGCGATGTAGTCGCAGCCCATGTCCAGCGCCGCACCGAGCAACGCGCCAAACTTTATGTGGCGGTTGCAGATGATGCACGGGTTGGGCGTCAGCCCCTCCTGGTAGGCGTTCACAAAGCGCTCGATAACGCTGTGGTCGAAGGTCTGCTGCAAGTCGAGCACATGGTGGGGTATCCCCAGACGCTCGGCGACGGCCTTTGCATCGGCGATGTCGCGGTCGACTTTGCTCATACCCGTTGCAGGATCGGGCGCGGGGCAGGTGAGGCGCATGGTGGCGCCGACGCATTCGTAGCCCTGGCTTTTGAGCAGGTACGCGGTCACGCTGGAATCGACGCCGCCGCTCATGGCGACGAGCACGCGCTTGTTGTGCATGGGGAGGTTCTCCTTGGTGGCATGTGG
>DBFZQW010000046.1:0-14254 GCA_048521445.1 Collinsella sp. | reverse complement strand
GGTTTTCGAGACCGCCGCATTCAACCACTCTGCCACCCCTCCGCGTGGGGTAAAAACAAAGCAGGCTCAAAGGCCTGCTTTGGAATTAACTGGCGGAGAGTCAGGGATTTGAACCCTGGAGACGCTTTTGACGCCTACACGATTTCCAATCGTGCTCCTTCGGCCACTCGGACAACTCTCCGTTAAATGCGAAAGTCAGTATACACGAGGAATCGCAAAGTGCAAACAGAAAAGTTGGCATTTTTTAAAACGTTCGGCCGCGCTTGGCGTTGCAGCGGGGTTTGAGGTGCCAAAAAACGGCTTCCGACCAGCGTGGTTGATCAACTCAATTGTTCAAAAGGGGTATTCATAAGCGACTTGGCAATGAATTTAAAAATCTTTGGGCGGCGCTGTGGGCCACTGGTATGCATTTTGCGACCACAGCCTTGTGGCCGTTGACCTGCGGCTTGGCTCAGTTTGTCCCCACGGCACCGTATCTTGTCCACAGATTCGTCAAGCTTTTGGTCGGCATTTGGTTGGAATGCGCATGAAACGTGGTGCGAGTATGGGCATATGTGGAGGTCATGAGGTTGTAGCTGCATATTCTTGCAGCCTAGGAGGTTGAAAGATATTATTACCAAGTCTTTTCCTGCTTCAGGCGCACCTTCACGACCTGAAGCCACATTTGCCCAGAGGAGGTGACAATATGAAGGCTTATGAACTGCTGTTCTTTGTTGACCCGTCGCTCGACCCCGAGACTCGTCTCGCTGTTATGAAGCGTATCGATACCACGATCGCTGAGGGCGCTGGCAAGGTCGACTCCGTTGACGAGTGGGGCAAGCGCAAGCTCGCCTACGAGATCAACGACCTCACCGATGGTGACTACACCCTCATCAACTTCCACGCAGATCCTACCCAGATCGCCGAGCTTGATCGCGTCCTGCGCATCACCGACGCTGTGGTCCGCCACATGATCGTCCGTCGCGACGACCAGGAGTAAGACTGTCGTTTTGGACTGGGCTTGTGCCCCAAGAGGAAGTAGTGAGTTATGAGCATCAATCGAGTGAACATCACCGGTAACCTCACCCGCGATCCCGAGCTGCGCGCCACCGCCGGCGGAACCCAGGTTCTGTCCTTTGGCGTCGCCGTGAACGATCGTCGCCGCAACGCGCAGACTGGCGAGTGGGAGGACTATCCCAACTTTGTCGACTGCACTATGTTCGGCACGCGCGCCGAGGCCGTGAGCCGTTTCCTGGCAAAGGGAAACAAGGTCGCGATCGAGGGCAAGCTGCGCTACAGCTCTTGGGAGCGCGATGGCCAGCGCCGGAGCAAGCTTGAGGTCATCGTCGATGAGATCGAGTTTATGAGCTCCCGTGGTGGCCAGGGTGGCTACGATCAGGGCGGTTACGCCCCCGCAGCTCCCGCGCCCGCAGCACGTCCTGCCGCACCGGTGGCTACGCCGCCTGCGGTCGACGTCTACGATGAGGACATCCCGTTCTAAGGGTTGTTCACCTATTTTTGAGTGAGAGGCGGCTTCGGTTCGCCGAAGTTGCCAAATGAAAGGTATTTTGACATGGCTAATGATTTTTCTGCACGTCAGCCGCGTCGTAAGTACTGCCAGTTCTGCAAGGAGAACACTGAGTTCATCGACTATAAGGACACTCAGCTTCTCCGTAAGTACATGACCGACCGTGGCAAGATCAAGCCCCGTCGCGTCACTGGCGCTTGCACGCAGCATCAGCATGACATCGCCAACGCCATCAAGCGCGCCCGCGAGATGGCTCTCCTGCCGTACACCGTCCCCGTGGTTTCCTCTCGTGGCAACCGCGACCGCGGCTAAGAAGGGAGACGCATCATGAAGGTTATTCTTCTCGATGAGATCAAGGGCAAGGGCGGCGAGGGTGACGTCGTAGAGGTCGCTCAGGGTTACGCTGAGAACTTCCTGTTCCCCAAGAAGCTCGCCGTTGCCGCCACCAAGGGCAACCTCAAGCAGCTTGACGAGCGTCGCAACAACATCGCCAAGCGCGAGGCCGTCCGTCTGGCTACCGCCAACGAGACCAAGGCTGCCTTCGAGGGCAAGACGGTCACCGTTGACGTCAAGGTCGGCGACGAGGGCATCCTCTTTGGCTCCGTTACTGCCGCTATGATCGCTGACGCCATCAAGGCTCAGCTCGGTATGGACATCGACCGCAAGCGCGTCGAGCTCGGTAAGCCCATTAAGGTTGCCGGTGCCCACACCGTTGCCATCTCGCTGTACCGCGAGATCAAGGCCGAGGTTGTCGTTCTCGTCGGCGTTACCGCCGAGGAGCTCGCTGCCGAGGCTGAGGTCGAGGAGGCCGCTGAGGTCGCCGAGGCCGAGACCGCCGAGGTCGAGACTGAGGCTGCTGCCGAGTAGCATTTGCTGCAACGCAACAATCTTGTTCTAAGAAGGGCGCTCTGGGAAACCAGGGCGCCCTTTTGTTTTTTGCGCTGAATGAGTGTCATGGTGAACGTTGCGTCGAAGTCCTATATACAGGACCGTTCATCCGTTTGGTTCGGTGATGATTGGCGGCGCGCGGCGTGTTTTGGGACCGTGGCTGATACTATGGATGCTCGCAAGCGATATGAATGAGGATGCTCATGGCATATGACGATAGGGAGACGGGGCTGACGGTCGAGGACCGCGGCTCAAAGTTGGGTCTTCCCCAAAACCAAGATGCAGAGGCCAACGTACTGGCCGCCATGCTGCTGTCGCCCGAGGTGGTCGAGGAGGCCCAGGTCGAGCTGCAGCCCGATGACTTCTACCGGCCCATTCATAAGACCATCTATACCGCGATGGTCGATATGTACAACAGCCGCATTCCCATCGACTCCATCTCGCTGATCGATTACCTGCGAAGCATCAACAAGCTCGATGCCGTGGGCGGCGAAGCGTACATTTTGGAGTTGATGGGTCAGACCCTGTCGCTCGTCAACTGGCAGCACCATGCCGCCATCGTTCGCCGTGATTCGATGCTGCGCGAGCTGATCGGCGCCACCAACGAGATCAACGCGCTGGCATATAACGCCCCCACCGACACCAAAGAGGTTGTCGAGCTGGCCGAGAGCAAGCTGCTCAAGGTTACGGCACGCGAGGTCAAGTCGAGCTACAAGACGCTGACCGAGTTTATGGTCGAGGCCTATAACGAGGCCGAGGAAGTGTGCCAGGCCGGTGGCCAGGCTGCGGGCGTGCCCACGGGCTTCCCATCGCTCGACCGTATGCTCATGGGTTTTCGCGAGGGCCAGCTCATCATCATCGGCGCCCGTCCTGCTGTAGGTAAGACGTCGTTCGCTCTGAACCTGGCACTTAACGCTGCCGCTGCTGGTTATACCGTCGGCTTCTTCTCGCTGGAGATGTCGGGCAAGGAAATTGCCCAGCGTCTGATTTGCGCCTACGCCATGATTTCGATCAGTGACTTCCGCATGGGCCGCATTAGCCCCGAGCAGTGGGCCAATATCAACGAGGCCACGCAGACCTTGTCCAAGCTCGATATTCTGATTGACGATACGCCCGGCACCACAGTGACCGAGATTCGCGCCAAGAGCCGCCGCATGCTCCATAACAAGGAGAAGGCAATCATCATCCTGGACTACCTGCAGCTGGTGAGTCCTCCGCCGGGGCGCCGCTCCGAGAGCCGTACCGTCGAGGTCTCGGAGATGTCGCGTGGTCTTAAGATCATGGCCAAGGAGCTCAAGATCCCGCTCATCGCGCTGTCGCAGCTCTCGCGTCAGGTCGAATCCCGTACCGGCAAGCGCCCACAGCTTTCCGACCTTCGTGAATCGGGCTCCATCGAGCAGGACGCCGATATCGTCATGTTCTTGGACCGCTCCGCCGACGAGGCCGAGGCCTCGCGCGACGATCGACCCGACGAGGGCGTTACGCGTATCGTCGTGGCCAAGAACCGTTCGGGCCCGATTGGCGACGTCGACCTGATGTTCCTGCCGGCATCCACCAAGTTCTATGAGCTTGATGGGGCACATGCCGAGGAGTAGGACAGGCGCCCGTTGCACGGGTATACTGGGAATGTTTTGTGCTTCTGCGTGCCGGCGTGGCGCGTAGACAGTCCATGAATGTAAGGAGTAAACATGCCGTCAACCGTTTTGGTCGGTGCCCAGTGGGGCGATGAGGGCAAGGGTAAGATTTGCGACCTGGTCGCCGGCGACTTCGATGCCGTCGTGCGCTACTCGGGTGGCAACAACGCCGGTCACACCATCGTCGTCAACGGCAAGAAGTATGGCCTGCACCAGGTGCCCTCTGGCATCATGTATTCCGACCACGTGTCGGTGATCGGTAACGGCTGTGTCGTCAACCCCAAGGTTGTCCTTGAGGAGATTGACATGTTCGAGGCCGACGGCATCACCACCAAGAACCTCAAGATTAGCGGCAACGCGCATGTCATCATGCCGTACCACATTGATCTGGATGGCGCCTTTGAGCAGAAGCTCGGCAAGAAGAACATCGGTACCACCAAGCGCGGCATCGGTCCGTGCTATCAGGACAAGATGGCCCGCATTGGTCTGCGCATGCAGGACATGCTGGACGAGACGCTGTTCCGCGACAAGCTGGAGACCGCTCTCGCCCGCGTGAACCCCGAGCTCGAGCTCATCTACAATCTGCCCACCTACACCGTGGACCAGATTTGCGACGAGTACCTGCCGATGGCCGAGCGCCTGCGCCCCTACATCACCGAGACGAGCCTGCTGCTCAACAACATGATCGATGAGGGCAAGAACCTGCTGTTTGAGGGCGCTCAGGCGACGCTGCTCGACATCGACCACGGAACCTATCCGTACGTGACGTCTTCCAACTGCACCGCCGGCGGCGCCATCACCGGCTCTGGCGTGGGCATGAAGAACGTCGACCGCGTGCTGGGCGTCATGAAGGCCTATATCACCCGCGTCGGTTCGGGCCCCATGCCCACCGAGCTTTCCTATGAGTCCGAGGCTGGCCACACGCTGACCGAGGAGGGCTATGAGTACGGCGTGACCACCGGTCGCCGTCGTCGTTGCGGCTGGTTTGACGGCCCTATCGCCAACTATGCCTCGCGCGTCAACGGCCTCACCGACATCGCCGTGACCAAGCTCGACGTGCTTTCGGCCTTCGACACCATCAAGGTGTGCGTGGCCTACGACGTCGATGGCGAGCGCTACACGAGCGTGCCCGAGCATCAGGTGCGCTTTGAGCATGCCAAGCCCATCTACGAGGAGCTCCCCGGCTGGAAGTGCGACATCACCGGTTGCCGCAGCTTTGATGAGCTGCCGCAAGAGGCTCAGGACTACGTGGCGTTTATCGAGGATCTGGCACACACCCGCGTGACGTTCATTGGCGTTGGCGCCGGTCGCGAGCAGATCATCAACCGATTCTGGAAGTAATCGGTTTATACGGTTATTGCGATATACCCCTTTGCAGCCCTGACGGGCGGCCGAGGGGTATATTTGCTTGCAAAGGGCTCGCGCGGAGCGGGCCATTCATCCATAGAGGAGGCACCCTTGAAGGCGGACACTCAAACCATCGACATCCTGTTGTTGGGCAGCGGCGGCCGTGAGCATGCTTTGGCAGCTAAACTCGCAGCATCACCGCGCGCCGGCAAGCTCTACATCGCGCCGGGCAACGGCGGCACCGCGAGCTGTGGCGAGAACGTTGTTCTCGACGACTGCGATCCTGCGGCCGTGGCGGCGTTTGCGCAGAGCCACGGATGCGGACTCGTGGTAATTGGCCCCGAGGCTCCGCTTGTGGCGGGCGTGGCCGACGCCGTGCGCGCGGCGGGTATTCCCTGCTTTGGCCCGGGTGCCGAGGGCGCCCAGATGGAGGGCTCCAAGCTGTTCTCCAAGCAGCTCATGGAGCGTGCGGGCATTCCGACGGCAGCCTATGGTTCGTTTACCGACGAAGCTTCGGCTCTCGCCTACGTGCGCGAGCAGGGCGCCCCGCTGGTCGTCAAGGCCGACGGCCTTGCCGCGGGCAAGGGCGTTATCGTGGCGACCGAACTTGAGCAGGCCGAGGAGGCCGTGCGCGAGTGCTTTGGCGGCACCTTTGGCGATGCCGGCAATACCGTGGTCATCGAGGAGATGCTGACCGGCCCCGAGTGCTCGCTGTTGGCCTTTACCGACGGCAAGACCGTGCGCCCCATGGCTACCTCGCAGGACCACAAGCGCGCGCTCGAGGGCGACAAGGGCCCCAACACCGGCGGCATGGGCGTCTACAGCCCGGTGCCCATCGTGACTGACGAGGAGCACGCCACGATGGTGAAGGTCATGGAGCAGACCGTGGCCGAGCTCGCTGCCGAGGGTATCGACTACCGCGGCTGCCTGTATGGCGGCTTTATGCTCACCCCCGCCGGCCCCAAGGTACTGGAGTTCAACGCCCGCTTTGGTGATCCCGAGACTCAGGTCGTGCTGCCGCGTCTTAAGAACGACCTGGTCGAGGTCATGCTGGCTTGTGCCAACTGCGAGCTCGATCAGATTGAACTCGACTGGCGCGACGAGTGGGCCGTGGCCGTTGTCCTGACGAGCGCGGGCTATCCCGGCAGCTACGAGAAGGGTAAGGTCATCACTGGCATTGAGGATGCCGAGGCCATGGAGAACGTGACCGTTTACCACGCGGGCACTGCCGTGGTGGACGGCCAGCTCGTGACCAATGGTGGCCGCGTGCTTGCCGTGACCGCTCTGGGCGACACGTTCGAGAACGCTCGCAACCTTGCCTACGAGGCTTGCGAGAAGATTGATTTTGAGGGCAAGACTCTGCGCCACGACATCGGCCTGCGTGCGCTGCGCGGCCGCGACGCCTGGGATGCCTAAAATCCGAGAGGAATGAGACGGATGGACGAGAAGAACGAAGAACTCGTGGACGCGCAGATTGTCGAGGAGGACAGCCGCATGTATGGGCACGCCGAGGGCGAGCCTGGTGGCGAGGTCGCTGACGAGCCGGCGCTGGTACTGGGCGACGACGACCCGCACGATGCCGAGCTGCACGAGAAGATTCTTTCGGAGGAGTGCGCCTGGAAGGGCAAGATCCTCGACGTCCACCGTCTTGAGGTTGAGCTGCCCAACGGTCACCGCAGCGCCCGCGATATCGTTCGCCATCCGGGTGCGGCGGCCGTTGTGGCACTGACCGAGAGCGGCAAGATCGTACTGGTGCGTCAGTACCGCACCGCCATCGACCGCGTGACGGTCGAGATTCCCGCCGGCAAGCTCGACCCGGGCGAGGACCCGCTCGATTGCGCCAAGCGCGAACTGCATGAGGAGACGGGCTTTAGGGCTGGTCGTATTCGCTTTTTGACGTCGATTGTCACGTCCTGCGGTTTTTGCGATGAGATCATCCACATCTACTTGGCTACCAAGCTCGAGTTTGATGCGCCCAACCCCGATGATGACGAGTTTGTCAACGTGGACCTGGTGCCGCTGCACGAGCTGATCGACGCCGTGCTCGACGGCAAGATCGAAGACGCCAAGACCGTCGTAGGCGCCTTGGCCTGCGATAGCATCGCGCACCGCCTTGGGAGCGCGGAGCTTTAACGAGTGGGGATAGCCCTGGGACAAGTACTACTGATTGCTTTGTCTCAGGGCCTTACGTTGCTGATATTTCTTTGAGGATCACATGCTGAAGAGGTTTCTTTCGTATTACAAGCCCCAGATGGGGCTTTTTGTTGCTGATACTGTTTGTGCTCTGGTGCTTGCCGCCATTGACCTTGCGTTCCCCATTATCCTGCGCAATTTGACCGGTGGGCTATTTACTCAGGGTCAGGCTGCCATTATGCAGGCGCTCGGCATGATCGCGGTGGGCTTGGTGCTGATGTATGCCGTCCGCTGCGCCTGCCGCTACTTTGTGAGCTATTGGGGTCACGTGATGGGCGCGCGTATGGAGTCCAAGATGCGCGAGGACCTGTTCGACCAGTATGAGCGCTTCAGCTTTGCGTACTTCGACCGCAACAGCTCGGGCGACATGATGAGCCGCGTGGTCAACGACCTGTTCGATATCTGCGAGGCGGCGCACCACGTGCCCGAGTGGATCATCATCTGTGGCATCGAGATCATCGGCTCGTTTGTGATCCTCTTTACCATCGCCCCGGTGCTGGCGCTTGCTATGGCTGTGGTGACAGCAGCGTTTGCGGTCATCATGTTTTGGCAGAACATGCGCATGCGCGAGGTCTTTAGCGACAATCGCAAAAAAATCAGCGGCATCAATGCACAGCTGCAGGATTCGCTGGCGGGCATGCGCGTGGTCAAGAGCTTTGCCAATGAGGAGACCGAACGCTTCAAGTTCCGCGCCTCAAACAATCGCTATCTTTCGTCCAAGGAGAACATGTATCACGCCATGGGCGTCTATACCGCGACGTATGGTCTGCTCTCGGGTGTGCTCTATGTGATCGTGGTGCTGCTGGGCGGCTGGCTGGTCGCCCAGGGACAGCTGCAGGCGGTCGATATGGCGACCTTTGCACTCTATATTTCGCTGTTCTGCACGCCGCTCGAGACACTCGTCAATTCAGCCGAAACGTATCAGAAGGCTATCGCCGGCTTTAAGCGTATGGACGAGGTGCTCTCGACCGCGCCGGATATCCAGGACAAGCCGGGCGCTACGGATCTGCAGGTGACTGCCGGCGCCGTGGAGTATCACGACGTGTGCTTTAACTACGAGGATGTTGAGCTGGGCGAGGGCGATGCCGACGAGCGTCCCGTTATCGACCATATGGACCTGTCCATCAAGCCCGGGCAGACCATCGCTTTGGTTGGCCCTTCGGGCGGTGGCAAGTCCACGACCTGTTCGCTGCTGCCGCGCTTTTATGACGTGGCTACCGGATCCATTAGCATCGACGGTCAGGACGTGTGCGATGTGACGCAGCAGAGCCTGCGCCGCGCCATCGGCCTGGTGCAGCAGGATGTCTATCTATTTGACGGTACGATTGGCGAGAACATCGCCTACGGCAAGCCGGGCGCTACGGCGGAGGAGATCGCCGAGGCCGCCCGTCGCGCCAACATCGATGCCTTTATCGAGTCGCTTCCACAGGGCTACGACACCGTGGTGGGCGAGCGTGGCAGCCGTCTTTCGGGCGGACAAAAGCAGCGTGTTGCCATCGCGCGCGTGTTTCTCAAGAACCCCAAGATCCTGATCTTGGACGAGGCGACGAGTGCTTTGGATAACGAGAGCGAGGAGGCGGTCCAGGAGTCGCTCGAAGAGCTGGCACGCGGCCGTACCACAATCATCATCGCCCACCGTCTTTCGACCATTAAGCATGCTGACGAGATTGCGACCGTTGAGCATGGTCGCGTTGTGGAACGTGGCACGCACGAGCAGCTTCTCGCCCGTGGCGGCACCTATGCCCGTTACTATCGAATGCAGTTCGAAGGTGCGCGTGCGCACGAGCTCGACTGATTGATATGACAGGAAGTATATGGCTGAGAAGAACCCTTTGACTCCGGAAGAAGTGACGGAGTTATTCTCCGAGATCGACGCATCCGGCGTTTTGGATCCGACGCTTGCCAAAAAGCGCACCGAGCGCATGCGCGAAAAAGAGGCAGCGGCCAAGCGCGGCGACAAGGCGGCGCTGGCGCAGCTTCGCAGCGAAGATCGCGCAAGCCAGACAAAACAGATCGACCCGCTGTCCGAGGACGACCCTTCGGGCTCGCAGGTGAGCCATACCATTACGAAGACCGCTATGGCTGTGGTCATCGGCATCCTTGTACTGATCGTGGGCATGCAGATTGGCTACGGCGTGATGCGCCGCCTGAACACTGCCAACCTGTCCGAGAGTGTTTCGGTGGATACCGTTTCCACGGCACTGAAGGGCGGCCTCGAGTGGGGCAACGGCTTTACGCAGTTCCCGCTCGACTTTAGCGTCGACGAGGCGGACGAGCGCACAGGCACGGTCGAGGTAACGGTGTTGGACACATCGTCTGCCAACGAGCTCGAGCTGCTGTCCAACGGGCAGATTCAGGCTGCGGCACTTGCGACCAACGCGTTGCTCAACGATAAGATTGACCGCGTGGTGTACAACGTGCACGCCTATATCGATGAGGACAGCAATATCCAGCATGATTCCTTCTTTGGCATGTTCCCCGCGAGGGGTCATCAGAGCGCCATTCTGACGTTCGTGTGGACCAAGAGCTCATCGACCGCTACGAACATCGACTGGAAGATGCATATCGTGAGTATGGACGACACGATTTCCGAGCGCATTCAAAAGCAGGTGAACTCGGTGTCGTCGCTGATTGAGGACCCGTCGGTGAGCCAGACCAAGATTGACGAGGAAAAGGCCGAACGTGACCTGGAGCATCGCCTGCACGGTCGCGAGATCTTCCGCGGTGGCAAGCCCGATCGCACACCGTCCGATCTGCTGGAGCAGGATAAATAAGACGCCATCATCCCGCGTGAGCCAAGTGCCCGCGCGGGATGATTTTTCTGGGACGGGGATTAAAAAATCATTCTGTCATGTATGCAGTTGGCGACAAAGCCCCGCGTTCAGAATGATATTTCCCGGTCCCAGAAAATCATTATGCATAGAAAGTCATAATTATCATTTCGTAAACATTTCGATGAAATTAACGCTATGGCGCATGCTTGCGGTTACAATACCGCAAGGCCTAACTACCAACCTTTAAGCCGGTCCGGAGAGACCGGGAAGGAGAATTATGGCGAACAACCATACTGCGGGCGCTGCTGCCCGCACCTTCGCGCCCAGCGAGCTTTGCCAGCGCATGCTGGCCAAAACCAGCAAGGGCACCTGCGGTCCCTGCATCCTGTACCTTGAGGATGGGACCATTTTTTATGGCCGTGCATGCGGTGCCGAGGGTACCGCGACCGGCGAGGTTTGCTTCAACACCTCGCTTGAGGGCTATTTTGAGATCATGACCGATCCGAGCTATGCCGGCCAAATTGTAACCATGACCTATCCGCAGATCGGTAACTACGGCATTGATGAGACCGACGTCCAGTCGGCCTTCCCCGGCGATACCGCTCGCCCTGCGAGCGCTCCCGCCATGCGCGGCATGATTGTCCGCGACATGTGCGCCACGCCTTCCAACTGGCGCTCGGCCGTCAGCGTGCCGGAGTACCTGCGTGCCCACGGCATCGTCGCTATCGAGGGCATCGACACCCGCGCTCTTGTGCGCCACCTGCGCGACAACGGCTCCAAGATGGGCATTATCTCGACGGAAATCTTTGACGTCGACGAGCTTGCCGAGCGTCTGGCCGCCGCGCCGACGCTGGTGGGCGAGAACCTGGTCAAGACCGTGAGCTGCTCTGAGCCCCACGAGTTTGCAGTTGCCGACCTGCCCGCTACGCATGACTTTGCGCTTGCCCCTGCCGCTCCCGCCCGCCACAACGTGGTCGCCTACGACTGCGGCGTCAAGCGCGGCATCCTGGAGGGTCTGGTCCGTGCCGGCTGCGACCTTACTGTCGTGCCGTGGGATACGCCCGCGAGTGAGGTGCTCGACATGAATCCCGACGGCGTCTTTTTATCCAACGGCCCCGGCGACCCCGATGCCGTGGTGGAGACCTACGAGCAGGTACAGCAGCTGATCGGCAAGGTGCCGGTCTTTGGCATTTGCCTTGGTCACCAGATGATCAGCTTGGCGTGCGGCGCCCAAATGGAAAAGCTTAAATTCGGTCACCGTGGCGGTAACCAGCCGGTTATGAACCTGGTGAGCCGTCGCGTGGAGATCACCGCGCAAAACCACGGCTTTGGCCTGCTGTTCCCCAGTCTGGGCAAACTGATCCCGGAGCTTTCCGGCGGCGAGACCGAGCATGCGGCCGATGGCGACCTGCGCGCCTGGGTGCGTCGCGGCATCGCGCCGGTCGTGATGAACGAGCGCTTCGGCCGCATTCGCCTGACGCACGTGAACCTCAACGACGGCACCGCCGAGGGCATCCAGCTGCTCGACGCCCCGTGCTTCTCGGTCCAGTACCACCCCGAGGCCTCGCCCGGCCCCACCGATGCCCACTATCTCTTTACCGCCTTTACGCGACTCATGGACGGCGAGGAGAACTACCTGGACATCGACACCGCGAAGGACCGCCTTGCCGGCTGGAATTTCGCCGAGACCGCCGCGACCGAGACCGAGGAGAACTAACATGCCGAAACGTACTGACATCAAGCGCATCCTCGTCATTGGCTCGGGCCCCATCGTTATTGGCCAGGCCTGCGAGTTCGACTACTCCGGTGCCCAGGCCTGCAAGGTGCTCAAGGAGGATGGCTTTGAGGTTATCCTGGTCAACTCCAACCCGGCGACCATCATGACCGACCCGGGTCTTGCCGACCGCACCTATGTCGAGCCCATCACCGCCGAGTTTATCGAGCGCGTAATCAAGAAAGAGCGTCCGGACGCGCTGCTGCCCACGCTGGGCGGCCAGACCGGTCTGAACGCCGCCGTCGAGCTGGCGAAAGACGGCACGCTGGACAAGTACGGTGTCGAGATGATCGGCTGCGACCTGGCCGCTATCGAGCGCGGCGAGGACCGCAAGCTCTTTAACGAGGCCATGGCCGAGATCGGCCTGGAGGTCGCGCGCTCGGGCTATGCCTACAGCGTGGCCGACGCCGAGGCCATCGCCGAGCGCGTGGGCTATCCCTGCGTACTGCGCCCGAGCTTTACCCTCGGCGGCGCCGGCGGCGGCATCGCTCACACCCACGAGGAGCTCGTCTCCATCGTGAGCCAGGGCCTGGAGCTCTCGCCCGCCCACGAGGTGCTGGTCGAGGAGTCCATCGAGGGCTGGAAAGAGTATGAGATGGAGGTCATGCGTGATCACGCCGGCAACGGCATCATCGTGTGCTCCATCGAGAATCTCGACCCCATGGGCGTGCACACCGGCGACTCCATCACCGTGGCGCCGGCGCAGACGCTCTCCGACCTTGAGTATCAGCGCATGCGCGTGGCCTCGCTCGCCATTCTGGAGAAGATCGGCGTCGAGACCGGTGGCTCCAACGTGCAGTTTGCCGTGAACCCCAACACCGGTCGCTTGATCGTCATCGAGATGAACCCGCGCGTGAGCCGTTCGTCCGCGCTGGCCTCCAAGGCCACGGGTTTCCCCATCGCTAAGGCCGCCGCGCGCCTGGCTGTGGGCTATACGCTCGACGAGATCGTCAACGACATCACCAAGGCAACGCCTGCCTGCTTTGAGCCCACGATCGACTACTGCGTGGTCAAGGTGCCGCGCTTTGCCTTCGAGAAGTTCAAGGGTACCGACCCCACGCTCACCACGCGCATGAAGGCCGTGGGCGAAATCATGGCGATCGGCCGCACCTTTGAGGAGGCCTTTGGCAAGGCCATGCGCTCGCTGGAGGACGGTCACCAGGGTATCTGCGCCGGTGGCAAGGAGGGTGCCGACAAGCTGAGCGACGATGAGCTCGCTCAGGCCGTGGCCACGTCGACCGAGCACCGCATCTTCTTTGTGGTCGAGGCCCTGCGCCGTGGCTGGGACATCGCTCGCATCCATGCCATCTGCGGCATCGATCCGTGGTACCTCAACCGCATCAACGACATGGTGCAGGTTCAGGAGAGCATCCGCGGTCTGCGTGTGGAGGATATCGACGCCGACGCGATGCGCCTGCTCAAGCAGTACGGCACGAGCGACGCCGAGATTGCCGCGCTGACCGGCTCCGATGAGCGCTTTGTGCGCGCCTACCGCAAGGGCCTGGGCGTGGTTCCCAGCATGAAGACGGTCGACACCTGCGCTGCGGAGTTCTCGAGCGCCACGGAATACCACTACAAGACGTACGAGAACATCTACCGCACGAGCCCGGATGCCAAGAAGTGCGTGGCTCCCGACGAGACCACGCCGGCGGACAAGCCCAAAGCGATGATCCTGGGCGCCGGCCCCAACCGCATTGGCCAGGGTATCGAGTTCGATTACTGCTGCGTGCACGCGAGCTACGCGCTGGCGGCCCGCGGCTTCGAGGCCATCATGGTCAACTGCAACCCCGAGACCGTCTCGACTGACTACGACACGTCCGACCGCCTGTACTTTGAGCCGCTCACCTACGAGGACGTCATGGACGTCATCGATGTTGAGCGTCCCGACGGCGTCGTGGTGACGCTCGGCGGCCAGACCCCGCTTAAGCTGGCGCGCATGCTCGAGGAGAGCGGCGTGAACATTATGGGCACCAAGCCCGATGCCATCGACTTTGCCGAGGACCGCGAGCGCTTCGCCGCTCTGCTCGATAAGCTGGGCATCATGTACCCGCCGGCGGGCCAGGCCACCTCGTTTGAGGAGGCCGAGGCCGTGGCCGCGCACATCGGCTACCCGCTGCTGGTGCGTCCGAGCTACGTG
>DBFZQW010000045.1:0-3821 GCA_048521445.1 Collinsella sp. | reverse complement strand
TAGCTACCAAGGGCGAAAGGAAACAGCCATGAGCAAGGAAAAAGTCGTTCTCGCATATTCCGGTGGTCTTGATACATCCGTATGTGTCAAGTGGCTCCAGGACGAGAAGAATCTCGATGTCGTTTGCGTCTGCGGCAACGTGGGCCAGGAAGAGACCGGACTGGATGCCAAGAAGCAGAAGGCGCTCGACCTGGGCGTTTTCGATTGCCAGGTGCTCGACCTGCGCGACGAGTTCTCCGATGAGTTCCTGACCAAAGCCATCGCAGCAAACTCCATGTACGAGAGCAAGTATCCGCTGCTCTCTGCCCTGTCTCGCCCGCTGCTTGCCAAGAAGCTTGTTGAGGTCGCCCACGAGTTTGGCGCGACCTACGTCGCCCACGGCTGCACCGGCAAGGGTAACGACCAGGTCCGTTTTGAGGCCGCCGTCAAGGCCCTCGACCCTGAGCTCAAGGTTATCGCCCCGGTTCGCGAGTGGGACCTGAAGTGCCGTCCCGACGAGGTCGCCTATGCTCACGCCCACAACGTGCCGGTTCCCGAGGGTGCCAACGACAACCCCTACTCCATCGACGACAACCTGTGGGGTCGTGCCATTGAGTGCGGCCACCTGGAGGATCCCTGGAACGAGCCGCTCGACGACGCCTGGGTTATGACCAAGAATCCCGAGGACACGCCGGACACCCCGACCTACACCGAGATTGAGTTTGAGGCCGGCAAGCCCGTCGCCGTAGACGGCAAGAAGATGAAGCTCTCTGAGATCGTCATCGCCCTCAACAAGATCTCCGGCGACAATGGCTTTGGCCGTCTCGATCTGGTCGAGGATCGCCTGGTGGGCCTTAAGAGCCGCGAGTGCTACGAGGTTCCCGGCGCCCTGACGCTCATCACCGCCCACAAGGCGCTCGAGGACATCTGCGTCGAGGGCGACCTGCTCAAGACCAAGATCAAGCTCGAGCAGGATTGGGCCACCGCCGTGTACAACGGCCAGTGGTACAGCCCGCTCAAAAACGCGCTCGATGCCTTTATGGCCGATACCCAGAAGTTCGTGACCGGCACTGTCCGTCTGAAGTTCTTTAAGGGCAACTGCCATGTCGTCGGCCGCAAGAGCCCCTTCAGCCTCTACGACTACGGTCTGGCTACCTACGACCGCGACACCACGTTTGACGAGAAGGCCAGCGCCGGCTTTATCGAGATCGATACGCTGTCGCTCAAGACGTGGGCAAAGGTCCAGGGCCCCAGCTCTGCTGCCGCCCAGGCCTAGCGCCTCCTTCCCTTGGTATCCGCGCGGCCCATCCGCGTGATACATAACGGGCGCACGGGGTCCCTACCTTTCGTTATGCTTGCTGACACTTCTTAACATCGGTGGCCCCTACGTTCCGCCCGCATATATGATGCCGCGTCTGCGGCTGAGTCCGAGCCCCGCCGGGGTTGTCCGGCGGGGCTCCTTCTATCAATTTGGCGGCTCTGCGCCTATATATATGAGGAGTATCCATTATGTTCAATGCTATCGCGCATGCTTTACTTGCCCTCGCGCCCGAGTTCGATGCTGCAAGGGTCGAGGACGTCCCTATGAGCCTGAAGGCCTGGATCGATGGTTCGCAGGGCAACATCCGGAGGGAGACGTTGGGCGCCAAGTGCATGGCGCGTCACTTCTTTGCAAATTAGCTACATGGCTTCGCACACGGTGGGGAATGTGTAAAACTAGCGGTTGAAAAATCGCTTTAGCGATATGGCGCATTGCTTTGGGCGCTTGTTTTGGTATTTGGAGAAAGGAGACGGTTCCATGGCTCTTTGGGGCGGTCGTTTTGAGGCGGGCGTGGCCGAGGTCACGCAGGAGTTTGGCGCGTCGCTGCCGGTCGACAAACATCTCTATAAGCAGGATATCGCCGGCTCTAAGGCGCATGCCAAGATGTTGTCCGCCCAGGGCATCATCAGTGCCGAGGACGAGCAGGCGATTGCCAAGGGCCTTACCGGAATCGAACAGGATATCGATGCCGGCAACCTCACCTTCGATATCAACGATGAGGACATTCATATGTCCATCGAGAGCGAGCTGACGCGTCGCATCGGCGAGGCTGGCAAGCGCTTGCATACTGGGCGTTCGCGCAACGACCAGGTGGCGACCGATACGCGCCTGGGCGTCAAGGCGCTGGCCAAGGAGCTCATGGAGGCCAATCTTGAGCTGCGCCATGTGCTGGTGGATGCGGCCAAGAAGTACGACAAGGTGATTCTGCCGGGCTACACGCATATGCAGCACGCTCAGCCCGTGCTGCTCTCGCATCATCTGCTGGCGTATTCCTGGATGTTCGCACGCGACTTTACGCGCCTGAAGGCCGCCTTTGATGCCGCCGACAACTGCCCGCTGGGTGCTGCCGCGCTTGCCGGTACGAGCTATCCGCTCGATCGCCAGATGACGGCTGCTGAACTTGGCTTTGCGGGCGTGATTCCCAACTCGCTCGATGCGGTTTCCGACCGTGATTTCCTGCTCGATCTGCATTACGCCGGATCCGTCATGGCGATGCACCTGTCGCGTATTTCCGAGGAGATCGTGCTGTGGTCGAGCTCCGAATTTGGCTTTATCACGCTTTCAGACTCCTACTCCACCGGCTCGTCTATCATGCCGCAGAAGAAGAACCCCGACTTTGCCGAGCTTATCCGCGGCAAGAGCGGTCGCGTGTACGGCAACCTGGTGCAGCTGCTGGTAACCATGAAGGGCCTGCCGCTTGCTTATAACAAGGACTTGCAGGAGGACAAGGAGGGCGCGCTCGATACCGCCCATACGCTCATGCAGTGCCTGTCCGTTATGGCCGGAATGATTTCGACTTGGACCGTCAACGAGGATGCCATGGCGCGCGAGTGCGGCGTGGGGCACCTTGCCGCCACCGATGTTGCCGATTACCTGGCCAAGCGTGGCCTGCCGTTCCGCGAGGCACATGCCGTGGTGGGCCATCTGGTCCTGATGTGCGAGAAGCGCGGCTGCAATCTTGAGGACCTGCCGTTTGAGGTGTTCCAGGAGGCAAGCCCGCTCTTTGAGCGCGACATTACCGAGGCGCTCGACATCCCGTCGATTGTCGCCGCGCGCACGACCGAGGGCGGCACCGCCCCTGCCGCCGTTGCCGTGCAGCTTGATCGCGCCGAGGCACAGCTCGTGGCTGACGAGGGTGTGGTTGGGTCACTGACTAAGGTCGTCGAGATGGGCCACGGGGTAAAGTAGGGATTTGGCTGAAGCCGTTTTGGCCATTTATTGATAAATCGTTTTCACTTTACGGGCGCCTGCTGATGTGGGCGCCCGTATTTTGTTGCTATGGGGGAGGGGCTTGTCGAGAACTTCTGTAGGACCTTTGGGCAGGTTGTGAAGGGGTTACGTTCGCGGGCGGCAACCGACCGCCTGCTCTGTTCGATGCGGTTGATGGGCGGTCGGATGGTACTCTAATCGGGCTTCGAAACAGAAGTGACACATATGGAGCGCTTTAATAAATTGCAACGTTTCAATAAACAGCTTTTTGTTTAACTGCAGCTAAAACTCTGTTACGATGCAGTCCAGGCGGGTGCCGGAATGGGACTTGGGCACGCGCGAACCTACTTGAAAGGCTACTTTTATGGCTATCGAGAAGACCTTCATCATGATTAAGCCCGACGCCGTGCGCGATCGCAAAATCGGCGAGATTGTTGCTCGCATTGAGCGCAGCGGCCTTGTCATCGAGCGCATGGAGATGACCACGCTCGAGCGCGCTACCGTCGAGGAGCACTACGCCCATCTGGCCGACAAGCCCTTCTTTGGCGGTCTCTGTGACTTTATGACGAGCGGTCCGGTCGTCAAGATGGTC
>DBFZQW010000044.1:0-7332 GCA_048521445.1 Collinsella sp. | reverse complement strand
TCCTGAGCAACCGACTCGTCCTCGACGGTCGCAACCTCGCAACGCTGGGACAGGATAGCCTCGTCGTGGCAAAGCTCTTTAATCATACGTTCCTCCATAGGGGTCGTTGTAACCGCTTAAGTATACGGTACCCACACATTTTCATGCGAAAAATACCGTCCGTCTGCTACAAAGCGCCGAACATCAACATGCGAGGAACAACAGCGTCGTAAAGGGGCTATAGTGGGTGAGTTCGTGTCAATCGGCCTAAACTCGGGGCCGAGCAAGGAAAGGGTATGCATGGACGAACTATTTCACGTCAGCGAGCGCAAGTCCACAATCGGGACCGAACTCCGCGCTGGACTGACAACATTCCTGGCGATGGCCTACATCATCGCCGTCAACCCCGCGGTGCTCTCGGGCGCTGGCATCGATGCGGGAGCGCTCGCCTGCGCCACCTGCCTGGGCGCCGGCATCATGACCATCTGCATGGGCATCTTCGCCAACCGCCCGCTCGCCTGCGCGTCGGGCTTAGGCGTCAACGCGATGATCGCTGGAATCACCACCACCGTCTGCGGCGGTGACTGGCACGTGGCCATGAGCGTCATCTTCCTCGAGGGTATCGTCATCTTGCTGCTCGTGCTTTGTGGCCTGCGCGAGGCCATCATGGACGCCATCCCGGTTGTCCTGCGTCACGCCATCTCGGTGGGTCTGGGCCTGTTCATCGCCATGATTGGCCTGTGCGATGCCGGCATTATCACCGCTGGCGCCGGTACACTCGTCGGTCTGGGCGACATCACCTCCCCCACCTTCATCGTCGGCATCATCTCCATCCTGGTGACAGTCGCCCTCGCCTGCCGCAACGTCCCCGGCTCGCTGCTCATCGGCATCGTCGTCGCCGTCATCGCCGGTATCCCCCTAGGTGTGACCCATGCTCCGACCGGTATCATCGCCCCGCTCGACTTCTCGAGCATCGGTGGCCCCATCGCCGACGCCGGCGGCGTGCCCGCCATCGTCAAGGTCCTTACCGACCCCGCGCTCCTCGTCATCTCGTTCTCGCTGCTCATGAGTGACTTCTTCGACACCATGGGCACCGCGATGGCCGTGGCCAAGCAGGGCGAGTTCCTCACCGACGACGGCAACGTCGAGAATATCAAGGAGATCCTGATCGTCGACTCCGCCGCCGCCGCTGTGGGCGGTTTCATGGGCGTCTCCTCCATCACCACCTTCGTCGAGTCCACCTCTGGCGCCGCCGACGGTGGCCGCACGGGCCTCACCTCCGTCACCACCGGCGTGCTGTTCATTCTCGCCGCGTTCTTCTCCCCCATCGTCACCATCGTTTCCAGCGCCGCCACCTGCGGTGCTCTGGTCTACGTCGGCTACCTCATGATGAGCGAGGCCTCCGAGATCGACTGGTCCGACGTGTCGCAGGGTTTCCCGGCGTTCATGATTGTCGCCGGCGTGCCCTTCACCTACTCCATCTCTGCCGGCATTGGCCTGGGCTTTATCGCCTACGTGATCGTCGCGCTCTTTAAGGGCGAGGCCTCCAAGATCAAGCCGCTCATGTGGATCGCAGCCCTTGCCTTCCTCGTCTACTTCTTCGTGGCGTAGCGGCATAGTCTGCCAAAGCAAAACAACAAGGCGCGGAGTCGCATCGAGCGGCTCCGCGCCTTTCTTTTAGCGTCTGCCCCCGTGCCAGCGTGCGACAATTGAGGCTGTCAATATCACGACACCGAGAGAAGCCTGCCTTGGAAGCGCATCATAAGCAGATAACCGTTTATTCAGAGTGTGTGGAAGGCGCGCCCGTCATCTACCTCCCCGTGGTAATGGGCGACGGTAGTGAAGTCTACAAGCGCTGCCGAGAGCTCGACTGCCCGCCATTCACCCTTGTCGCCATCGGAGGACTCGATTGGAATCGCGAGCTGAGCCCCTGGGAATGTGAGGGAACTATACGAGATGCCGAGCCCTTTGGTGGACAGGCTGCTGGTTTTCTTGACGAGTTGTTGAAGCAGATGATCCCAGAGGCCGAATCATCACTTCCCTGCCCGCCCACCTGGCGCGGCATTGCCGGCTACTCGTTGGCGGGTCTTTTTTCACTGTGGGCACTTTGGCAAACAGATGTCTTTGAGCGCGCGGCGAGTGCATCGGGGTCGCTGTGGTTCCCCGGCTTTATCGACTACGCGCGTGAACGCACGATGACAGCTACGCCTGACGCCGCCTATCTGTCGCTCGGTAAAAAGGAAACCAAGACGCCCAACCGCATGATGCGGCACGTACTCGACGATACGTGCGCGATGGAAGAGCTGTTTATCGAGCGTGACATTCCAACAACGTTGGAGCTCAACCCCGGCAATCACTTTGCCCAAACTGACCTGCGCATGGCGCGCGGCATCCACTGGATACTGACGCATTAAAAATGGCGTCCACGCGTACGCACGGGCGCCATTTTTAATTTGGCTGAACGCAGCTACTATTCAGTAGTCTCCTCAAGCTCGGAAGTATCAAACTCAAAGTCATTACCGGGCAGGATGGCGTTGAGCACAATGCCCACCAGAGAGCCCACGGCAAGGCCCGAAAGCGAAATCGTCACGCCGCCCAGTTCCAGCACGATGGCACCGGCGGTACTGTAGGCAATGCCGAGCGAAAGCACGAGCACCAGAGCCGCCACCAGCACGTTGCGGTTGTTCTGGAAATCAACCTGATTCTCGATGAGGTTACGCACGCCAACGGCGCTGATCATGCCATAGAGCACGAGTGACACACCGCCGATAACGCACGCCGGCATAGCAGCGATCACAGCAGCAAACTTGGGGCAGAACGAAAGCACGATGGCGCAGCAGGCGGCAATGCGAATCACGCGCGGGTCGAACACACGCGTAAGCGCAAGCACGCCGGTGTTCTCGCCATACGTGGTGTTGGCCGGAGCGCCAAAGAGCGACGCCAAGATGGTCGCCAGGCCATCGCCGAGCAGGGTACGGTGCAGACCGGGATCGGCAATGTAATTGCGTTCGCAGGTAGAGCCAATGGCGGAGATATCGCCGATATGCTCGATCATAGTTGCAAAGGCCAGCGGCATGATGGTGATGATGGCCGTCGTGGCAAGACCGCTATCGAACTGCGGTCCAAAGAGCGCAAACACGGTGTTGTCCCACACGACGGGCAAGCCAACCCAGGGGGCAGCTGCGACGCCCGAAAAATCGACCTCACCCAACGCGGCCGCAACGGCATAGCTCACCACGACGCCCAGCAGGATCGGCACGATCTTGACCATGCCGCGGCCCCAGATGTTGCAGATGACGATCACGGCCACAGCGATAACGGCGACAAGCCAGTTGGTCTGGCAGTTGGCAATGGCAGAGCTCGCCAGGATCAGGCCGATGGAAATGACGATGGGACCGGTCACCACCGGCGGAAAGAAGCGCATGACACGCTTGGCGCCAAATGCGCGGAACAGCGCCGCCAGCACCGGATAGAGCAGGCCGGCGCAGGCAACGCCCAGGCAAGCGTAAGGCAAAAGCTCGGACTCGCCGTTGGGTGCAATGGCGGCATAACCCGCGATAAAAGCAAACGACGAGCCCAGAAACGCGGGCACCTTACCGCGCGATAGAAAATGAAACAGCAGCGTGCCGATGCCGGCGAACAGAAGCGTCGCCGAAACGGAAAGGCCGGTGAGCACAGGCACGAGCACCGTGGCTCCGAACATCGCAAACATGTGTTGCAAACCCAACACGAACATGCGCGGGCGGCCGAGCGACGATGCATCGTAGATGGCATCGGTGACGGCGGGCGTCGAGGATTGGGACATGGAAGTCCTTTCATGATGGAAGGACGATCAGGCATATCGGATAACCTGCCCGAACGATACGATCCGAACCATTGTACGTGATACGCCATGTCTCGCACGCGCCGTCACCTGCAAACGGTAGCGTTACTTCCAAACGCGCTCGGCAATGCGCTTGACCAGCGCGATCTTTGCCCATTGCTCATCCTCGGTCAGCTTGTTGCCAATCTCGCAGCTGGCAAAGCCGCACTGAGGCGACAGATACAGGTTCTCGAGCGGCACGTACTTTGCGGCTTCACGGATGCGCTCGACGATAACATCCTCGTTCTCGAGCTCTGCCGCCTTGGTGGTTACCAAGCCCAGCACGACCTTCTTGCCCGGGGCAACGTACTTGAGCGGCTCAAAACCGCCGGCGCGCGGCGTATCGAACTCCAGGTAAAATGCATCGACATCCTCGCTTGCGAACAGGTACGGCGCGATGGGGTCATAGCCGCCCTCGAAGGCATAGGTGGAGTGGTAGTTGCCGCGGCACACATGCGTGTTGATGACCAGATCGTCGGGCTTGTCCGCGATGGCGGCATTGTTGAGCGCCACGCCCAGCTCGCTTACCTTTTGCAGGTCGACCGGGCTCATGCCGGTTTTGGCGACAAAATCGGTGTCGCAGTAGATGCCCCAGGTGCAGTCATCAAACTGGATGTTGCGGCAGCCTGCTGCGTACAGGTCGGCGATCACCGTGCGATAAGCGGCTGCGATGGCGTCGGCAAGTTCCTCATCGGTCTTATAGACAGCGCACAGGCTCTCCTGCTGGCCGTCGCAGCGGTCGAGCGTGACTTCGGAGAACGTCTGGATCGGCGCCGGAATGGTTTGCCGCGCGACCTGGCCCTCCCCCTCGAGCGCCTTGACAAATTTAAAGTGCCCGACGAACGGATGGTTCTCGCCGCTAATGGGGCCGGTTACCACGGCGGTGTCGGCTGTGGTCTCCTCGTCGTGGAACATATAGCCCGTACGCGAGGTACGGCGTTCAATGCCGTTGAGCCCCCACATAAAGTCGAGGTGCCAGTAACTGCGGCGAAACTCGCCATCGGTAATCACCTGCAGGCCAGCGGACTTTTGCTTGTCCACCAGGTCGCGGATGGCCTCATCCTCGACGGCCTTAAGGCCGGCGGCGTCGAGTGTGCCCGCAGCATAGGCGGCACGGGCGTCCTTTACGGCCTGTGGACGAAGAAAGCTGCCGACGATATCGGCGCGAAACGGCGCATTCAGCGTGGTTAAAGCACTCATAGATATCTCCCTTTGCATTGGTTGCTTTACTGGGACAAAGTATGAGCGCTCATATGGCCATCGTAAAATATACGTTTATAACAGTTTGATATAGATGCTTCCTATATCAGTTGGGACTGCCATAAAGAGATTTGACCCGTGCAGAATGCAGCGGCTAAATATGCTGGCGGATCGCGTCGATATAGGCTTGGCCGTAGCGTGTGGGCGTCGTGTTCTTGCGCGTGATGATGCCGATCTCCATGTACTCGTCTACATCGAGCGGAATGGAGATAATACCGGGGCCGTTAAGTTCATGGCTGATCACACCCGAACACACCGTGTAGCCGTTAAGGCCCATTGCCAGGTTAAACAACGTCGCACGGTCGCGCACGCGGATATTCTTGCGACGCTCAAACGTCGAGGTCAGTTCCTCGGAATAGTAGAACGAGTTATAGCTGCCCTGCTCGTAAGACAAAAACGGGTAGTCTTCCAAGTCCTCGAGCGTCACGCTGGAGCGGCCCGCCAGCGGATGGTCGGCGCACACGAAGACATGCGGCGTGGCGCAGAAGAGCCCTTCGAACACGAGCTCGTTGGCCGCCAGCATGCGCTCGATGACCTCGCGGTTATGCTCGGATAAGTACAGGATGCCCAGTTCGCTTTTCATATGCGCGACATCCTCGATAATCTCGTGGGTTTGCTCCTCGCGCAGGGTGAAGTCGTAACGCGCGGCATCGAACTCGCGGATCACGTCAACAAACGCGTTAACGGCAAAGGAATAATGCTGGCAGCTCACACTAAAGTGCGGCACCTGCTCGGATGCGCCCTTGTACTTGCCCTCGAGCAGGTCGGCCTGGTCAAGTACCTGACGCGCGTAGCCCAAGAAGGTCTCGCCTTCCTCAGACACAATGACGCCCTTGTTGGTGCGCTCAAAGATGTGCACGCCCATCTCGTTTTCGAGATCGCGGATCGACGCGGTAATCGAAGGCTGCGACACAAAGAGCCGGCGCGAGGCCTCGGTAATGCTGCCGCATTCGGCGACCTTGACAACATACCTGAGCTGCTGAAGCTTCATGACTTTCTCCCTAGACGTTCGTGACGCCAAGACCCGCCGCGTCCATTTGGCGCATAAACGACGGCATCTCCCCCGTCGCGGCGCAGGCGGCAATCTGATGCAGAGCCCCGGCGACCGCATCATCTGCCGCGGCGCCAATATGCCAGCGCGCGGCAGCCGTGACGGCCTCATTGGCATTGGCGACTGCAACGGAGTTGGGAACGGCATCGATCATGGGCAAATCGTTATCGGAATCGCCAAATACGGCCACCTCGTCGGGCGTCAGGCCCAAAGCGCGCGCTAGCTCCAGCGCAGCGCAGCCCTTGTCCCAACCAGCCGGAAGGATGTCAAACAGGCGCACTCGGTTGTTGGGAAACACGAGCGAGAGTTCCGGCACCTCAGCGGCAACGCGCTCGCGTAGCTCCGCGAGCTCCTCACGCGAACAGGCACTCCAGATATTCGCCTTAAACACCGGCGCGTCATCGACGACGGGACGGCATGGGGCCTCTTCGCCTTTGAGCCACGCGTTGCCGCCCGACTCCATGGCGCGACGAACGCGCTCGGGGTCACTCGTCACGCAATAGGCATCGTTACCCCAAAAGTCATCACCCAGGCTGTAGACCTTCAGGTAGGTATCATCGGTCTCCTGCTCCAGATAGTCGGCCAAGCGCATCAGAGCATCGTTGTCGATCGCGCGCAAGGCGACTACTTCGCCGCCGACAAACATCACCTGGCCGTTACAGAACGCGCCAGTCGAAAAACACTCGGAACGATTTTTGAACATCCAGCCCATCGCGGACGGCTGGCGACCCGAAACCGGGCCAAAGTGCAGACCCGCCGCCTGCATGGCATGAATGCCCTCAATGGCGTAGTCGCTGGCGCCGTCATGCCCGGCCGGAATCAGCGTATCGTCCATATCGGTCAGCACAAGTTTGATCATAGAGTCCCCCGTCATTTTCACCGTATCCATTGTAACGACCTGCCAAAAAGGGACAGGTTTATTTTGGCAGGTTTTATCTGGGAAAATGCAACGCCCCAGTTGCCACCTACCAAAATAAACCTGTCCCTTATTGGCAGGTGCGCTAGTATAGGGGACAACAGATTCGATGCGGGAGTGCCAGCGGTGCAAACCACAAGGCTGAGAGGGCATGGGGCCCAATCCTTTGAACCTGTCAGTTAATGCTGGCGTAGGGAGCATGCCGCCTTTACAGGGGCGCTGTCTATGCACAGCGCCCCTTTTCTATGCCAAGGAGGCATGTGC
>DBFZQW010000043.1:0-18436 GCA_048521445.1 Collinsella sp. | reverse complement strand
GAAGCGCTAAGCGGGCTGCTGCGCTCTAAAGTCGGCTTTTGGCAGGTCTCCAGCGTGAAGGGAAAAGGCCAGCTGATGGCTGCGAATGCCGTGAGCCGCTGGGTTCAAGAGGGCGGTTACTTCGTCCATCTCGACGTTCGCAAGTGCTACCCGTCCATCAAGGCCGATGTGGTCATGCGCATCCTTCACCGCTACGTACGAAGCCCCGACGTGCTGTACCTGTGCGAAACGCTGCTCGCAACCTACGGCGGCGGGCTGGAGATCGGCAGCTATTTCAGTTTGAGAATGGCGCAGCTGGTTCTCTCATTCGGCTACCACGCCGTGGAAAGCATGCACAAGGTTCGACGCGGCTGCAACGTCCCGATGGTGGCACATCAGCTCTGGTACGCCGATGACATTTATCTATTCAGCCAAGACAAACGAAACCTGCGAAGCGCGGCGCGGCAGCTGCAAAGGCTGCTGCTCAAGGATTTCGGCCTGCACGTCAAGTCATGGAAGGTCTGCCGCGTATCGGACGATGAGCCCGTTGATGTTGTTGGCTTCACGGTGCGCCGCAATCGCGTGACGCTGCGACCGACGCTATTCCTACGCGCCTGTCGAGCTTTCCGCAAATACCGGCGAAGTCCGACGCTTGGGCGCGCTAGGCGCGTGTGCAGCTATTGGGGCTGGTTTAGAAACACAGATTCGCTCGCTTTGATTGCGCGCAACGGATTCGACAAGACCTTCAAACAAGCAAAGCGGCACGTGAGCGCCGCAGAGAGGAAGAGACATGAGCTATCAGACAGTGTCCGCCACGCAGCCTGACGCGGTGCTCATCGAAGCCCGCGCGGACGGCGCGTGCGCCGACGTTTGGCTTCGCAAGAACATCGAAAAGGACGTTGCAGATAACGGCCCAGATGCTGAGAAGTCAATCGAGTTTTATAAGGCAGACGAGCTTCATTTCGTCCAAGTCGGCGTGCCGACCGTTGATGAGGTGACGGCGGCGTTCGACGAGCTGTGGGAAGCGCACGAGGATGACGGGCTTACCGACGCCGAGCGAATCGACGCGCTCATGGCGCAGCTCAAGGCAACCAACGCCGCGCTCGATGACACGAACGCCGCGTTGCTCGAAATCGGCGATTTGGTAGGCGGTGAGTAACGGTGGCAAAGATTTACTACGAAGCTGTGAAGAGCGGCAGACGAACGCTTGAGAGCGTTCCGAAACGGTGGCGCGACGCAGTGGCGGCGATGCTCGAAGCAGACAAGAAAGACGACCAGGAAGGTTAAAGATTATGGACTTTACTGCAATCTACACGTTCACCGACCAGCAGATTTGGGCAATCGCTGGCGCGTTCCTGTTGATGCTGTTCGACATGATTAGCGGCATCATTTCCGCCATCATGAACCATCAGTTCAAGAGCTCCACGATGCGCACTGGGCTTGGGCACAAGGCTGTGTTGGCGCTTATCATCCTGCTCGCGATGTGCATCGAGATTCTGAGCGTTCACGTCGCTGGCCTTGGCTTCGGCGGCGTGACGGTGTACGTCGTATGTGTGGCGATCATCGTAATGGAGGTCGCCAGCATCCTCGAAAACCTTTGCAAGGCTTACCCCGATATCGCGAGCCTTCCAATCATGAAGATTTTCGAGCACGCCGATGCCGAGGCGGCTACCGCGAAGGTGATTGCCGATGAAGCATCTAAGCGCGGCTAGGCTGAAACTCGCAATCGCTTTGCTGCTCGGTATTGCCATCGGCTTCGCGGCGTGGTTCGGTGTGACGCTCGATCACGTGCAGGCCGACGGCGCGCTCACCGCCAAGAGCTACGAGCGCGGCTACAGCGACGGTGTGCAAGACGCACAACCCATCATCGACAAACAGGCAAGCACACAGAAGAGCGGCTATATGCCGCTCTTCTTGCAGAAAGACCCCCAATGGGCTTCTTGCGCCTACAGCGACGAAACCATTGGCACGTACGGCTGTGGGCTCACGTGCGCCGCTATGGCCCTGAGCTACGAGAACAGCGTCATCGTCACACCAGACTTGCTTTCGAGCCTTGTTGGCGAAGCGTGCCTTACCGACCGTGTGAACGACATGGCAAAGTTCACACAGCTGCTACATGACCGCTATGGCTTCGACCGCGTTGACACGTTTTGGGACACCGACACGGCGCTCGGATACGTCAATGACGGTTGGATCGTCTTCGCTGGCGTGAGCGGAACGCTTGGCGAACGCAACTACGGGAGCCACGTCGTAATGCTGTGGCGCAGAAACGATGACGGCACCTACGCGATGCGAGACCCCGACGATGGGGTGAATTCAATCAAGACATGGACGAGGGAAGAGCTTAAAGCCGTCGGCTTCGGCTCTTTCAACGCTTTGAGAGGTGATAAACGATGACTATGAAGGGCATCGACATTTCAGACTATCAGCGCGGGCTTGACCTCGGCGCAATCGACTACGATTTCGTTTTCTGCAAGGCCACAGAAGGCACGAACATCATCAACGACACGTGCGACCCGTTTATCCAGAAGGCAATCGGGATGGGCAAGCTCTGGGGATTCTACCATTTCATGGGAAAGGCCGACCCCATTGCACAGGCGGACTTCTTCTATGAGAACTGCAAGAACTATTTCGGTCGCGGCGTGCCGATGCTCGATTACGAAGATTATGGCCGCATTGGCACAGATAAGGCAAAGCAGTTCCTCGACCGAATCTATGATCTTACCGGTGTGCGCTGCATAGTGTATATAAGCCGAAGCGTATGCACAGAGGAAGATTGGCGCGAGATTGCGCCGAATCACGGACTTTGGGTGTCGCAGTATGCCAATAACAACGTTACCGGCTACCAGGATTCTCCGTGGCTTCCTTCTGGCGGCTTCGGCGCGTGGGAGACATGCGTCCTGCATCAATACACGTCTCATGGACGCATCGACGGTTACGGCGGCAACCTCGATCTTGACATTGCATACATGAATGCCGATGCTTGGGCGCGATACGCCAAGCCCAGTACGTGCAACGCGCAGTATGTAGCATCCAATACGCCAAGCGGCAGCGCCGCCGACATTGCGGCTGATGTGATGCGCGGGAAGTACGGCAATGGCAACGAGCGCAAGGCCAAGCTTGGCGCTCGATTCGACGATGTTCAGAATCTTATCAACCGCGCCGCGACCGCAAGCGCTGACGACCTCGCGAGCGACGTTCTTAACGGGGTTTTCGGCAACGGCGATACTCGCCGCGCAATCCTCGCAGACCGTTATGACGATGTTCAGGCTCGCGTGAACGAGCGCGCCAATAGCGTTGACATTGACGCTCTTGCACGCGCCGTGATTCGCGGTGAGTACGGTGATGGCGACGCTCGCCGTTCCGCCCTGGGAAGCAACTATGATGCCGTTCAGAAGCGCGTGAACGAGCTTCTGGCATGAAGGATGAAGCTAGCTGGGGCATCAGTGTTGCGGCTGGCGTGCTAGTCACGCTATGCCTTCTACCGTTCGCGCCTATCTTTTGGGCAGTATCGAAGTTGACGAAATAAAGAGCAAAGCCCGCACCCTGCAAAGGGGTGCGGGCTTTTTCTGCGTTTCATGCATGCTTCTCCATATCGGCGGCAACGAGCTTCTTAAGGTACTCGGTGGTATTCGGTTGGCTCTTTAGCCACTGATACATGACCTCATCGTCTTCATTGGGATAAAACCGAATAGTGAGCTGCTTCACCGACTTCTTGCGGTAGGCCGACACGGCGCGCTTTTGCGAATCGTAGACCATCATTTGCCACCTTTCCTGCTTCTGAGCCATCTCATAACAAAGATGGTTGCCAATGACGCTGCAACTGCAATCAAAACCGTTTTCATCGCGATTCTCCTAGTGTAAAATCGTTGGTGGCGGGGCACCGCCTTCGCGATGCCCCTTTGACTCAAGACCTCTTCGAATGCTTCCCGGCTTTGTGAGAGGTCTTTTCTTTTAGGGCTTGGATTGCCGTTTCCGCTGCTACTGTAACCAAGCTGCTTATCACGGCTACTGCCAAGTCCTTCAAAAACTCGTCCATTTGAACCACCTCCTTTCCTCTTGACGTCTATTATTATAGGGTAGACCATAGAGAAAAGCAAGCAGATATTTGGGATTGTTCAGTCATTTTTATTGTTTGATTCACAGAAGGTCACGATGGCAAACCAATTGCGTGTTATCTTGATTTCAACTGAGTTGGCATATATTGTGTTCGCAGTAAGTATCTTCTGCTCCACCATCGTGAATGCAAAGGCCTTCGGAATTCCGAAGGCCTTTTTTCATACCAAAACACCATGCGCCACAAACCCCACCTACGCCAACAAAAAGTTGCACAAATTTTTTCCCATGTCTGTACATAGTTTGTTAGCCGAACGCGATTATCAGTGTAGATCGCCGTTCCATATGGGCTTCAGGAACGCGCCTAATCACCGTTAGCATCCCATTAACCTGCATCAACGTGAACAACATCCCAAAATAACCCCCTTAAGCACGCTAAATGAACGATATGTTGTCCAACGCAGCCCAAATCAGTTTCGCTAACAGCTTGTGCTAGGATACCTAACGTTACATGAGTTCAACTGTGCTCGCGGCTCCAGCAAGCCATAAAGCGCAGGGTCGATCAGCATCCGGCCGTAACGGCGGTGCCAGAAACACCACGAGCTCCAATAAAGAAGTCATGCGACGTTGTTTATTTGCATTTAATTAATTCATAGGTGCAAATAATTATTTGGTTGCATGCCAATGCGTAGCAGTCCTACAGCTGTTTGCGTGCGGTCCAGTTTTGTACCCGCTTGACTGGTTCGCACGCAGCCAGCTGGAGACGCGGTCATTATGCGATACACGTCCGCGTCTCTAGCCACTGCACTCATATATACCGTTCACGGTGGGGCAGAGCCACGTGCTTGTCTAACTGGGCTCAGGGTTTGAATATGGAGCACTGTCGCGCACAAGCGCCCTGGCGAAGCCATACCCAAACCCCGTGAGCCACACGTAAGACAGCAAGGGGGTGGTGCTCGTGTGGTATGTGATTCAGGTCATTAACGGTCGCGAAGACGTAATGCGCGAGCGCATCGAGCGCATGGTGCCGGCGAGCGCCATGCAGGAGCTCTTTTATCCCCAATTTCAAACCGAGATCAAAGTACACGGCGAATGGGTCAATACGACCAAGCCGCTCTTTCCCGGTTATCTTATCTGCGATACGGCAGATCCCCGTACCGTGCAACAGTATCTGCTGCGTATGGACGACTTTGCCCGTGTGTTATCCCAGGACGGTCAGTTTGTGCCGCTGGCAAAAGAAGAGGTCCAGCTTATTGGCGGCTTTACGCATAGGGGAGACCGCGTAGTGCCCATGAGCGAGGCCCTAAAAGACGGTGACCAGGTCATAGTGACGGCAGGTCCACTGTTGGGCCACGAAGGCCTTATCAAAACCATTAACAGACGCAAGAGCACTGCTTATTTGGAGCTCGACCTTTGCGGTCGACGCGTAACTACGCGCGTTGGCCTTGCCGTGCTTTCGGCCGAGCAGCGCGTCATGCGCAACCTTAAAAAGGCGATCGCCTAGTTGCAGGCGATCGCTACACAGAACAGGGAGGATTCCCGACCCGGGGACGAAGTCTTGGAAGAAAACGTGTTGGATAAAACTCAATTTGCAACGGATGCGCCTGCGGGGGCAGCGCTCATTGCTCAGGCCATGGAACGACGCGAGGGCGCCGGCCGCTACAAGGCCATGCAGTCCATCATGGACTGGGATCGTTCGCGCTTGGTCTACCGCGCCGTTAAGCGCGCCTTTGACGTCGTGTTCAGCGGCTGCGTGCTGGCCGTCATCGCCGTTCCCAGCCTTGTGCTTGCCGCGGCCATCCGCCTTGAGAGCGAGGGCAACCCCTTCTACAGCCAGATCCGCGTGGGCCAGACCCGCCCCGACGGCAGCCTAACCACCTTCCGCATGTGGAAGTTCCGCTCCATGTACAGGGACGCCGACGAGCGCCTTGCCGAGCTCAAGGAGCAGAACGAGATCGCCGGCGCCATGTTCAAGATGAGGGAGGACCCCCGAGTCACCAGGATCGGCAGGTTCATCCGCAAGCACTCCATCGACGAGTTCCCGCAGTTCCTCAACGTGTTCCTGGGGCAGATGTCCGTCGTGGGGCCGCGCCCGCCGCTGCCGAATGAGGTTGCGGAGTACACCGAGTACGACCTGCAGCGCCTGGCAGTAAAACCAGGCATTACCGGCTGGTGGCAGGTCACTGAGCGCAACTCGACGGGATTCGACGGAATGGTCCGTCGTGACCTTGAATATATCGCCAAACGAGGCGCTTTCTTCGATTTGAAAATAATCCTACTCACAGTGATTGAGGTTGTCAGCGGAAATGGCGCTTGCTAAAGAGACAAGAGAGAAACACGAAGACGCCAGTTCAAGGGCTGCTCTTCCCGGGCGAATTGAAATCTTGGGCGCACCCGTCGACCCCTGGACGATGGAGCAGACCGTCGAGGCGACCGACGCCCTCATCAAGGAGGGGCGCTTCGCCCACCTAATCGGCGTGAACGCCGACAAGCTGCTGCAGATGCGCGACGATCCAGAGATGGACGCATGCGTGCGCCGATGCGAAATCGTGAATGCCGATGGCGCGTCCATGGTCATGGCCGCCAGGAAGCTTGGCGTGGACCTGCCCGGGCGCGTGGCCGGAATCGACCTCATGTGGGAGCTGTGCGGGCTGGCTGAACGCGAGGGGCACAGGGTCTACCTGCTGGGCGCCAAGGCCGAGGTGGTCGCAAAAACCGCAGGGGTACTGACCGAGAGGTATCCCAACATTGTCCTCGCTGGCTACCGTGACGGCTACTTCGGCGACGACGAGTTCGACGCCGTGATAGCCGAGGTTGAGCAGACTAAACCCGACATCGTTTTCGTAGGCATTACCTCGCCCAAGAAGGAGCGCCTGATCGAGCGTTTCCGCGAGCTGGGCGCAATGGGCGCATTCGTGGGCGTGGGCGGCTCGTTCGACGTTGTCTCCGGCAACATCCCGCGAGCCCCGATGTGGATGCAGCGCGCGAACCTGGAGTGGCTCTTCCGCATGATGCAGGAGCCTAAGCGCCTGGTGAAGCGCTATCTAGTCGGTAACACCCGTTTCTACATGCTTCTCCGCAAGGAGTCAAAGAGGAGCAAGGCCAATGTCTAAGAAGAAAGTAATGCTCGTCTTCGGCACCCGCCCGGAGGCGATCAAGATGTGCCCGCTCGTCAACGAGCTGAAGGCACGCACGGATGAGTTCGAGACCGTCGTGACCGTGACGGGGCAGCACCGCGAGATGCTCGATCAGGTGCTGCGCGTCTTCCGCGTGACTCCCGACCACGACCTTGCGATCATGAAGCCGGGCCAGACACTGTTTGACGTTACGTGCGACGTTCTGCTCAAGCTCAAGGCGGTCCTCGAGGACGAGAAGCCCGACGTGGTTCTGGTTCACGGAGACACCACGACCAGCTTTGCGGCGGCCCTCGCGTGCTTCTACCTTCAGATCCCCGTGGGCCACGTCGAGGCGGGGCTGCGCACGCACGACATCTACAGTCCCTGGCCGGAGGAGTTCAACCGCCAGGCGGTCGACATCGTGAGCGAGTACTACTTCGCCCCCACGGAGGCGAGCAAGCAGAACCTGCTCGACGAGGGCAAGCCGAAGTCGAAGATCTGGGTCACCGGCAACACCGGCATCGACGCCCTGCGCACCACCGTGCGCGAGGGCTACTCCCATCCCGAGCTCGAGTGGGCGGAGGGTTCCCGCCTTATCCTAATCACGGCGCACCGCCGCGAGAACCTGGGCGAGCCCATGCACCGCATGTTCCGCGCCATCCGCCGCGTGATGGAGGAGCATCTCGACACCAAGGCGATCTACCCCATTCACATGAACCCGCTCGTCCGCAAGGCGGCCCACGAAGAGCTCGACGGTTTCGACCGTCTGCACATCATCGACCCGCTCGAGGTGCTCGACTTCCACAACTTCATGGCCGCGAGCCACCTCATCCTCACCGACTCTGGCGGCATCCAGGAGGAGGCGCCTAGCCTGGGCAAGCCGGTGCTCGTGATGCGCGACACCACTGAGCGCCCCGAGGGCGTGGCCGCCGGCACGCTGAAGCTCGTCGGCACCGAGGAGGACGTCATCTACCGTGAGTTCAGTTGCCTTCTCTCCGATCAGGCTGAGTACGAGGCTATGAGCCGCGCCTCGAACCCCTATGGTGACGGGCATGCAAGCGAGCGGATCGCGGACGTACTGGCGGACGGTGAATACCGTGGGTAAGATACGCGTGCTTCTCCTAGTGAACCGTTGGTACCCGGACGGTGGCGTTGAGAACTTTCTCGAGCAGCTGGTGTCTGAGACCTCGGGTTCAATCGACTACGCGATAATGTCGCTCACCACCCGCGTCGACTCCGATGCTGCCTGCATCAAGATCGGGCCGGTTCTGAGTTCCGAACGCGTACAGGATATGTTCGCGCAAGGCTCCTCTATAGCTTCGGTCATGCGGAGGGGTCATTACGACGTCGTGCATATCCACGCAAGCAATGGCAGTGCCTTCTTCCTCGCTGACATTGCAAAAAAAGTGGGGGTTCCCCGTCGCATAATCCATTCGCACAACGCGGGGGCCGAGATTTCTGGTAACCCGTTGAAGAGAGCCGTGGGCACAGCCTGCGCGTTGCTCTTTTCAGACGCGCCGACCGATTTGTGGGCCTGCTCGGCGAACGCTGGCGAATATCTATTTGGCAAACAACCGTTTAACGTCTACTTTAATGGTATTGATCTCGTTAGGTTCGCCTTCTCTGAGCAGAAGCGCGCAAACATACGCGGCGAGCTCGGCGTGGCTGACGGCGAGTTCCTGCTTGGTAGCATCGGCCGCATAGCCCTGCAGAAGAATCCGCTTTACCAGCTTCAGGTGTTCTCCGAGCTGCGCAAGCTCGTTCCCGGGACTCGCTTCTGCATGGTTGGTAGCGGCGACATGGAGGCCGAACGTGATGCTGAGGCCGAGCGACTCGGTCTGGGCAGCTCGCTCATAAAGGTATCGAGGACGTCGGAATGCGACGCCTACTATTCGGCTTTCGACGCACTGCTATTGCCCTCCCTCTTTGAGGGCCTGCCCTTCGTTGGCATCGAAGGGCAGGCTGAAGGTCTTCCCATATACGGCTCCGACGTGCTTCCTCGCGAGTTGTCCATCACTGACAGAATCTTGTTCGCGTCCACCGACGAGGCGCCTTCCGCCTGGGCGCGGCGTATCGCCGCGGGTATCGATAGGTATCGTATTGAAGAGCGCCCTTCGTATGCGGAAAAGATGCGCGCCGCCGGCTTCGACAGGGAGGCGTGCTTCACAACGATTGCCATGGCCTACCGGGGTGGTGGCCGATGATACAGAGGCGCACTAAGGTCCTCATGGTGGGACCCGCACGCAACGAGCAAGGCGGTATCGCGACCGTAATCAACGACTACTATAAGGCTGGCATCGAGGACCGCTGCGACATTACCTTTCTGCCGTGCACAGGCAAGGGGAGCAAACTTAAAAAGCTCGCGCAGGGTGTCTATGCCCTGGCGTGGGTTAAGCGACACTTGAGGGGCTTCGACGTGCTGCACGTCCACATGGGCGGCGGGAACAGCTTCGCCCGGGAGCGTTTCTTCGCCATGGCAGGTGTCGATGCCGGTGTGCCGACAATTCTGCACGTGCACGACGGCCTCTTTCGCGATACCTACGCGAATGCGCCCGAGAAGACCAGGTCGGACTACCGCAGGGTTTTCTCGGCGGTAGATAGAGTGGTCGCTCTTTCCGACTCATGGAAGGAGTACTTCTCCTCCGAGATATCAGTTTCGGACAATGTCGTTACGATTCCCAACGGTATCCACGTCCCCGAGGATGTAAACGATCACAAGGAGCCGAACACGGTGCTGTTTCTGGGACACTTCGATGACAACAAGAACGCCACCGTACTCATACGCGCGATTTCTAGGGCGCGGGAGATCGTGCCTGGTATTCGAGCATATTTCGGTGCGGACGGCGACGTGGAGGGTGCGAAGGCGCTTGTTGCCGAGCTGGGCTGCGAGGACGCGTGCTCAATCTTGGGATGGGTCGGCTCGCGGGAGAAGCAGGCGCTGCTGGACATGTGCGCAATCTACTGTCTGCCGTCCAAGAACGAGGCCTTCCCCATGGGGCTCTTGGAGGCCATGGCGAACGGCTTGGCGGTCGTTGTGACCCCCGTGGGCGGTGTGCGTGACATCGTGGAGGACGGTAAGACCGGCGTTTTCGTTCCCGTCGATGATATAGATGCCCTAGTGGAGACGATTGTGACACTATGCCGCGATAAGAACGAGCGCACCCGCATTGCGAAGGCGGGTGCCGACATGGTGCGCGAGAATTACGACCTCGGCGCTGTCGTGTCTGAACTTGTCGGTGTGTATGAGGAGCTTGCTGGAGGTGGAACCGTTGACGCCTAAGGTGCTGCATTACTGCTGGTTCGGAGGAAAGCCCCTACCGCAAAAAGCTCAGGCAAACGTTGAGCGCTGGCAGGAGCTTATGCCGGATTATGAGATTGTCCGATGGGATGAATCGAACTTTGACGTTGATGAGTGCCCTTATGCCCGGGACGCTTACAAGGCAGGTAAATGGGCATTTGTGAGCGACTATGCCCGCTTCAAGGTCGTTTACGACAACGGCGGTACCTATATGGACATAGGTAATGAGCTTCTGAACTCAATCGACCCGCTTGTCAAAGAATCGGGGTTCACTGCATGTGACTATGAGTCGCATGCAGTGAACCCCGGCCTAGTGCTCTCGGCTGGGGCCCACTCTGACTTAATCGGCGAGGTCCTTGAATCTTACCGAAATCTTGATTTCGTGGATTCCATTGAGTTCCTGTATTCCCATACCGTTAATCACATTTTCGGTGAGGTTCTTGAACGCTATGGCTATCAGTGGGGCGTAGACGCTCTATGGGAGTATGACGGTTTTAGAGTCTATCCGAGTGAGTATTTCTGTCCAAAGCTCGGCTTCGGTGGGTTTAAATGTACTAGTCGCACGTACTCCACCCATGTCAGTACCGCGAGTTGGTTGCCGGACGGTGAGCGGTTTCGGATTGGCTTCATCAACAAGTGGGCCCCCTACGTGGGCGATTTCATTGCACGCAAGATCGCTCGTATTCTCTCGTTAACGTTATATAAGGTTGATACCCGATGATTACGGTATTCACTCCCACCTACAACAGGGCTTATTCGATAGCCCGTCTGTTCGACTCGCTTCAACGCCAGACTTGCAAGGATTTTGAGTGGGTTGTTGTGGATGATGGATCCACGGATGAGACGACTTCTTTGCTCGCAGAGCTTAAGGCAAATGCGACATTCCCCATGCATTTCGAAAGGCAGGAAAATGCCGGCAAGCATGTAGCGATTAATCGGGGAGTGAACCTTGCTCGTGGAGAATGGTTTTTTATCGTTGATTCCGATGATTGGCTACCGGATGATTCCATTGAGGTGAACTTGCGGTATATCGCGCAAGTCGCTGATGACGATTCTTTTGCTGGCGTTTCCGGTGTGTGTGCGCGCTGACGGCTCACTGCTTCTTGGGGAGTCTGGCGTGTCTTTGAATGACATGGATGAGAAGACGGTTGAACGGTTTGCCGAGGAGTACATAGACTCCACGTCGTGTGATTTCAGGTTCAAATACAAGATGCCGGGCGACAGGGCAGAGATCGTGCGCACTGAACTAATCAAGCGTTTTCCTTTTCCGCGTTTCGAAGGCGAAAGATATCTTTCTGAATTCTATCTATGGCAGTCGATATCGGAATTGGATCTCAAGATTAGATGGTTCAATACGCCGACGTATTACGGCGACTATCTGGAAGATGGTCTTACGACCAATATGAAGGAGGTTATGCTCAAAAATCCGAGAGGGCGTTCTTTTATTGATGATTTCACGTTGGGGACTCACGTTCCAATCAAGATGAAACTGAGATCTGCTGTTAATTATCTCCGGTACGGTAGTTATGCCGGCTGTGGTATAGGTTCGCTTGTATCCAGTTCTTGCCATCCTCTGATTGTTCTACTCGCCTTGCCTTTCGCCTGTTTGTTTCCTCTTAGAGGTGATGTTGAATGACGGGAAAAATGATTTCCCTAAGAAGTCAAGTTCTTGAGACGCGTCTTTTTACTGTCGTTAACCTCTCTGTTTTCTTACTTGTCGCTTCGGTATTTGCTGTTTCTTTTTATCTACGAATGGGATTGAGCTCGGAGTTTGCGTATATTAACCTATTATTCTATGTTCCTTTGATTCTTCTAGCTGCTAAATGCGGATGTCGAATCGGGATTGGGCCTTTGATGCTTTGGCTCTTTCTGCTTTCCCTTTTTTTGGTGACCGAGCGAACGGCTGGCTCTTCGTTTCGGGACGTAGCGAAATTCTCCTTTCTTTACTGTTTGCCCCTATTAGTCTGCCAGCTGAGATTTGGCTCGTCGCAGGATCAGCGTCGGGCTTTGGCCAAGGCAATAATTAGAACATCAAACGCGTTCGTATTTCTTGTCTTTGGCGTTCTTGTGCTCGATTGCTTTACGGGTTCCGCTTGCATGGCGGCAATATCAAATGCGGCTATGAAAGAGATGTCTGGATGGGTTTCGCCGGAAATTTCATCGAGGCATGTCTCCATATGGGGCCATTATCTCAGCACAGCAGGGTTTTACCTCGTTTTTTACTATATGAATATTGCATACGAGCGAATCGTTGGTGAGTCGTTGGTCAACATCAAGCTCTTGTATGTAGTTGCGACATTAGGCATCCTCTCCACAGGCGGTAAAACCGCCATTGTGATTTACCTGTTATCTGTAATTTGGCTTAACACTACTAGTAAGGATGCGATAAAGAACGCGATTGCCCTGAGCGTTTTTCTTGGCGTGCTTTATTTTGTCGGCGCGTTCGATGTCGTGCTTGATCGTTTTGGTGCGTCAGATTTATCGAGTGGAAGGAACGGCTCAGTTGAGCTTGTCCTTTCTTACGAAACTCCACGTATTTTCTGCGGATTCGGTGAGGGTTACACCGCGCATTTCACTTCATTTATCGACAAAGGCACGGTATCTATGTTTTCCGAGTATTCCCTCTTGACGCTCGCATTTAAATTTGGACTTGTATTTGCAGTTGGTGCAGCGTTTCTTATCTTGCTGCCATCAATTAAGACCTCTGTTGCAACGGGAAACTATTCTATTCTGTTCCTGGGAATTTTGATGCTTACTTACTTCTCGACCTTTAACGGCATGGCCAATATTCCGGATGTCTACCACGTTATGGCTTTATTTTGCTTAGTGCTTAATCTGCTGGCTGAACGCACCTCTAAAAATGACTCTGTCGACTCCGCAGTCAGTGACGTCATCGGCCCGAAGGGTTTATGAGATGGAGATGTCTTCAGTGAATTCAGACGCCCCATTAGTCAGTGTCGTGATCCCGACATATTCACGTTCTGACATGCTGACTCGGGCATTGGAAAGTGTCAATGCCCAGACTTACCCCAATATCAAGATTGTTGTCGTAGATGACAATGGCAAAGGCACGAATCAACAGCTTGAGACTCAAACTCGTGTTCTTGCATTCGAGACTCGGCCGGGCGTTGAATTGCACTATGTCGTTCGCGAAAAAAACGGAGGCGGATCGCTTGCGCGTAACACTGGCATCGATGCCTCAAAGGCCGATTTTGTTGCCTTTCTTGACGATGATGATGAGTTTCTACCGCGCAAGCTAGAGCTACAGATGGAACCAATGTCCGATTCTAATGTCTCGTTGACCTATGCGCACTGCAAGGGCGTCCAGCCCGATGGCACAGAGATTTACTACCGCCGAGTCTGCAATGGGGTGCCTGTTTTCGAGCAGGCCTACTGCGGCTGTATTGCGGCGACGAGCCAATGGCTGGCGCGCAAGGATGCGTTACGGAGCGTCGGTTGCTTCAGCGATACGCCTGCGAAGCAGGACTCCATTCTCATGTTCAAGCTTTTGATAGCGGGCTTCCAGATTAGATGCGTCCCCGAGGTGCTCTCAGTCTACTACGATGACTTAGGGACGGTGAGGATAAGCACGAGCGGCAAGTCTTTGGCGGGGGAGCTGAACTATGATCGGCTCATACGGGAGTATTCTGGGATGTTTACGCTCAACCAAAGGCGTCGTGTAGAGCATGCGATGCACTATCGCGTCGGCATGATGCTCGTCGGAATGAACGCGAGTGCTGAGGGCGCAGTCCAGCTGTTATCTTCGTTTGCGCTTGCTCCCTTTGCTTTTATACATAAAGCATATCGCGTTGTCGGTCACAATGCGAAGCAGGCTCTTAAGAAACTTAATGCTCATCGTGGTTAGGAATTGCATGTTATTAAGAAAAGCCGCTCGCTATGTTAGGCACCCTTCGATTGTTAGGTTCGAGATTGAGAGACGTTCCAGGCTGCGTGAGGTCAGTAAATTTGATTTTCGCCCTTACACGAGCGCGCCTATCAGCAATAATACATATATATCTCTTACAAGCTATGGGGCGCGTCTCAATGCGGTCCATATGGCCATCCGTTCCCTACTCATGCAATCAGTGAGACCCTCAAAGGTTCTGCTTTATCTTGATGAGTCTATCCAAAGGGACACGCTTTCCGATGATTTGCTTGACCTTGAACAATATGGTCTTGAAATCAGAATGGGTTACGAGGATTTGGGGCCGCACAAGAAATATCTCTTCGCATTTCAAGAGTTCCCGGACTCGCTCATTATCACGGCGGACGATGACCTCATCTATCCAGCAGATATGGTCGAATCGCTTCTCACGGCCCACGAGGCTGTTCCCTATTGCGTTGTGGCAAGGCGCTGCCATCTCATAGGGTTTGATGCTGCGGGAGATTTACTTCCATATGAAAAATGGGGCTGGGAGCATAAGGACGCTTTTTCAGTCCCCAGCCGCCGGTTGCTTGCAACCGGCGGCGCCGGGACGTTGTATCCTGTCGCAGCTTTCGACCTCGCATCACTGGATATTGAGGCCATACGTGGAGTAGCCTGGCCTGCAGATGACCTTTATCTCAAGTTCTTCGAGCTCGCCAACGGCATCGAGGTGGCATATGTTCCGAACAGACAGAATCATCCCTATCAATTGGAGGGTCCTCGTTCGGACGCTCTTTGCAACGCGAATGTGGCGGGAGGGCGTAACGATGCCATCATGGCCGAGCTCATGTGCCGATATGGATTGAGTCCATCGTATTTCGAGGAGGGATATCGTGTGACTTCTTCCTAATGTTCAGAATAGGCTTTCGCAATCCAAGGCTAACGCATGACTTGAGACTAACATACAGGAACTGAGGGGGATCGGTTCTCTCGGTTGAGCGACGGCCGACGTAGCGATTAGTTATCCTGAACATATATTCATCGGGAGGGGCGTATGTCAACGGTGGGATGCTGGCTGCCTCGGATGCGCGAAAGACGTTGTTGGACGCGACTGAATGTTGCCTATGATTCTCTCATGCGTACGGACATGCATCGCCATGAAAGACTTGGTAAACCGATAAATGCGCAAAGCAACGTTGGGTTGAGAAAGTGTTGGGCAATGACGCTTGGATCGGGTGCTGCGTACAAATAATGTCCGGCGTCACTGTTGGTTCGCACGCCATAGTGGGTGAAGTAGTCGCGCGTAATTTCCCGGAGCGACCGGTTGTTGGCGGCGTGCCGGCGCGTGTAATCCACAAGAGGAATAGTTATACCAGGCCATTGAGGCCGCTAAAGTTTGGAATATGGAAAGTGTCTAAATCAAATACGGGCATGCGCAGTGCTGCCCTTATGCAGTTTGGGTCTAAGTATGTCAGCATGGGTGCTCAACTCGTGATAACGGCCGTGCTGGCAAGACTGATCTCGCCGGGTGATTTTGGGCTTATGGCTATTGTCACGGTGTTCACTGGGCTATTCAGCTTGCTTTCTGATATGGGTGTGGGCACTGCTATCGTGCAGTATCGCGACCTTACGGAACGTGAGTATGGCGGTCTATTTGCATTTTCGGCACTTTTGGCTGCAGGGCTTTCTCTGGCCTTTTGTGCCGCATCGCCATTCATCGCCGCAGTCTACGGAGACGCCCGGCTTGTGCCCTTGTGCCTTGCCTCGGCCCCCGCGCTGCTGTTCTCCACGCTCAATATGGTGCCAAATGGCCTTATGCTCAAGGAGTTGCGCTTCGCCGCCATTGGCGTACGTCTTGTGGCGGCTACAGTAGTCTCTGGAGGGGTCGCAATCGCGGCCTCCGCCTTGGGTGCGGGCTGCTATGCGCTCGTCCTTCAGACTGTGCTATCTGCGGCGGTGGTGTTCTTTTGGAACATTGTAGCGCGACCAATCAGGCAGATAAACGCTCATTTCATTTGCACGCTTAAGAAGATATTCTCCTATTCTGCTTACCAGTTTGGGTTCAGCTTGGTCAATTACTTCTCACGCAACCTCGATAACATGCTCGTCGGCGGTATACTGGGAACTGCGGCCTTGGGCTTTTACGATAAGGCTTATAAATTGACAACCTATCCCATGACAGCGTTCTCCAGCGTCATAGGCTCGGTCATCCAGCCGTTCATGGCAGAGCATCAAGACGATGTCGACCGCATCTACGAGTGCTGGATGCGTATCGAAAAGCTGCTCTCGCTAGTGGGTGTTGCTGTGGCGGTGGTATTCAGCTGCGCTTCGGCGGAAATCATTGCTGTCTTCTACGGGCCAGGATGGGAGCAAGCCGCGCCGGTGTTCGCCGTGCTTGCTGTGTCGGTCTACTTCCAGATGATGGGCAACCCTTCGGGTGCGTTTTTCCAGAGCATAGGACGCACCGATTACATGTTTAAGGTTGGTCTTGTGAACACCGCGATCACCATTTCCGGGCTGCTGGCTGGCCTGGCTGGCGGCTCCATCCTCACAGTGGCTTACGGCATCTTCGCAGCATACTGCCTTCATATGGTTCCTCTAGCGTATTTCCTACTGAAACGTGGCTTCGGCAGACCTTACTATTGCCTGCTAAATTTCTTGCCTGAGATTGCTGTTGGCATCGTGGGCATTGCTGCTGTTGCGGGAGTTGGCGCCTTTATACCCATGGAAGATGTTTTCCTCTCTCTCATCGTAAAGTTGTTTGTGAGCAGCATTGCGCTAATCACTGGATATGCGCTCACTGGCCAGCTGAAATACCTCACGGCTCTAATTAAGAGATAGCTCATTCTGATCGTTCCATCACGTATGGCACCTTGAAAACCCCAGATAGAAAGAAGATTCCCATGAAGATCGCTGTCGCCGGTACCGGCTACGTCGGCCTGTCCCTTGCCGTCCTTCTCTCGCAGCACAACGAGGTCAACGCGCTTGACATCGTGCCCGAGAAGGTCGAGAAGATCAACAACTACGAGTCGCCCATCCAGGACGACGAGATCGAGCGCTTCCTGGCCGAGGCCAAGGCGGGGGAGCGCCAGCTCGACCTGCACGCCACCGTCGACGTTGCAGAGGCCTATGCGGGCGCCGACTACGCCGTCATCGCCACGCCCACCAACTACGACTCGGACAGGAACTTCTTCGACACTTCCTCCGTCGAGGCCGCCATCGCCGCCGTGCGCTCGGTGAACCCGGATGCTTGGATCGTCATCAAGTCCACGATCCCCGTCGGCTACACCGCGGGCCTGCGCGAGAGGCTGGGCGACAGCAAGATCTTCTTCAGCCCGGAGTTCCTGCGTGAGAGCAAGGCGCTCTACGACAACCTGCACCCCAGCCGCATCGTGGTGGGCGCGCCCAAGGAGGACGCCGAGGCCGTCGCGGCGGCCGAACGCTTCGCCGGCCTGCTCGCGCAGGGTGCCGATCCCGCCGAACTCGAGCGCGTGAACGCCGACGGTACCGTGGGCATCCCGGAGCTGGTGCTGGGCACCACCGAGGCCGAGTCCGTGAAGCTCTTCGCCAACACCTATCTGGCGCTGCGCGTGGCCTACTTCAACGAGCTCGACACCTACTGCGAGGTCCGCGGCCTCAACACCCGCGACGTAATCGACGGCGTGTGCCTGGAGCCGCGCATCGGCAGCCACTACAACAACCCCAGCTTCGGCTACGGCGGCTACTGCCTGCCCAAGGACACCAAGCAGCTTCTGGCGAACTACAGGGACGTGCCGCAGAACCTGATCGAGGCCATCGTGGAGGCCAACCGCACCCGCAAGGACTTCGTCGCCGACGAGGTGCTGCAGATGGTCTGGGACCGCGTCTACGAGGGCAAGGAGAAGCCGGTCGTGGGCGTATACCGCCTGACAATGAAGTCGAACTCCGACAACTTCCGCGCGAGCTCCATCCAGGGCGTCATGAAGCGCGTGAAGGCCAAGGGCGTGCCCGTGGTGGTCTACGAGCCCACGCTGGACGCGCCGGAGTTCTTCGGCTCCGAGGTGACCCACGACCTGGAGGCCTTCAAGGCCGGCTGCGACGTGATCGTGGCCAACCGCTGGAGCGACGAGCTCGCGGACGTGG
>DBFZQW010000042.1:0-4925 GCA_048521445.1 Collinsella sp. | reverse complement strand
GATTTAAACCCGTTGATAAAGTACGCGTCGTTGACGTAGACGATGGGAATGAGCAGGACGAGCTCGGTGAGCGCGAGCGTCATGCTGTGGGTGTGGTCGGTGAAGATGCCGGGCAGCGGCCAGCCGAGCATGTGCCCCATGCCTATGTAGAACAGTGGGATGAGAAATACGATCGAGACGATGAGGCGGGTGCGCATGGCAGAGGCGGCGGCCTCCAACTTTTTGGTCGGTGACTCCATATGGGCGGCGCCGGACCTGGCTTGCGCACTTCCGCTTTGGACAGCGTCGGTGCCCGTGCTGATGGGTGAGGCCGAGTAGCCCGCGCGGTCGACAGCGGTGCAGATGTCGTCGGGGGAGACCTGCGCAGGGTCGTAGTCCACCAGCATAGAGCCGGCGAGCAGATTGACCGCGACGCTTTGGACGCCGTCGAGTTTGCTCACGGCGCGATCCACATGCGCCTGGCAGGCGGCGCATGTCATGCCGCCCACGTCGAACTTATCTTGAGCCATGGCTTCTCCTTTCTGTGACGTAGTGTCGGAAATGTTAACCTGCCGATACTATACACCCATACCCCCTGGGGGTGTCCAGTACAGAAAGAAATGTATGACATTTCGCTACAGATGAGGGTGGCTGCCGGGTTGGTGCACCATCCCCGCCCTTCGTCTCAATCTGTAACATCTAGCCCAGTTTTTGCCGAGCTGCTGTTACAGAATGAGACAAACTCTCCGGCGGCAAATCAATATCTCGATCTGTAACATCTAGCTCTCGATCTGTAACATCTAGCGGGGAAAATGACCTCTAACTGTTACAGATTGAGATTTTGTTTTGAGAGGTTTGAGTTTGTCTCCATCTGTAACAGTTAGACCGGTTTTTGGATTCCAGATGTTACAGATCGAGACGAACCTTCAGCAATAAACTCAATGTCTCAATCTGTAACATCTGGCGGGAAATATGACCCCTTACTGTTACAGATCGAGACAGACCGTCCGCGGCCAACTCAAATGTCTTGATCTGTAACATCTAGAGAGGTTTTTGACCCCTTACTGTTACAGATTGAGATGTTGTCTCGCGGGATTGGGGTTTGTCTCGTTCTGTAGCATCTAGACCTGTATCTGCCGAGCTAGTGTTACAAATCGAGACAACTGCCGGGGAGGGGTCCCGTCACGGCAAGACGCCCGCCGCCTAGATACAGAACCCGGGAATCACACAGGTTAGCTTGTTTGGCTTTTCCGCAGGCGTTGCGTACGTAAAGACGTCGCCGTCGTGGCCCACACGGTTTATGTAGAGCGTGCCTTCGGTCTCCGATGAGTCGGGGCTCACCGTGCGCTCCCACCAGCAGGTGTCCTTGCCCTTCCACTGGCGGACCATCGTCTCGTTCGTGGAATACGGGCTCACCTTGAGCTCGCGGAAGAGCTGATACTCCTTGCCCTCGCCGTTGTAGATTTCTGCCAGGTAGTGATAGTCCTTGGCAAACGAATCGGGCGGTTGCGTACCGCACAGCTCGACCATGGCGGGCAGCCAAAGGGTTGCGGGCAACTCGCTCAGACACGATGCACTGTTGGCGGCGCCAGCGTTATTCGAGACCTTTTTGACAGATTTGATGAGCGCGCGCAACTTGTTGGGCAGCAGCTTAAGGCCGTCGCCGTCGAGCCATTCCCGCAGCTCGCAAACTGCCCAGCCGGCGCTCGGCGGTTCAGCCGCAGCGTTGCGCTCGGCAATACCCGCGTCGAACATAAACGTCAGTCCGGCCTTGCCCGTCCCGTCCAGAAGCTCATCGTGACGGATGCCCACAAGCTGCGCGCCGACCTCCAGCCCGTTGGTGAGTTTCACGCGCTTGGTACACGGATAGGGGATATGCCCATCGGCATCGAGCAGGTGATAGCGCTTGGCAATCTCGCGTGCCTCGCTACGGGTCTCGGCGGCCTTAATCTTGAGCGAAATCTCCTGCAGCTGATCCCAGGTGTAGTCGTCAAGTGAACCGCGGATGCCGTCGAGGTAGTCGGGGATGCCAAAGCCATGGGTTGCCGCCCCGATAACGCTGAGCCCCGCAACGGCTGCGATAGCGCCGCCGATAATAAAGCGGCGGCGGGTCATGGCATCGTGGCGGGCCTGATTCAGGATCTCTCGTGCGCGCTCGCCGGCGACGTCGACCTTAAGGTGCGTGCCAGAATCGATATCAATTGCGGCCTCGTCTCCTGCACCTTCGCGGCCTTCGGATTCGGCGTCGGTGAGGTATGCCGAGAGCACCTCGAGCATCTGCTGCTCGGTGGGACGATCGCACTGCTCGACTGAGAGACCCTTCATGATGATCTGGACGAGCGCCTCATCGCCCTCGCAGCGCGGCTCGAGCGGTGCCGGCTTGGTCTTGGTCTTTACGAGATAGAACGAGCCGGTTGCAGCGGCGTCCGTCGACTCAAAGTCAAACGGTTTGCGACCGCTGTAGAGCTGGTACAGAATGCTCGAAAGCGCATAGACGTCGATTGCCGGCGAACGGCGAAGGGCCGCGATGCCTTCGATATCCTGCGTGAGCATCTCGGGCGCGGCGTATGCGGGCGTGGCAAAACGCCAGATGTCGGCGCGCCGGGTGATCGTGTCGTCGCCGAGAGCCATGGTCGCGGAGCCCATGTCGATGAGGCAGGGGTCAAAGGAACAATCAGCAATCTGCTGCTCGAGCGTTCGGCTGGTGGTGCGGAACATGATATTGGCAGGCGACAGGTCGCGATGGATGACCGGATTCACGAGGCCTTGGGTCATCAAGAGCGCACGAAGCACGGCGTTTCCGACGGCGGCGACCATCTGGGTGGTCAGCCCGCCCGAGGCGTCGTGCGGAAGCAGGGGCAGCGCCTGCTTGAGCGAGGTGCCCTCGACCCACTCCATGAGGATGAGAGGGTCATCCTCGCACGATCCGTAGCCATAGACGCGCGGAAATCCGCGCAGGTGCGAGACGGTACACAGATGACGGTACTCCTCGAACAGCGCGGCGGTGCTGGCCAGGTGCGCTGCCGATTGCTCGGCGGAGCGGTCGGGGGCTTGGCCGGAAAGGATAGCGTTGTCCTTGAGCAGCTTGACGGCAAAGACCTCGCCGCTCGTGTTGGTCGCGCGCAGCACGTGCCCGATGTTGCCGTTGTTGCGGTGGGCCGTCTGGAGAATAAGCGTCATAAACCGACGTTTGGCGTCGTCCTCGGCGCTGGGGTCGACCGCCACGGCGGTATCGAACGTATCGAGACGGATGAGTTTGTCGCCATAGGCGCTATCGGTAGTATCCATGGCGTTCCTTTGTCTGGCATGGGTTGCCGCACGTATACGCGAGCAGTGCGGATATCGGTAAAGTACCATGATAGCCGCACTGCCCACGTATACCGCTGAGCATTGTCGTTTACGACGCAGAAGGTAGAAGACGAAAGACGGACGGCGACCGTCTTCCGATCGCCGTCCGCGCTAGTCCACAATGACAAGGAATGTCGTGTAGAGACCCAGATGGAGCCTGTCGCTGTTTTCGATTTCCACTGGGGGATAGATCTTGCCAGGCTCGCGTTGGTCGCGCGGCGGCTCAATCACAATATCGCCGTCACCCGCGCCCGATTCGAGCACTGTGCCGTTGGTCGACCCAAGGCCCTGGGCGTACCAGTGCTCACCCTCAAGCCAAATGCGAAGATGCTCGCGCGATGCGTCGGCGCCCACATCGGTGATGCTGGGCGAGGTTTTGGGCAAAGAACCAATCACGGTGCCGCGCGGATCGCGTGTGAGGGGATGGATTTGCATGCCGGCGCAGTTGTCGGCATGGGTTCTGAGCAGACCGAGGTTGGGGGCGACGGTGCGCGGCTGCTCCAGGCTGCTCATAAAGCCACGTCCGACGGTAGTTTCGGTGGTGCCAAAGTGCTCGCCCGTCTTGCTGTCGCAAAAGCGCTCGACGGTGGCCACGCCCTGAACGGGATCGGCGAGCGCCCCCGTTGCCACAAAGAGCATAAGGTAAAGCGTGCTTTTCTCGCGCACGGCATTGCCGTCAAAGTTGTCGATGCGATTGAGGGCATTTGCATATAGGCGGCTGTCCAGCTTGTAGCTGGCGAGAGCCGACATCATTTCGTTGGCGGCCGGACCGCGATAGTGCTCGGCGATTGCCCGATAGGCGGACTCGCCGCCGCCGAGCTTGCTGCAGATTGCCGAGGAAAGGTTGAGCGTGGTGACGGTAAAGTCGCTGTAGATGGAGGGCGCGCACTGGTCAGGCTTGCGATGGACGATGTAACGGGTGAGATACGAGCGGTTGGAAGAGCATTTCTCGAGCAGGGTACTGCCGAGATAAGAGTTTCCATTGATGAGCATTCGGGCGATCTCGAGATGTTTAAGACCGCCGAACGAGCGAATATCGTTATAGAGGACCGAGCAAGGCGTCTCTGCTGCCACGGATACCTCCTTTGATTGCTTCCTAGCCAATATGGCGATAGGAATTAATGGCCCCCGGTGGGCGACGTATTAAATGGCTGCGCAATATATAGCGTAACTAAAGCAACATTATAGGCCACATGTTCGAAATTGCAGGAAGACTGAGAGATTTGGTTTGGACTGGACGGAAATCCCCCTCTGTCTTGATCTGTAACATTTGGACCCGGTTTTGCCCTGCATCTGTTACAGATTGAGACAAGCGGCCAGGCCCGCCCCGTCCGCCTCGTCATCTGTGGTTTACGTGGGGGCATGCGAAGCACGGGTATACTAACCGGCGGCGAATCTGCTCCATCGCTTAGAGCTGCTGCGTCTGGACGGCGCGTGATAGGGCTGCCAAAGCGATCGCCAGCGTGCTGAGCAACGTCCTCTCTGTGCGCACCTGTTTTTGTATGTATTAGCGCACTACCAAGCACGCCCGCGCGGCCGCATGCCGTGCCCATTGCGCGTGCAGATAAGGAACAACAACATATGCGTAATTCTGTATC
>DBFZQW010000041.1:0-3056 GCA_048521445.1 Collinsella sp. | reverse complement strand
GCGGCCATGATGGTGCGGGCGACGCCGTCGTGGTCGTTGTCGTATTCGGTGATGGCGTCGGCGGCCTCGCGGTCCTCGGGCTCGGCGTTGATCATGGCCATGCCGTGGCCCGCTGCCTGCAGCATGGGGATGTCGTTGATGTTGTCGCCGAACGCCCAAGCGTCGGCGAGACGCTCGCCCAGGTGCTCGCAGAGCCACGTGAGGGCCGTTCCCTTGGTGGCGCCCTCGCCCATGACCTCGATATTCATGGCGTACGAACGCGTGACTTCAATGCCTCCGAGCGTGTCGAGTTCCGCCGCGATGGCGTCGCGATCAGCCGGGTTGTGCCAGTACATGGCGATGCGCTCGAGCGTCTCGACCTCGTCGATCTTGCTGTCGATATCCATGTCGATCGGTGTTCGTGTGCGCTTGAGCGAAGCCGCGATGTGGGGGTCGCCGCCGCAGAATTCGTCCAGGCGCGTGTAGAGCGAGCGGGGGAGGAAGCACTGCCCATCCGCGAAGATATCGAAGGTCACATCGTGGCCGGCGGCGATGCGATGGATGCGATGGGCAATGCCGCAATCGAGCGGACGGCTCAAGATGCACGTGGCGCGCGAGGCGTCGGTGGGCACATCGTCGTCGAGCTGCCAGACGCTGGCGCCATTGGCGCAAACGGCATAGTGCACGGCGGTATGGGCGAGGATGGGCTCAAAGATGCCCGACAGCGGACGTCCCGTGCAGGGCACAAATTCAATCCCGCGTCGAGCGAGCTCGTCGAGCATCGCCCAGGTGGCATCGCTCATCTGCTTATCGCTCGTCAACAGCGTTCCATCCATATCGGAAAACACAATCATTTGATGCAGCCCTTTCTGCTGGCATAAAAAGCGTGGCCGAGGGCGATGATGCCCTGGCCACGCTCGGGTTCTATAACGGTCCGCGTCCTAGCGATCGGCGAGCGGCTTGTACTCCAGCGGCTCGATAACCGGGCGATACGCGGGGCGAATAATGCGGTGCGCGCAGAAGAGCTCTTCCATGCGGTGTGCCGACCAGCCGGCCATGCGGGCGACGGCGAATAGCGGCGTAAAAAGCGTCTCGGGTACGCCGAGCATCTTGTAGATAAAGCCCGTGTACAGGTCGATGTTGGCACAGATGGGCTTGGTCATGCCGTGGTCGCGCATCACCTGCGGTGCCAGGCGCTCGATGCGCTCGATGAGCGCGAACTCCTCGCCCAGGTCCTTCTTGGCGGCAAGCGTGCGCGCGTAACGGCGGCAGACCTCGGCGCGCGGGTCGCTCAGCGTGTAGACGGCGTGGCCCATACCGTAGATGAGACCCGTGCCGTCGAAGGCCTGCTTGTCGAGGATCTTGCCCAGGTAGGCTGCGACCTCGTCCTCGTCCTCCCAATTGGAGACGTGCGCACGGATGTCCTCGTGCATGGACACGACCTTGGCGTTGGCGCCGCCGTGGCGCGGGCCCTTGAGTGAGCCGATAGCCGCGGCGTAGGCGGAATACGGGTCGGTGGCCGAGGAGGACAGCACGCGGCAGGCAAACGTGGAGTTGTTGCCGCCTCCGTGTTCGGCATGCAGCATGAGCATCACGTCGAGCAGCATGGCTTCGTCGCGGGTGAATGCCATGCCGCCGCGCAACACCTGCAGGATGGTCTCGGCGGTGGAGAGACCGGGTGTGGGGTGCGGTACATGAACCTCGGAGCCGCGGCGCTTGGCGACCGAGGCCATATGCGCGAAGGCGGCGATGCGGGGGAGACGGGCGAGCATGGAGATGGCGACGTCGATTTCGTGCTCGGGCGTAATGGCGTCGGGCTCGGCGTCGAAGGCGTAGAGCAGCAGCACGGCGCGCTGAAGCACATTCATGATGCTCGACGACACCGTGGTCATGGGGAACTCTTTGACGTACTCATCGCTCAGGTGCCTAAAAGCGCCCAGACGTCCGCAAAAACCGTCGAGCTCCTCTTTGTTGGGCAGCGAGCCCGTGATGAGCAGGTAGGCGACCTCTTCGTAGCCATAGCGATTCTCGGCCTGGGCGTTGTTGACCAGGTCCTCGATGCTGTAGCCGCGCAGCGTAAGCTTGCCCTGGTCGGGCACGACTTTGCCGTCGACCTTGTTGTAGCCGTGCACGTCCGAGATGCGGGTAAGGCCCGCGACCACGCCCGAGCCATCGGCATTGCGCAGGCCGCGCTTGACGTTATGCTCTACGAACAGGCCCTCGTCGTACGGGGCGGTCGGCAGGCCGTGGTAGAGGTTTTCGCTTTCGGGCGAAATCTGACGGCTCGCCTCGTAATCCAGAACCAGGCGGCTCAGGTGATCGTCGAAGCGGTAGTAGATTTTCTTGGCGTCGTAGGCCATGCGCGCTCCTCTCCGGTCCGCTTTGGGGCCGCGCGCTTGGACGATATGACGTCAAGCTGCCCCGAGCGGCTTGTTCGCTACAGGCGGTACATAAAGTTAAAGACGTCCTCGCGCTGGATGGACACGTTGACGCCCGAAAGCTCGCCGGCCTCGGCCAGCGCCTTCTGCAGCTCGGCGAAGTCGAGCTTGGACTCGGCGGTGTCGGCCAGCATGGTCATGGTGAAGATGTCCTCGATAATGGACTGCGTGATGTCGCGGATGTCGACGTTGGCCTCGCCCAGAACGCGGGTGACGCCGGCGACGATGCCGGGGCGGTTCTTGCCAAGGACGGTGATGACGATACGGGAGGACGAGATCTCGGCCATGGGAAACCCTTTCGCGTGGTTGCGGCGCGCGCGGGCGCTCCGCTACGGTACAGTGTTCATCATTGTACCTGTCTGGCGCCAAAAGGGGTGTGCTTACTGCGGCGTTACACGTCTGCAACATGGGAGAAGGGGCAACAGGGTGCGTGTCCGCTGCGGTTGGCCACGCCGTGTTGCACAAAGACCGTGAACCTTTTGTGGGACGCGCGGCGCTGTGGTACCATAGCCGAGTTTGTTGTCTTGGTCGGAAACCAAGACGCCTTATGCGCTGATCGGTAACCAGCGCCTGACCAATAAGGAGTCCTACCATGAAGCAGGGTATCCATCCCCAGTATGTCGAGTGCACGGTGACGTG
>DBFZQW010000040.1:0-4493 GCA_048521445.1 Collinsella sp. | reverse complement strand
AAGAAGTTCTGGAACTGCCAACCGTAGCCAAAGGTACCGGCTGCGGTGTTGATGGGGTTCTGCATCTTGACGCCGCCGAAATCGACGGCCATGTTCACGGTACCCACTAGAAGACCACCACCTTGGAAGCATCGAACACGGGGCCGCACATGCAGGCGCCCTTCATACCGTCGACCGTCTCGACATTGCAGGTGTTGCAGGCGCCAAAGCCGCAGCTCATCATGCGCTCGAGCGACACCTCGCAGTACGCGCCGGCCTCGGCAGCAGCGGCGGCGACCTTCTTCATCATGACGGCGGGGCCGCAGCTGGCGACGTAGTCGTAGCCGCCCTCGCCGAGCAGCTCGGCTGCCGGGTCGGTGCAAAAACCGTGCGTGCCCAGCGTGCCATCGTCGGTGCACACGTTAACCGTGGCGCCCAGCGCGCGGAACTCATCGACACCCACGGCCTTGGAAGCGGTGCCAAAGCCCAGGCACACGTCGACATCCACGCCCTGCTCGGCAAGCTTGCCGGCGAGGCAGAGCACAGGCGGAACGCCGATGCCGCCCGCCACGAGCAGCGCCTTCCTGGTGCCCTCGGGAACAAGCCAGCCGCGGCCGCCAGGGCCCAACAGGTTGGACTTGGAGCCGGGGACCATCTGCGACAGACGACGGGTGTCGTCACCCACGACGGCGTACCACAGCTCGACGGTACCGGCCTGGGCGTCGGCGCGATAGAAGCTCAGGGGCACGCGAAGCAGCGAGGACGCATCGCCGGGCACGGCGATGTTCACAAACTGACCGGGCTTGAGCGCACTTGCAAGCTTGGGGGCCGAGATGACGAGCGAGAAGATGCCGTCGGCGATCTCCTGGTTCGAGACGACCTCGAAGTCGTGCATGCGTGCAGTGGAAGGTGTGGGCATAGACGCTCCAATCCCCCATGCGATTGCATGGTCAAAACGAACAGAAAGCGCGGCACCGCAAGGGCACCGCGCACAAAAGCGATAAGGCTATGCTAGCAGATGCAGCCGTCGGCGAGCGTCTGCTTACCGCCGACAAACACATCGGTGGCACGACCGGTAAGCGTGCGGCCGGCAAAACCGGAGTTCTCGGCGCGCGACTCGTAACCGTCCTCGCCGACCGTCCAGGTGGCAGAGGGGTCGAACACGGTCAGGTCGGCAACGGAGCCCGCCTTGACCTGAACCTGGTCGAGGCCCAGAATCTCACGCGGCTTGATGGCCATGAGCTCGACCATGCGGCCCACGCTCATCTTGCCCGTGTTGACCAGCTCGGTGAGTACGAGCGACAGCGAGGTCTCGAGGCCGATCATGCCAAAGGGCGCAAGCTCGAACTCGCGGGCCTTCTCCCACGGAGTGTGGGGAGCGTGATCGGTGACGATAGCGTCGACGGTGCCGTCGATGACGCCCTGACGGATGGCCTCGGCATCTTCCTCGGTACGCAGCGGCGGATTGACCTTGAGCGAGGTGTTGTAGGTCTCGTCCAGGTCGTTCTCGGTCAGGAACATGTGGTGCGGGGTGGCCTCGCAGGTAACCTGAACGCCAGCGGCCTTACCGGCACGCACGATCTCCAGACCATGGGCGGTGGAGATGTGCTGGATGTGCAGCTTGGCACCGGTCAGCTTGGCGATCTCGATGTCGCGGGCGATCTGGAGCTCCTCGCCGGCAGCCGGCCAACCCTCAAGGGCCAGACGGGTCGAGACCTTGCCCTCGTTGATCTGGCCGTGGCCGACCAGGTCCTCGTCCTGGCAGTGGCTCATGAAGACCTTGCCGAACATCTTGCCGTAGTCCATGCAGCGACGGAGCATGCCCGCGCCCTGCACGCCGCGACCGTCATCGGTGAAGGCGACGGCGCCGTGGGCGACCATATCGCCCATCTCGGACATGGCCTCGCCCTTAAGACCGCGGGTCATGGCGCCCGACGGATAGACGCGGCAGTGACCGACCTCGGCAGCACGGGACTTGACGAACTCCACGACAGTGCCGTTATCGGTGACGGGATCGGTGTTGGGCATGGAGCACACGCCGGTAAAGCCGCCCTTGGCAGCTGCGCGGGTGCCGCTCTCGATGTCCTCTTTGACCTCGTAGCCGGGCTCGCGAAGATGAACGTGCATATCCACCAGGCCGGGGACGAGGTACTTGCCGGAAAGGTCGCGGACCTCGGCTCCCTCGACGGCGAGATTCTCGCCGACCTCGGCGATCTTGTCGCCGTCAATCAGGACGTCAACGACACCGTCAAGCTCGACGGACGGGTCGACGACGTGGGCATTCTTAAGAAGCAAGGCCATTATCGGCACCTCCAAGCAGCAGATACAGGATAGCCATACGCACGCAGATACCGGCGTAGACCTGCTCCAGGATGACGGAGCGTTGCGGGTGGTCGGCCATATAGGAATCGAACTCGACGCCGCGGTTGATGGGGCCCGGGTGGCAGATGATCGCATCGGGCTTCATGAGCTTCTCGCGGTCCTTGGTCAGGCCGAAGAGCTTGTGGTACTCGCGAATGGTCGGGAACGGGGCACCCTCGAGGCGCTCCTGTTGCACGCGCAGCATGTAGACGACGTCCAGCTCGGGCAGGACGGAATCGAGGTCGCTCGTCACGTGGTCGCAGCCCAGAACCTCGGGCGCCGGCGGCAGCAGCGTGCCGGGGGCGACGGCGTAGGTCTCGCAGCCCATGATCTTAAGGGCGGGGATCAGCGAGCCGCAGACGCGGGAGTGGGCGATATCGCCGACGACGGCGACCTTCAGACCGTGGAAGTCACCCTTGTGCTCCCAGATGGTGTACAGGTCGAGCAGGGCCTGCGTAGGATGGTTGTGCTTGCCGTCACCGGCGCAGATGACGCTTGCGGGCGAGTTCTGCGTGACGATGTAGGGAGCGCCGGCGTGCTTGTCGCGCACGACAATGCAGTCGATCTTATAAGCGTTGAGGGTCTCAACGGTGTCGACGAGGCTCTCGCCCTTGACCGTGGAGGTCGAGGAGCCGCCAAAGTTAAGGCTGTCGGCCGAAAGACGCTTCTCGGCGAGCTCGAAAGAGCTGCGGGTGCGCGTCGAGGGCTCGTTGAACATGTTGACGATGGTCTTGCCCTTGAGCGTGGGGACCTTCTTGATGGCACGCTCGTTGACCTCGGAGAACGCCTTGGCGGTCTCGAGGATGAGCTTGATATCCTCTTCGGAGTACTCGGTAATGTCGATCAGGTGCTTATGGTTGAACGCCACGGTACTACTCACCTCCCAGCGGCGCGGAGCCCACGTGGGAACCCGGCGCGACGTCGTTAATCTCGACGGCGGTGTGGCCGTCGACTTCCTTCATATATAGGTGCACGTTCTCCTCATGCGACGAGGGAACGTTCTTGCCGACAAAGTCCGGCGAGATGGGGAGCTCTCGGTGGCCGCGGTCAACGAGGACTGCCAGCTCAATGCGGCTCGGACGGCCCAGGTCCATGACGGCGTCAAGAGCGGCGCGGATGGTACGGCCCGTATACAGAATGTCGTCCACCAGCACGACGCGCTTGCCGTCGACGCTGAAGGGAATGTTGGTAGCGTGGATCGCGGGAGCGAAATTGGTCGCATAGTCATCGCGGTAGAAGCTGATGTCCAGGCTGCCGAGCGGAACGTCGACGCCCTCGATCTCCTTGATCTCCTCGGCGAGCTTCTTTGCCAGAAGGTCGCCGCGCGTGACGATGCCGACCAGAGCGAGGTCTTCACAGCCCTCGTTGCGCTCGAGGATCTCGTGCGCGATGCGGGTCATCGCTCGGTTGACGGCGGTCTCGTCCATGATGACCGCCTTGGGGGAAGTCGTGCCCATCGATCTCCTTCCTCACATGTCTTGACTGCTGACACAGTCAAAAAAATAGATGCCCGACCGCTCAAAGCGGAACCAGACACCCACAGGAAGTACTGCTCATTGACAGCTATGTAATTCCATGTGGGTATCTCGTACCCCTTTAATGGTCAAGGCATAGTGTAGCCAACCTGGGGCTCAAATGCGAGCATAAATACTAGTCAATCCGTAAACGGAGCCAATAGCTCCATAAACCTATATATATTTGTGGGACGCGCTTGAAAACCTTGTTGCGAGCTGGCATAATCCCCTCTGCTGCACGCAAATCGGATCTACGTCCAGGGCCGTGGCGTGGGCACTATCGCCAAAAGAGAAATATCTCTGTGTAGATTGCGCACAGAGACATGCTTCTGTGCTATAGTTCAGGCTTGTTTGTTAACGCGACATGTTCGTTTGTCGCCCAAGGAGGGTCAGTTATGTCCAAAGTTTGCGAAGTTTGCGGTAAGCACCCCGTTGCCGGTCGCTCCATCAGCCACTCTCACCGCGTCACCAACCGTAAGTTCCGCCCCAACATCCAGCGCGTCTACGTCGTCGTCGATGGTCACCGTCGCAAGATGAACGTTTGCTCCACCTGCCTCAAGTCCGGCAAGGTTGCGCGCTCCTAAATAAGGTCTTACCAACAAGTACCTCGGACTCTCCGGGTCAAAGACCTCGCGTTCA
>DBFZQW010000039.1:0-6886 GCA_048521445.1 Collinsella sp. | reverse complement strand
TTATTACGGGCTATGAGGGCCGCGGTGCCGGTGGCAAGACATTGGAGTCAGCGACGTACTTTATCCGCGAGAATGACGAGATCGTCGGCATGCTCTGCGTCAACACCGACCTCTCGACCGTGCGCTCCATCAACGCCATGGCGCAGCAGCTCATGGCGTGCTTCGACGCGGCGCCTAGACAGGCAGAGCCCGCGTCTATCGAGGTCGAAAGCCTTTCGGAGTCTACGCAGGAGCTCATCGACCGCAGCATTGCCGAGTTGCTGAGCGCGCGCGGGCTGGATGTAGCATCGCTTGGTCAAAGCGACCGCGTGGACGTCATTCGCCACCTCAACGGCAACGGGGTGTTCATGCTCAAGGGTGCCGTGGCCTGCGCCGCCACCGCGCTGGGCATCTCGGAGCCCAGCGTCTACCGCTACCTGCAAAAAGTCCGCAAGGAAGGCTAAACGTTAACCCTTGGGGACGGAGGGAAACGGATCATTTTTGTCGCATCGCTTGACAAAAGACCCTGCAGTTCACACGCACTGCAGGGTCTTTTTGCATGTCATGTTTTGTTTTCGCCAACGTCTTAGAGAGCGGCGACGACCTCGATCTCGACCAGACCGCCGGCCGGAAGGGCGGCAACCTGGAAGGCGCTGCGCGCGGGGAACGGGGCCTCGAACTTGGAAGCGTAGATCTCGTTCACGGCAGCGAAGTCGGCAATGTCGGCCAGGTAGACCGTGGTCTTGACGACATCGGCAAAGGTGGCGCCGGCAGCGGTCAGCAGGGCCTCGACGTTGGCGAGGGACTGCTTGGCCTGGGCCTCGACGCCCTCGGGCATCTTGCCGGTTGCAGGGTCGATGCCCAGCTGGCCGGACAGGAACACCATGTTGCCGGTCTGGATACCAGGGGAATACGGGCCGATGGCTGCGGGTGCGTTATCGGAAGACACGACGGTCTTGCTCATGTTTATCTCCTTACGATCAGTTGAGAAAGCGTGAGCGCGGCGTTCACACCGGGAGGCACAGTTCGGTCTGAACACCGCGCTTGATTGGGATGGTACTCAAGGTTTCTGTTTGATGCAAGAATATTATCAGCTTGCGAGAATATTTTATCGCCCAACGGTCTCCCCAAACCGCTGAACGGTTCTCATGTGGAGCAGCCAGTCCAAGCTGCTGAAGACTTTATCCCGCTTGGAGCACGGGCATCGCCTGCCGCAACGGCGCCACTATACTTTTGAATATCTGAGCATTTTGAAAGGCAGGATATGACCGCAACCGCCAGTCGAACCACCAACCGCAGACCCGAGCTTTTAGCGCCCGCCGGAGGGCCCGAGCCCTTTGCCGCCGCACTCGCCGCGGGGGCAGACGCCATCTATTGCGGCATGGGCAGCTTCAACGCCCGCCGCAAGGCCACCAACTTTACCGACGAGGCCTTTGAGCAGGCCTGCCGCGCCGCGCATCTAGCCGGGTCGCGCGTCTACGTCACGGTCAACATCGTCATCAAGCAGTCCGAGATGGGCGATGCGCTGCAACTCATCCACCGCTGCTCCACGCTGGGCGCCGATGCCTTCATCATCCAGGACTGGGGTCTGTTCTTTGAGGTCAAGCGCACCATGCCCGGCATCGAAACCCATATCTCGACCCAGGCGAACATCCATGACGACCGCGGAACGCTTTGGTGCCGCGAACAGGGCGCCGACCGCGTGACTCTCTCGCGCGAGCTCTCCATCGACGAGATCGCCGCCATCCACGACGCCGCGCCCGATGTCGACCTCGAGGTCTTTAGCCACGGCGCCATCTGCTTTTGCTACTCGGGCCTGTGCCTGCTGTCGAGCTTTGCCATGGCAGGCCGCTCGGCCAACCGCGGCATGTGCGCTCAGCCCTGTCGCCTACCCTACGAGCTAATTGACGAGAACGGCCGCTCGCTCTCCCCTGCCGGTCGCGAGCGCGCGCTGTGCCCGCGCGACACCAACACGTCGCTGCTTGTTCGCCGTCTGTATGACGCCGGCGCCGCATCGCTCAAGCTCGAGGGCCGCATGAAATCACCCGATTACGTGTACTCCATCGTCGACGTGTATCGTCATCAGATTGATGACATGCTGGCCGATGTTTCGACCTCCAAGGATGAGGATGCAGCCCGCCAGCGCCAGCTCAAGCGCTGCTTTAATCGCGACTTTACGCACGCCTATCAGGACGGCACCTCGGGCGACGAGATGATGAGCTACGAGCGCTCCAACAACCGCGGCCAGATCGTAGGCACGGTACTCGGCAGCCGCCTGGCCAACCGCGATGTGCGCGGGCTCAAGCCCGACGACCGTCGTCGCCGCGCCGCCATCGCCCGCATTGAGCTGTTTGAGCCCGTGGGCAAGGGCGACCTGCTGGAGCTTCGTCACGACGATGAGTTCGACCAGTTCCTGACCACCATCGCCGCCGAGGATGCGGCTGCCGGCGACATCATCGAGTGCCGCGTGCCCCGCAGCATGCCCGAGGGCTGCCGCGTGCGCGTGATTCGAAGCCAGCGCGCTATTGACGCCGCCGGTGCCGCGCTCAAGCGCGACGTGCTGCGCCGCCGCGCCGTAGATGTGTCCGTTGCGGCACGTCTGGACGAGCCATTTACCGTTACGCTCACCTGCTGCGACGACCCCGCGCTCACCGCCACCGCCACCGGCTTTACCGTCGAGGCCGCCAAGACTCGCGCCGTCGAGGCGGCCGATCTGGTGGAGCACGTCGGACGCATGGGCTCCTCGCCCTTTGAGGCTGCGAGCTTTGATGTGGCGCTCGATGAGGGCTGTGGCATGGGCTTTTCCGCCGTACATAAGGTGCGCGCCGCCGCTTGCAAGGCGCTCGAGGAGGCCATTCTGGCGCCGTATGACGAGCGTGCCCGCACGCTCGAGCTGCCGGCGATTGTAACCAGTGATTCCCGCCCCGCGCCCGAGCATTACCGCGACGAGCCGCAGATCTGCGCCACCGTCACCTCGCTCGAGGCTGCCGAGGCCGCTCGCGCCGAGGGTGCAACGCGCGTCTACATGACCACCGACGCGCTCGATGCGGCCGAACTCTCCCCCGCCGATGCGTTTGAGCAGGGCATCGTACCCGTGCTCGATGAGGTCTGCCGCGCCGTTGACCACGTACGTGTCGACCCGTGGATACAGGCTGGAGCGATTGTCGCCGTCGGCAATATCTCCGAGCTTGCTACTGCCGCGCAGACCGGCGCCACGGCCGAGATCCGATCCTGCCTGCCCGTGCACAACACGCCTTGCATGGAGGCACTTGCCGAGCGCGGGGCCGGCGCGTTTTGGCTTTCGCCCGAGATCACGCTCGACGAGATTATCTCGCTTGGCACCTCCGCGCCCGCAGCCCTGGGCATCACCGTGTTCGGCCGCCCGCGCGTTATGACGAGCGAGCACTGCATCCTGCAGGTGGCCAACGGTTGTATCCACGATTGTGCCAGCTGCCGCCTGCGCGTCCGCAAGCTGTCGCTCAAGAATATCGACGGCAAGGTCATGCCCGTGCGTACCGACATCCACGGCCGCTCACGCCTGTACGATGCCTACCCTATCGACCTCACGCCGCAGGTTCCACAGCTGCTCGATGCCGGCGTGCGCCGTCTTATGGTTGACGGAACCCTGCTCGAAGCCGATGAGATTGGCCGTGCCGTTGCTCGTGTCCGCCGCGCCATTGAGGCAGCTCAGGCAGGTCGCAAGCCCGCTGCCCGCCTGCGCGGCGCCACCTCGGGCTGCATGTTTGTGGGAATTAGCTAACCGAAAGGCTTACACGTGAACGAAGAACCTCAAGTCCTCTACTGCGACGCCTGGCTCATGGCCATCGATAAGCCCGCCGGCATGATCGTCCACGGCGACGGCACCGGTGAGCGCACACTTTCCGACTACGCCAGCGACCTTTTGCTGGCGATGGGCGACGGCTTTGCCGCGACCGACATGCAGCCGCTCAACCGCCTGGACCGCAACACCACCGGCGTGGTGCTGTTCTCGCTCGACAAGCAGACGCAGCCCGCCTTTGACCAGATGGTGAACGACCACGCCTTCGAAAAGCACTATCTGGCGCTGGCCGAGGGCAAGATCGACTGGAACGAGAAGCTCATCGACAAGCCCATCGCCCGCGACCGCCACGACAGCCGCAAGATGCGCGTCGGCGCCAGCGGCAAGCCGTCGCAGACGCGCGTGAAGGTGCTCAAGCGCCTTAAGAGCCGCCGAGGTCTGCCCACGCGTTCGTATATCGATGTCGAGCTGCTCACCGGCCGCAAGCATCAGATTCGCGTCCACCTGGCCAGCGAGCATCACCCCCTGGTCGGCGACGACCTGTACGGCACTGCTCGCCCCTGTGGATTGATGCTCCACGCCCACAGCGTGTCCTTTACGCATCCCGTTACCGGCGAGCACATCCACATCGAAGCCCCTTGCCCCTGGGAGCCCTAAACCACCACAAAGGGGACAGGCACCTTTGTGGTGGTTTTGGCCTTGCCCCGTCGCTAGACCGTGATGACGTTGTCCATCGTCTGGTACTTGGCAGGGACCTCGCCTGCGGTAATAATCGTTGCGTCGCGGAAGTCCGCGAACTTGACGGGCGCCACCATGCCAAATTTACTGGCGTCCGAGATTACGAAGCGCTTGGCTGTATGACGCATCGAGATGCGCTTTACTTGTGCCTCCTCGATATCGGGCGCCGTGAAGCCCTGCTCGGCGGCAATGCCGTTAGAGCCCCAAAAGCCACAGTTGAAGTTGTAGCGGTCTAAGGTTGCCAAGGCATCGGGGCCAACGAGCGCCTCGGTCTCGGGTTTGAGCTCGCCGCCCAGCACCACGGTACGCATGCCGCGCAAAGCAAGGCGTTGAGCATGGAGCACGGAATCGGTCACATAGGTGACATCTTCAAGGTGTGGAAGATGCTCGATGAGCCTGAGCGTCGTCGAACCCGAGTCGATGTATACAAAGCTCTCGGGCTCCACAAGCGCCGCCGCACGGGCGCAGATACGCTCCTTGTCGTCGTTATGGAGGTCGCTGCGCTCATTGAGCGTTAGGTCGCGCGTCACGTGCGCGCGTTCAAGACTCGTCGCTCCGCCGTGGACCTTGGCGATGCGGTGCGCTCGATCGAGCGTCTGCAGGTCGCGCCGAATGGTAGACGCCGTCACGCCCAGGGTATCGGCAAGCTCTGGCACAGTAACCGAGCCAGCCTGCTGCACCATCGACACAATCGCGTTGAGCCTATCTTCCGCAAGCATCGCTTACTCCTCCTCGGGGTACACGACTCCCCAGTCGGCGCGGAGCTTGGTCATAAGCTCCATAACATCATAAGCATAATCCAGCAGCTCGCGCTTGGAGTCGTCGCCGGCAACCGCCTTCTCGAGGTCGGCCATCTCGTAGCACAGGGCATAAGCCTCGGTGCCGGCGTGGACCTCCTCGCGGTGGCCGTCCGCAGTCCACACAATGGTCGCGTGATCGGCACGCGGATACTCGTTGACCTCGATATAGCACTTGTCAAAGCTGATGACCGAGCGCTTGGGCTGCTTGGAGTGAAGCGTAAGACTCACAACACCCAGCTGCTGCTCGGCATTACGGCAGACGATGCCGCCCGCAACGTCAACGCCAGTCTCGCAGGTATTGCCCAGAGACACGACCTCAGCGGGTTGGCTGGCCATAAAGAGGCGCATGACGGACAGGGCATACACGCCAATGTCGAGCATGGCGCCGCCGGCAAGACTACGGTTGTAGAAGCGGTTGGTCAGGTCGCCGTACTCCTTATAGCTGCCAAAGTTGAGCTGAGCGAGGTTCATGCGGCCAAAGTCGCCCGCGTCCATGCGACGGCGCAGCTCCTGATACAAGGGCATGTGAAGCACCGTGGTGGCGTCCATGAGAACCACGTTGTGCTCGTCGGCAATGGCACGCGCTTCGTCGAGCTCGGCGGAGTTGAGGGTAATGGCCTTCTCGCAAAGCACGTGCTTGCCAGCTGCCAGAGCGGCGCGCAGGTAGGTGATATGAGTGTTGTGCGGCGTGGTGATATAGACTGCATCAATGTTCGGATCGGCATAGAGGTCCTCGACCGTGTCATAGACCTTCTCAATGCCATATTGCTCAGCAAAAGTCTGAGCCTTGGACAGCGTGCGGTTGGCGACGCCCGCAAGCTTGCGGCCGGCAAGAGCGAGAGACTGGGCCATCTGGTTGGCGATAACGCCGCACCCGATCACAGCCCAACGAAGCTCGGGAGCCGTAAAGATATCATCGGGAAATGGCTTGCCCTGGACCGAAGCGAACGCTGCCTTTGCGGCTGCCGCGGAATCGAGTGGAGCCTGTTTGGAATCTGCCATCATGTGCCTCCTGAGTCATCGGAAGTTCTTCATTCCCAACAGCCTTATATTCGCACAAATGCGCGCGCATTTGCTCGTATTTGCGTGTTTAATTGCCTAATGGTCATTATTTAGCCATAGTTTGCACATGTTTGCGCGCTAACACGCATTATCGCGCAATGATATACGCGATAATGCGCATGCAACGATCCTTGCGAAACATAAAGAAGCGAAACAACAAAGCCATAAAAGAGAGAGTAGGCAGTGATACTCCACCCCTCTGGGGGCACCAGACATCAAAGGACCGTCCCAAACTGCCGGCACATAGAGTCTGCCCCCCCCAACGACCGGTCATTTAAGTCTGTCCCCAATAAATGGTCCCCAATGAATGCCAAGCGACTTCCACTCATTTAAGTCTGTCCCCAATGAGTAGGGATAGAAAAAGGCCCGGGTGCCGTGGCATCCGGGCCTTTGCTAGCAACTTGATGTTGCGGGCAGCTTAGAACTTGTGGCCGCACTTCTTGCAGACGCGCAGCTTGTTCTTGCCGTCCTTCTCGTGACCGACGCGGGTAACCTTACCGCACTCGGGGCAAACGAGATTGACGTTGGA
>DBFZQW010000038.1:0-9485 GCA_048521445.1 Collinsella sp. | reverse complement strand
GTCCTGGGCCGAGCCCTCGGCATAGACCGCCATGGACGTGGTGAGCGTGGTGGTGATGGTGGACGCCGGCGACAGCAGCGACGTCGGCATGGCCTCGATGCCGCCGATAACCATGCGCACGGCGAGCGTCTCGCCAAAGGCACGCGTCATGCCAAGGATGACCGCAGTCATGAGCGACGGCATGGCGGACTTGAGCACCACGTGCCAGATGGTCTGCCAGCGGGTGTAGCCCAGCGCGAGCGAGCCCCGGCGGTAGCTGTCGGGCACGGCGCGCAGGCCCTCGACCGAAAGCGTGGTCATCGTCGGCAGGATCATGACGGCCAGCACGATGGCGCCGGGCAAGATGCCCAAGCCCGTGCTTGCGTGGAAAACGCTCTTCATAAGGCCGACGACCACGTGAAAACCGATCAGACCAAAGACGACCGAAGGAATGCCAGTCAAAAGCTCAATAAGCGGCTGAAAGACCTTGGAACCAAACTTAGGCTGGATCTCGACTGCAAAGATGGCAGAGCCGATAGCGATGGGCAGCGCGATAAGCGTGGAGAGCACCATGACCGCAAACGAGGTGACGATCAGGGGCAGGGCGCCGGTATAGGGCAGGCCGTTTTCGGCTGTGTTGGCCAGGTCCCACTTGGTGCCGGTGAAGAACTCGACAACCGAAACGCCGTCCTTAACGAAAGCCGAGAGGCCCTTTTGGGCGACCATAAAGATGAGTGCGGCAACGACAAGCGTCACGAGCGCTACGCACGCACCCGTGACGCCCAGGCCCACGTTCTCAAGGTCGCGCTTTGGCAGCTGTTTTGCCATTGCAAACCTTTCCGGGGGCGATTACTTATTTAGCAGAGACCTTGCCGCTGGCGTCCTTGACGACCTTCATGGCAGAGACGGGGATAAAGCCCTGCTCCTCGACGAGCTTGCCCTGGACGTCGTCGGAGAGCATGAACTCCAGGAAGGCCTTGGTAGCCTCGTCTGCGTCCTTTGCGCAGTACATGTGCTCGGTCGCCCAGATCTTGAAGGAGTCGTCGGTGACGTTCTTGCTCTTGGGCTCGACGCCCTCGACCTTGACGGCGTTGAACTTGGAGTCATCGAAGTGCGAGAAGTCGAGGTAGGAGATGGCGTTGTCGGTACTGCCCATCTGAGTCTGGACGTCGCCGGACTTGTCGAGCTCGGCATCGCCCTTAAAGTCGACGGCCTCGTCGCCAAAGACGGCGGCCTCGAAGGTGGCGCGGGTGCCGGAGCCGGCCTTGCGGTTGAGAACGACGATGGTGGCGTCGCCGCCGCCGACCTCCTTCCAGTTGGTAATCTGACCGGAGAAGATACCCTTGAGCTGCTCGAGGGACAGGTCGTCGACCTTGACGTTCTTGGAGACGACGGGGCCCATGCCCACGACGGCGACCTCGTGGTCGACGAGGTTCTTGACCTGATCGGCCTCAAGCTTGGTCTCGGCGAAGACGTCGGAGTTGCCGATGGTGACGGTGCCGGCGGCGACAGCGGTCAGGCCCTTGCCCGAACCGTTACCCGAGCCGGAAACGGAGACATCGGGGTTGGCGTCCATGAACTTCTCGGCAGCGGCCTCGACGAGAGCCTGGAACGAAGAGGCGCCGTCGTAGGTCACCTCGCCGGAGACGGACTCGGCAGTAGCAGCGGCGCTACCCTTGTCGGCGGCGTCGGATGCGCCGGAGCCGCCGCACCCAACGAGACCGAGACCGACGATGCTGGCAAGACCACCAGCGAGGCCGAGGAACTGACGACGAGAATAAGCCTGATCGAGCATGATCTTCCTTTCATACATGCGAATCGCGGGCACCCTGCCCGCTTTGCTGTTTGGAAAGATACGGCCTCGATCGGGCAGCGCCCGCGCCAACTGCGGTTTCTTACGGTCATTTGATAGACCCTTACCGCAAGCTCTGCCCAGCCTTTACAAACGGATAACAATCCAGCGCCGAACATGGCGCACCTTTTACACCAATAAAAACAAAGTTGCGGTGAAATAGTGCCTGCTTGGCCATCAAATGGCCCATTCTAGGAACTATTCCACCGCAACTTAGATTGGGAAACCGCGAAACCTTAAAGCTCTAATTCATTCAAGCGCAGGATTGCCACGATGTAAATCTTGAGCGCTTGCTTGAGCTGTTCCTCATTGGCGCACTCGTTGGGGCCGTGCATCTGGCCGCCCCACGCGGGCAGCTCCAGACCGGTCTCCTCAGGACCAAACGACACGGCGCGCGCGAAGTTGCGCGCGTAGGTGCCACCGCCCATGGCAAAGGGCTCGGCGTGCTTGCCCGTAAACTCGTTATAGGTATCGATAAGCGCCTTCACGGCAGGATCGTCGGCAGAGACCGAGAACGGCACCTTTGCATGACCCACGCGACACGTCACGTCAAAGCGCCCCACGAGCGGCTCGAGCTGCTCGCGGATTGTATCGGCGCTGGTGCTATCGGGGAAGCGCACGTCGATGACCTGCTCAATATGGCCATCCGCCACGCGGATGACGCCAGCGTTGCAGGTAAGCGGGCCAAACGCGGGGCTCGTCGCGTCGATACCCAGGCCGCGGCCATAGGCGTCCGCATGCACAAAGGCCAAAAACTTGACGAACTCGTGCTCTGCAGGCGTCAGCAAGCGCTCGTCGCGCGTGCCAAACGCGTCCTCGGCCTCGCGCAGGTACGTCACTATTAGGCCGACGGCGTTGATCGTCCCCTCGGGCATCGAAGCATGGCCACCGATACCGTGCGCAAAAATCTGGGCATGGCCGTTCTCGAGCGCCGTAATCTCCAAGCGGTCGGCGTTCTCGACCGGCGCCGGCAGCTCATCGGCGGCAATCGCGAGCTCGCAGATGGACTGCGACGGAATGGCATTGCTCGCCTCGGCGCCGCTCCACGACACGATGCGCCCGCCGTCGATCTTGGAGCTCACGAACGTCGCCCCAAACTGGCCCTTCTCGGCATTGCAGACCGGGAACTCGGCATCGGGCGTAAACAAAAAGTCGGGGTCTGCGTGGTTCTCCAGATAATGGTGGACGTCGGACATGCCCACTTCCTCATCGCAGCCCAGCAGCGCGCGGAAAGCATAGCGCGGGGTAATGCCGTGCTTGAGCAGATAAGCGCCGGCGTAGAGCGACAGCACCGCCGGACCCTTGTCGTCGATCACGCCACGGCCGAGCAGCCAGCCCTCGCGACGCTCCATCGCAAACGGGTCGGTGTTCCAGCCGGGGCCGGCGGGAACCACGTCCACGTGGCAGATAGTCGCGAGCTGCTTGTCGCCGCGGCCCGGGATATCGGCGATTCCCACATAGCCCTCGTCGTCGCTCGTCTGATAGCCGAGCTTCTGCGCGATGCCGAGCGCGCAATCGAGCGCGTCACGGACCGGGCGGCCAAACGGCGCGCCGGGCTCCGCATCGGCAGAAACTGCCACGGAAGGATAACTCACCAGCTGCTCGATATCAGCGACGACATCCTCCCAGACCTCGTCGACATACTCAGCGACGCTCTGCTCCACCTGATTCATGGACGACCTCCTTACCAATGAGCGACGGGTACGCCCGCCCCTCACATTACGTCATTAGATAGCGAAAAGTTTAGCAAGCTCGGCCACCGAATGCACCACCGCATCGGCGCCCGCTGCCTCGTGCTCGCCCGGCGCCGCCGCGCCCGAATAGATGCCAATACACGGCACGCCCATCGCGTGCGCGCCCTCCACGTCGTTAAAGCGGTCGCCGATCATCACGGCCTCGTCAGCAGTCGCGCCGAGCGCCGCCAGCGCATCGCGGACCGAATCCGCCTTGGTCTCGCGTCCCTGAGGCGGATTCATGCCGACCACGGCCTCAAACTGAGAAAGCCCCAGCTCATGCACCATGTCGATGCACTTTGCCTCCATGCGCGACGTCGCCACGGCCACACGCTTGCCCTGGGCGGCCAGCCCGTCGAGCAGCTCGGGGATCCCATCGAACACGGGGTACTCTTCCGGACCCAGCTCGTCAAAAAAGGCGCGGTACTCATCGGCCACCACCAGCGACTCCTCGCGCGAGAAGCCGTAAAAGTCGTGGAAGCTCTTCCATAGCGGGGGCCCGATCATACGGCGCAAGTCACCCATCTGCGCCTCCGAAAACCCGCGCGCAGCCAGCGTCTTACGCGTCGAGGTCATCACCGCCCGACCCGTATCGGCCACCGTGCCATCAAAATCGAACAGCACAACCGGCCGTTTGCCTATCTCCAACGCCTCCATCGGCATTCCTCTTCCCCAGTTGACGATTTCCACACCGACACTTCAAACTGTTGACTATTCAACAATTGAACCTAGTAATGTGGAACGACTCTACTATACTTGTCGCACTTTGCTCTCAGAAGGCGGCGCGCAAGCGCCCCAACGAAAGGTGCAATTATGTCTTTTGCCATCATAACCGACTCCACGTCGGACATCTCCCCTGCCCGCGCCCAAGAGCTCGGCATTTACGTGATTCCGCTGCATGTGATTATCGAGGGTGAGGACCTGCTCGACCAGGTACAGATTACCGCCGAGGAATACGTCGCCCGCATGGCTGGCTCCGAGCAGCTGCCGCACACCTCGCAGCCGAGCGCCGGCGAATTCAAGGCGCTCTTTGACCGTGTGCGCGCCGATGGCCACGATAGCGCCATCTTCATCTCGCTGTGCAGCGAGTGGTCTGCCTGCTATTCCAACGCATGCTTGGTGGCCGAGACCCACGAGCTCGACGTGCGCTGCATCGATTCGCGCACCGGCTCGGGCGCCGAGGGCTTGCTGGTGGAGTACGCGCTGGCCATGCGCGAGGACGGTCGCAGCCTGGACGAGACCGAGGCACAGATCCGCGCGACCCTGCCCGACGCGCACCTGCTGCTGATTCCCCGCACGCTCGAGAACCTCGTCAAGAACGGCCGCGCGCCCAAGCTCGCCGGCCAGCTCACGCAGATGCTCAATATTCGCCTGGCCGTTTCGCCGGAGTGGCAGTCGGGCGAGATCAAGGCCATCAAGAAGGGCCGCGGCGCCAAGCGCATCGTCGCCAACACCATGGCAGACTGCCTCGCGTTTTTGGCCGAGCATCCGGGCTCCAGCGTGCGCGTGCTCACGACCGGTGCCGCCGAGGAGCAGGAGCTTGTCGACGAGGCACTCGCAGGCCAGGACTACGTAGACGCCGGCACCGGCCCCATCGGCTGCACCATCGCCACCCATGTAGGCGTCGACGCCATCGCCATCAGCTACTGCCCCCGCTACCAGCCCATCCACTAGGGGCACCTTTACCACTTGCGGTGAAATAGGGACTGTTTTTGGCTTATTAGCCGCCAATCAATCCCTATTCCACCGCAACTTAGAAGCAGTTCGTTTGGGACGGGGCTAAAAAGACTGGTATCAAACGTTTCAGACCAGTCTTTTTAGCCCCGTCCCATTTTAGCTACTCTACATCAGCCCGCTCAGGGCGATGTCGACGGCCTCGTTGAGGTCGTCAGTAATGTGTACCAGATCCGGATCGAGCGGGCTGATCATACCGGCGCTCATCACCGGGCCGTTGGGCCAGTCGAACAGACCCCCTCGCGGTACCCACTGGACAAAAATGGCAAATATGAGTACTGCCACCAAATTAGTAGCAGCAAAATCTCGCCGGAATCGATCGTTTCGATTAATTTCACGCCTTGCCAAGGCTCAAAATGCCGTGTTTGGTGGGTTAGATATATAGAATAATGTCGAATTGGTATTCTATTCTTGCCAAATGTTATGAGACTACATTAACAGCAGTACTCACATTTGACGTTATTTGACCACGGGGTCATTCGAAAACCCCTCCCCACGCCGCCAACCCGCCCCATAGCCGTCAAAAACCTTTAACAACAGCCGCCGCACGTTTTGGCACCGGCTGATTGCCACTCACGGATCGGTACCCCACTATTACCGAACCAAAATCGAAGTCGCGTATCTCATAAAGCTGAAATGACGTACCCTCATCCCAATGAACGCTGATAAGAATGGCTTTCAAATGAGCAACGGCACGCATCAATACGCCCTTTTCGGGAGCGCCCTATTCAAATTCAATAAAACGGTCGTCCACGCTTCGGATCCGCGCAAGCAAATCGTTATCTGCAGCAGCGGTCCAGACATCCGTTATACAACGCTGGAAGAATGGGAGAAAGCTGGCGATTCTTTCGATAGACGGGCGCAGATCGAAGATATCGTCACCAGCGCAAGCCCAGCGCGCGACAAACTCGAGCTCTTCCGCAATCTCTTTACTGGTCGCAAAGATGTCTACGCTCATGGGTACCGCAGAAAAGACGGAGGAATTGGCTATACGCCCGCCTGCGCAAATGAGTGGAAGTCAGGCATTTGCCCCAAAGCAAGCCACCAGAGAGTCAAATGCACGGAATGCAGCAGCCGCGTCTTCCCCGAGTTGAGCGATGCCGCGATCATCGCCCATTTCAGAGGCAATGACGATAGGCTTCGAGACGTTATAGGCCAATATGTGCTCGATAAAGACAGTAACACGAAAGTCCTGGTCATCGATTTTGACGGAGCCGATTGGAAAGAAGCGACGAAAGCCATTCGACATGTCGCAAAAAGCCACGGAATCGATGTCGCAGTTGAGCGATCGAGATCGGGCGACGGCGCACATGTCTGGTTTTTCTTCCTAGAGCTCGTCAGCGCAAAGACCGCACGAGATTTTGGAAGCAGCCTTATCACCGAAGCGGCGATACTGAACAAGACAATCACCTTCAAAGCATTTGACCGAATGCTGCCCGCGCAGTCCACCATTCCTGAGGGCGGCTTTGGAAATCTCATAGCGCTGCCTTTTCAAGGAAAAGCGCAGCGAAAAGGGAACAGCGTATTTGTTGACGAGCAATTTGAGCCCTTTCCCGATCAATGGCTTTACCTTTCGCAAATCCAGTTAATCCCGCGCGTGACGGTGCAAAATCTGATCGAGAGCATCGAAAATAGGTCACATGGAATAGCAGCTGTTGCGGCGGCAAACACCGGTGTGCCACATTCCCAGAGACTGCGAAAGCGGCTTCCGCTCACACCGCGGGACTTCCCGTCATCGCTGTCCGTCACGCAGACCGATATGCTCTATATCCCCGAAAAATCTCTGAGTCCCGCAGCTCAAATGGAAGTCCGCAGGCTTGCAACATTTGCCAACCCAGAATTCTTCCGCGCACAATCTATGCATCAATCGGTATTCGGCAAACCGCGGTTCATAGACCTCAGCGAACTTAGAGATGGCTACGTCGCGATTCCCAGAGGCTGCAAGGTTCAACTTGAGCGGCTGCTTCAAGAAGCCGGCGTTTCTGCCCACTATTCAGACAAACGCAAGTCGAGCCATCCAATTGCGATGGCATTTAAAGGGACTCTTCGCCCTGAACAGCAAATTGTCGCTGAACAGATGCTCAGCTATGAAGACGGGATCATGTCCGCACCGACGGGGTTCGGCAAAACCGTCATCGGAGCTTATCTTATTGCTGCCATTGGTCTTCCAACGCTCGTCATCGTTCCTAAAACTGCGCTCATTGCCCAATGGAAATCCCAACTCGAACGATTTCTCGACATCACGGACAACAGAGAGCCCGTCCGAACCCCAAAGGGACGAATCAGCAAAAGACAGCCTCCGCTCATTGGGCAAATCGGAGGAGGCAAGACCGCCATAAGCCGTCTCATCGACATTGCTTCATTCCAGTCGCTATCCGGCAAGGATCCCCAAACCGGCGAGTCATTAGCCAAGGAGTTCGTTCGCGATTACAGTCTCATCATCTGTGACGAATGCCACCATGCGGCCGCGCCACAGCTTGAGCTTCTCCTCAAGTCCGCTCCTGCCAAATATGTATATGGCCTTTCCGCAACGCCCGAGCGTTCGGACGGACTCACGCGGGCACTCTCGATGCTCTGCGGCCCGGTTCGCTATGTCGTCGATCCAAAAACGCAAGCAATCCAACAGGGGATTCAGCGCATTGTTAGACCGCGTTTCACCGGAATTCGATTACCCACCTACGGACCAGGAGCATCCTTTAACCAAATTCTCGATCTCCTGTGTGTACACGCCGCGAGAAACGAAGCAATTATCGAGGACGCCCTCGAGGCCGCATCAAACGGCCGGCATCCGCTTGTGCTATCTAAAAGAAAAAAGCATGCCGAAGAGCTATGCAGGCTACTTCAAAGCCGTGGACACGAACCCATACTCTTAACCGGAGAAATCGACGCCAAAGAAAGAAAAGCAATACTGAAGAGTCTTCCCAGCTTTGAGCATGATCATCGAATCATCGTCGCAACTGAAAGTCTTCTGGGCGAGGGCTTCGACCTGTCTTACCTTGACACTTTGCTCATTGCCACTCCAATATCTTGGGACGGCAGCATAACGCAGCAGGCAGGTAGGCTACACAGAAGCCACGAGGGCAAACAGCGGGTTGAGATATTCGACTATGTTGACCTGTCGATACCCATGTTCGCGCGCATGTACCAAAAGAGGCTCAAGACCTACGCCAAGCTGGGGTATGAAGTCTTTGCGGCAAACGACAACAGACAGGACGATCGAAACATCCTCGTTAGGTCGGCAAGAGCCGTGGAGGCTTTAGTGAATGACATCGAGAACGCATCGAAAAGCATTTTTATTGCCGCACCCTACGCGTCCGCCGCATGCCTTGAAAAGCTCGCCGCTGCACTCGCGGATGCCGCTACCCGTGGAATTGCCCTTGAGATTTCTATTGCTTCAACTCCACGCGATGACGTGAAAGCGATTTTTGCCGAGATGAACGTCAACTATCTCATCAAAGCCGAAGGACGCCTGTGCGCATCAGTGATTGACGAGGAAACTGTCTGGTACGGAGCTATTCCGTTGCTGGCTTTCCCAAAGAAAGAAGACTGCAGCATTCGTTTCAAAAGCAGCGAAGTCGCAGCCGAGCTTTTGAGCGAAATTCAGCGAAAAGTGGAACCGGAGGCCGCGGCGACGAACGGGGTACCCCCAGCAGTTGCGGTGAAATAGGGACTGTTTTTGACTTATTAGCCGTCAATCAATCCCTATTCCACCGCAACTTAGAAATCGGCAATCAGCCCTGCGAGCCCTGGAACAGCTCCTCATGCGAGCCCATTCTGACCAGCCGGATCACAGGATTAGTCTTATGCGGTAAGTAGAGAACGACCACGTCGACCAAGCCATCGGATAGGTGGAAATCGATGTGGCCGTTGTAGTTTCCGCCCGGGTTTGAAAGCTCATGGGCGCCATATTCCGCGGGAAGCGAGCCGTGAGCTGCAAGCTCTGCGACTGCCGCCTTAAACTCACTCTTTAGCTGCGGATGCATGCGCATCGTTCGTTTGTAGTCCGCCCTAAATTGAGCCTCGACTTTAATCTCGAACATCGCTATTCCTCATCGAGGAATGACATAAGCTCATCAGCGTTGTTGAATGACGGGCTATCGTCCGGCAAAATCCCCAACTCATGAGCCTCGGCGATCACCATGGCACGCCTCGTCGCCTCGTTGGGCACCTCCGCCCTTCCTACAATC
>DBFZQW010000037.1:0-3688 GCA_048521445.1 Collinsella sp. | reverse complement strand
AGAATTGCCAGACCGGGCATGATCATCATCCAGGGAGCGGTCAGAAGATACTGCTGACCGTCCTGAATCATGGAGCCCCACGAAGGCGTAGGCGGAATAACGCCCATGCCGAGGAAGGACAGAGCGGACTCGGTCAGAATGGCGCCACCAATGTTCATGGTCGCGTAGACCACGATGGAGGCGACGGAGTTCGGGAAGATGTGACGTACAACGATACGAGCATCAGATGCACCCATCGCGCGCGCAGCATCAACATAGTCGTTTTCCTTGACCGTCAGGATTGCAGATCGGAAGACGCGCGCAATCGAAGGCCAGCCAAGAATGCCGATGGCGATAAAGACGTTCTGAAGACCACGGCCGATAACGGCGATCATGGCGACAACGAACAGCACGTACGGGAATGCCAGGAAGATATCCGCGCAGCGCATGATGATCGTATCCCAGATACCACCGTAGAAACCGGCTAGAGCACCCATGACCAAACCGATCACCGTGGAGATCGCGGTGGCCATAATGCCGACGGAAAGCGAAACGCGTGCACCGTAGATAACACGGACGAGAATGTCACGGCCAAGGGCGTCGGTACCAAACGGATGCTCGGCACACGGAGCCAGCAGCGACGTCTCGGCCATGGTGGTCGAGTCGGAAGCCGTCGGCGAACCGAGCCAGGGCTTAGCCCACAGATCTGCGGTCAGGGCAACCACAACGACGATGATGATCCAGCAGACACCGATAACGGCGAGCTTGTTCTTACGAAGACGCTTAAAAGCGTCGCCCCACAGCGTGCGGGACTTGGCGGGAGCAGATGCGGCCTTGGTGGCGGTAGCCTGCTCCTGAGACTGAGAATCAGTTTCTTGCATGAGACGTACCTCCCTTAGGCCTTATCCGACGGACCGCCAAGGCGGATGCGCGGGTCGAGGAATGCATAGCTAATGTCGACGAGCAGGTTGATCACCATAACGACGACAACGATGAGCGTAACGCCGCCCATAACGATGGGCCAGTCACGCATACTGATGGCGCGGTAGACCTCAGAGCCGATACCGGGCCAGTTAAAGACCGTCTCGGTCAGGATGGCGCCCGAAAGCATGCCACCGAAGTCGACACCAATATAGGTAACGACGGGGATGAGTGCATTCTTAAGCGCATGCTTGATGATGATCGCGCGATTGGAGAGACCCTTAGCCTTTGCCGTGCGGATGTAATCCTGGTTCATGACGTCGAGCAGCTGCGAGCGCATGATGCGGGCAGCATAGGCGGTCGAAACCGAAGCCAGCGTAATGGTCGGAAGCACATAGTGCATCCAATCCTGATACTGAGAGCTGGCACCGCCGGCACCCGAGATCGGCATGGAGAATGCACCACCCGTGGCATCCTTAAGGATGACGCCAAAGAACAGCTGCAGCAGCATACCGAGCCAGAAGGCAGGAACGGCAACGAGGATCGACGTGGTCAGCGTTACCAAAATATCCCAGAAGGAGTAACGCTTTACTGCCGAAATGATACCCGCACCGATACCCATGATTGCCTCGAGCACGATGGCGCACGCGGCGAGTTTAACCGTATACGGATACTTCTGAGCAAAGATTTCCGAAACCGGCAGCTTGCGCTGATACGAATTGCCCAGATCGCCATGAAGCAGACCATTCATGTAATTCAAGTATTGGTCCACAAGCGACGTTGGAACGGGATCGCCGTTCTCGTCAAGGATCGCGTTGCCGTCCTCGTCCGCCTGGACCAGGTGATAGCGCACGCGAAGTTGAAGCTCCACCTCGGGGGACAGAGCCTTGTCTCCACCGATCAGCTTGATCGGGTCTCCCGGCACGATGTTCTGGAGGGCGAACAGAATCAACGTAACGCCCAAAAATACCGGGATGAACTGAAGCACACGTTTAACGATGTACTTACCCATACCACTCCCCTATCTAGGGATTAACCTAAATGGGATGCCGATCGCCAGACCGGCATCCCAAAATTACCATCAGCCAGTTTACCCCAGGTTAGGGAGAACTGTATGTTTCCCATGAGGTCTACGTAAATACTTGACCCTCACGGAAGCTGCAAACTCTTAGGCGAGCTCGGCGGTACCCAGCTCGGCGTGCTTCTGCGGATCGACATAGAGGTGCTTGATGCGATCGGAGCCAGCGATGGTGTGCGTGTAGAACATCACCGGGATGACCGGGCAGTCGGCAGCGACCATTGCGTCGGCCTCCTGCATCTTAGCGACGCGCTCTTTGTCGTCAACCGTAGTGCGAGCCTCATCGACCTTGGCGTCGAACTCGGGGTTGTTGTAACCAGAGCGGTTGTCGCCACCGAGGGAGTCGGAGTGGAACAGCGGATACAGGAAGTTGTCCATGATCGGGTAGTCGGCAATCCAGCCCAGACGACCGAACTGATAGTTGAAGTTCTGGTACTGCTCGAGCAGCGCAGACCACTCAGGAGTATCGGAGATGGCGGTAACGCCGACCTTGGCGAGGTCGCCGATGATGGACTCCATGATCTCCTTGTGGCCACCGTCCTGGTTGTAGGAAAGGGTCACGTTAATGCCACGATCGCCGTTAGCGCCAGCGGGAGCAACCTTGTCGAGGTACTCGTTAGCCTTGTCGACGTCGTAGGCGCAGAACTCCCATGCGCCCTCCTTGTAGCCATCGATGCCCGGAGGAACAATGCCGTCGGCGGGGGTACGGGTACCCTTGAAGATGGTCTTGCAGATGGCCTCACGGTTAATGGCCAGGGAGATACCCCTGCGCAGGTCGGCGTTGTTGAACGGCTCGGCCGTGGTGTTGCAGGTCAGGTAGTAGGTGGAAGGCTCGGCGCCGAGCAGCATGCGCTCGCCGTCGCCCATGGTGTAGCCGTCCTTGGACACGCCGCGATCCTTCTTGGCAGCGTCGATCTGAGCAACGGGAACGTCGCAGATGTCAAGGTTACCGGCCTGGAACTCCTTGTAGGCGGTCTCCACGTCCTTGATGACCTGGAAGTGGATGCCATCGATCTTGGCCTTGTCGCCATAGTAATCGTCAAACTTCTTGAGGTTGATCTCCTGACCATCCTCCCACTTGCCGTCCATCATGAACGGGCCGTTACCGATCGGGGCAAGGTAGAAGCTCTTGACATCGGACTCGGCGCACTCGGGAACCGGGGACAGAGCCGGGTGAGAGGCGACGAAGGGGAAGTCGGCGTAAGCGGAAGACAGCTTGACGACGAGGGTCTTATCATCGGGGCAAGTAACACCGCTGAGCTCGGTAGTGTTACCGGCAAGCAGATCGTCATAGCCCTCGACCATGGAAAGGTGATAGGAGACCTCGGAAGGACCATACTCCTTAGCGATAGCCGACTTAGTGCTGACCAGACGCTCCCAAGCGAGCTTGAAGGACTTGGAGGTAACGTCGTCACCGTTGTGGAACTTGGCCTTCTTGATCTTGAAGGTGAACTCGGTGGCGTCGTCGTTGGCCTCGAAGGACTCGCAAGCCAGCGGAACGATCTCGCCCTTCTCGGCGTCATAAGAGGTCAGAGCATCAAAGAGCTGGTACTCGACCTGAGTGCCCTGGTCCTCCTGGACATTGTAGGGGTCGATGCAGACCGGGTTGTTGATGTAGAAGTTCAGCTTCGAACCGGACTCAGAACCGGAAGCGTCGCCGCCCTTCTTGCCACATGCGGCAAGAAAAGCCATGGAGCTCGCAGCAAGGGT
>DBFZQW010000036.1:0-3549 GCA_048521445.1 Collinsella sp. | reverse complement strand
GCCAGCGACCGGGCTCGAACCGGTGACCCCCGCTTTACGAGAGCGGTGCTCTACCAACTGAGCTACGCTGGCGGCCATGTGGTGACGCAACTGAGGCGTCAACGGCTGTCTATGATACGGGACATCGCACATCCGCGCAAGGGTTCTGACGGCTTTTCTCACTTTAAATGCACTAATATTGGAGACGTGATGTCCCGCTCGTATGGGTCTCAAACAGAATGGGGCAGCCATGGCTCAACCCAAGATTCTTCTCACGCGTATCGACGACCGTTTCATTTACGGGCAAGACGTTGAGCTGTGGAACGAAGCCGTGGGTTCCAACCTTGTCCTAATCGTCAACGATGAGATCGCGGCGGATTCGCGCCAATGGGCACCCATGAGGGTGGCGGCGCCAGAAGGCGTTTGGACGCGGTTTTTCTCGGTGCAAAGGACCATCGACATCATTCATACCGCAACGTCGCGTCAATGGATTCTGATCATGGTGGCCTCACCCGCCGATGCGCATGTGCTGGTTAAGGGCGGCGTGCCAATAACCAAGATCAGCATCGGCCATATGCAAGCGGGGGAGGGCAAGCACCCCATAACGCCCGCAGTCGCCGTAGACGATACGGACATCGCCGCCCTCAAAGAACTGCAGGCGCTCGGCATAGAGCTAGAAATCCGCTATCTCCCCAGTTCCAATCCCGACCCCATCCAACTGGTCATTTAAGAACGTCCCCAATGACTAGGCAGCAAAACGCCCGTCGGCGGTGGTGCCGGCGGGCGCTGCTGTGCGATATGTTGCGCCGTGCGTTTAGTGCCTCATAAAATGGTATTCGATCACATTGCTGTAGGGATGACCCGGGCCCACAATGCCCTGCGGGAACAGCGGCTGGTGCGGCGTGTCGGGGTACATCTCGGCCTCGAGGGCAAAGCCGGCGCCCCAGCCATAGTTGGCATCGTCCTTGGCATGCTCGTCGCCCAGCCAGTTGCCGGTGTAGAGCTGCACGCCCGGGGCGGTGGTGTAGTAGTCCAGTTCGCGGCCGGTCCACATCTCCTCAACATGCATCGCGCGGCGCAGATTACGGCCGTACTGATAGCCATCGATGCACAGGCAGTGATCGTAGCCACGGGCCTGCTTAATCTGCGGGTCGTCGGCCTCCATGCCGGGCGCGACGGGGCGCAGCTCGCGGAAGTCAAACGGCGTGCCCTCGACCGGAGCGATCTCGCCGGTGGGGATGTTCTGCTCGTTAATGGGCAGGTAATGGGCAGCGTTGGCGACAAAGAAGTGCTCACAGTCCATGCCGGCGTTATGGCCGGCAAGGTTAAAGTACGTGTGGTTGGTCATGGACACGTAGGTGGCACGGTCGCTCTCGCAGCCATACTCGATACGAAAGACGCCGGTGCGCGTCACGGTAAACACGGCTGTAAAGGTGCGGTTGCCGGGCAGGCCCAGCTCGCCATCCTCAAGCGAGGTGGTCATGCGCACGGCATTGTGGACCTCGTCGAGCTCAACATCCCATACGCGCTTGTGCAGGCCGTGCTCAAGATCGCTGTGCAGGTTGTTGACGCCCTCGTTGGCCGGCATATGCCAGTCCGTGCCGTCGATGGTGATCGTGGCGCCCGCGGTGCGGTTTGCCACGGGGCCGATGGTCGCGCCAAAGCAGGCGGGGTTGTCAAAGTAATCCTCGAGCTTATCGAAGCCCAGCACCACATCGCGCACGTTGCCGGGAATGTCGGGCACATCGATACCCAGCACGGTGGCGCCATAGTCCATAATGCGAACGCAGATCTCGGGCCCGTTGAGGGTGTAACGATGAACGGGGGTACCGCACGGCGCGGTGCCGAAAAGCTCGGAAGTGATCATTTGGTTCCTAACATCGAGGTATTTCCGACAAACTGTAGCGCGAACAGGCGAGATTATCACTACACCCCACTAAAGCAGGGGGTATTTTTCTCAAAAAAGTGATGATTGGAGCTGTGCGGGCGTTCATTTTTGACGCGCACGAGTCTGATACAATTTGTTCGTTACTGTTTGAATGATATGCGCGCAAAGAACGGCGAGGATTCATCGTGATTAAGGCAGAGCGACAGGATAGGGTTCGTCAGCTGCTCGAAGAGCAGGGCACGGTCTCGGTTAAGGAGATCTCAGATGCGTTAGGCGTCTCGGACATGACGATCCGCCGCGACCTTGAGGAGCTTGCGAGCCTGGGCGAGATCGAGCGCGTGCACGGCGGAGCCCGCAGTGCACAGGGCCGTCCTCACGCTATGTTGCGCCACGAGTATTCGCACAGCGAAAAGCGCACGAAGCATGCCGAGGAAAAGCTGCAGATCGCGCGCCGCGCTGTGGAGCTTATCGAGGAAGGCTCGACCATCTTTTTGGGTACGGGCACCACGGTTGAGCAGATGGCCTCGATGCTGCCGGCGTGCCGCCTGCGCATTGTGACCAATTCGCTTTCGGTGTTTAACCTGCTCGAGGCGCGCGAAGACTGCGACCTGTGCCTCGTGGGCGGTATGTATCGCCGCCGCACCGCCGCTTTTGTGGGACCAACGGCCGAGGATACCCTGCGTGCGCTGGGTATCGACGCTGCGTTTATTGGCGCCAACGGCATTCTGGATGGCGACGTGTCTACGTCCAATATGGATGAGGGCCGCATCCAGCAGCTCGCCTTTAGCAAGGCCGACTCGCGCTATCTGATCGCCGACTCCAGCAAGATCGGCAAGCGCGACTTCTACACCTTCTGCCGCCTGGACAGCCTGGATGCCGTGGTGTGCGAGCCGGGTATTACCGCCGAGGATCGTGCCGCCATCGAGGAACACACGCAGGTCATCTGCTAGCTAACGCTGCAGACGATACTTTTGTCCCCCCCCCCGGCCGGCGCAGGGTTACCGCTTCACAATGACGCGGAAAATGACACGTAAATGCAAAAATTGTCATTTGCGCGTCAAAAATATGACGCGCAAATAGTTTTGGGCAACAAGGGTGAGGCCATTCTGAGATATGGCTAGACTTCGTATTTCGCTTTGATATTCCTTGAGAATGAACCGTAGTCCTCGTAGAGTTCGTCTCTGCTTTCATCTTCGGCGCGGTTCATGCGTTCAAGGAGTTTGTCCTTTGGGGACTCTTTTGTAATTTCTGACCTGCCGTCGGGTATTGCGGATTGCAAGAATAATTCCAGGGCGTGGACGTCTTTGAGTATGTAGCCCGTCGAACGACCCGCTCCCGTTTTTTCGATTGCGCTGCAACTAACAAGCTGGCTGAGGGTTCGTTTAACGGTTACCTCGCTGATATCGGGGCAGTTGGACTGGATGTCGGATTTCTTGATGACGCCGGGTCTCTGCTGAAATAGAGCAGCCACACGTGCTTGCTTCGACATGGGGTGAGTGCCAGATTCGATCTGGGTGTGCTGCTCGAGCTGTCGGTAGGCTGCCAGGGTTGTTCCGAGCATGAAACGGATAAAGGGTACTTCGGTGTTTTGATTTTCATTCCATCCAGTGGAGCTTGCAGCGAGGGCGTTGTAGTAAAGCGCTTTGTTGTCTTCAATAAGTCGTTCGATGCTGATGTAACGC
>DBFZQW010000035.1:0-4640 GCA_048521445.1 Collinsella sp. | reverse complement strand
CGCAACCATGGTCGGCATTGGCCCCATGAGCCCCAACCTGATTCAGGCCGTGTTCGAGCTTGCCAAGGACGAGGATTTCCCGCCCATGTTTATCGCCAGCCGCAACCAGGTCGATATGGACGAGATGGGCGCCGGCTACGTTAACGGTTGGGACCAGACGCGCTTTGCCGCCGACATCAAGAAGGTTGCCGACGAGGTGGGTTACACCGGTCCGTACTACCTGTGCCGTGATCACGGCGGTCCGTGGCAGCGCGACGAGGAGCGTAACGCCCACCTGCCCGAGGACGAGGCCATGGAGCTCGCCCGCAAGTCCTTTGTCGCCGACATGGAGGCGGGCTTTGACCTGCTGATGGTCGACCCCACCAAGGACCCCTATCAGATCGGCAAGGTTATTCCGCTCGACGTGGTGCTTCGCCGTACGATCGATCTTATCGACTACCTTGAGCAGTACCGTCGCGAGCATAACCTGCCCGAGGTCGCCTATGAGGTCGGTACCGAGGAGACCAATGGCGGCCTGACCTCCACCGATAAGTACGAGGAGTTCATTTCTCAGCTGCAGCCCGAGCTCGAGAAGCGCGGCTGCCCCATGCCCACCTTTATCGTCGGTCAGACCGGCACGCTTACCCGTTGGACCGAGCAGGTCGGCCATTACAACTTCAAGAACGCTCGCGAGCTTGCCGATATGGCCAAGCGCTACGGCGTGGGTCTGAAGGAGCACAACGCCGACTACCTGGATGACGCGACGCTGCTCGAGCACATCCCGGCTCACGTGACCGCTTCCAATGTCGCCCCTCAGTACGGCACCGAGGAGACCCGTGCTTATCTCAAGCTCTGCGCTACCGAGCAGATTCTGGTCGACAACGGCCTGTGCGACGATCCCTCCGACCTGTATCACACGCTGCTGGTCAAGGCTATCAAGACCGAGCGCTGGCGCAAGTGGATGACCGGCGACGATGTCAACCTGCAGGTTGACGATATCCTGGCTGACGACGAGCTCAGCCTGAAGATTCTGGATGTCTCCGGCCACTACGCCTTTAACGATCCCGAGGTCAAGGAGCAGGTCGAGAAACTCTATCGCAACCTCGCTGCCCAGGACATCGACGGCAAGCGCTTTGTGATCGAGCACATCAAGCGCCCGATCAAGCAGTACGTCGTCGGCCTTAACCTCAAGGGCGTCACGAGCCGTATCGAGAAGGCTCTCGAGGACTAAGTAGCTTTTCCTACACGACGCCGGGCCTGGGGCATGTCCCAGCTGCAGGCCCGGCACATAGGACAAAGGGACATCCCCTTTGTCCTATTTTTTGAGTTTTGGATTCCTTCGAAGGAGTTTGCACCATGAAGTTCTTTATCGATACCGCCAACCTTGACGAGATCGCCGAGGCCAAGAGCTGGGGCTGCCTTGCCGGCGTAACCACCAACCCGTCCCTGTACGCCAAGACCGGTGGCAAGCTTGCAGACTTTGAACCCCACATGCTCAAGATCGCCGAGCTTTGCGAGGGCCTGCCCGTGTCCGCCGAGTCCACCGCGACCACTGCCGAGGGCATGATCGAGGAGGGCAAGCGCCTTGCCGCTCTGGCTCCCAACATTGTGGTTAAGCTTCCCGTGTGCGAGGCCGGCCTCGCCGCCTGCCGCGCGCTGGCCGATGCAGGCGTGCGCGTCAACATGACGCTTGTCTTCTCGCCGACGCAGGCCCTCATGGCCGCCAACGCCGGTGCCCGCTACATCAGCCCGTTTGTGGGACGCTTCGACGACATCGCCGAGGACGGTATCTCGCAGCTCGACAACGTTGTGACCTGCATCAAGAACTATGACTGGACTGGCAAGAACGTCGACGACACCGTCGAGATCATCACCGCATCTGTCCGCACGCCCAATCACGTGACCCAGGCGGCGCTGCTCGGTGCCGATATCGCGACCGTCCCCATGGCCGCTCTTAAGAAATGCCTGCATCACCCGCTGACCGACCAGGGCCTTGCCTCGTTCGAGGCTGACTGGAAAAAGGTCGTCGAGGCACAGTAACGATGGTTCTGCCGGCCCAGCATTTGTTATGCCGGGCCGGCGTGCTCAAGAGAGGAAACTCCATGACCGATCAGGAACTGGCCAAGATTGCCAATGAGGTTCGCCGCGGTATTGTCACGGGCGTCCACGCCGCCAAGTCGGGGCATCCGGGCGGATCGCTTGGCGCCGCCGACATTATGACCTACCTCTACTTTGAGGAAATGGATGTCGACCCGGCGAATCCGAGCCGCGCCGAGCGCGATCGCTTTGTGCTCTCCAAGGGACATTGCGCTCCGGCACTCTATGCCGTGCTCGCCGAACGCGGATTCTTTCCCAAGGAGGAGCTCGAGACGCTCCGTCATATCGGCAGCCGCCTGCAGGGCCATCCCAATATGAATGACACGCCGGGCGTCGACATGTCTACCGGATCGCTCGGTCAGGGTATCTCCGCCGCGGTTGGAATGGCGCTCGCCGCAAAGCACTGGGGTGACAGCTACCGCGTCTACACGCTGTTGGGCGACGGCGAGTGCGAGGAGGGCCAGGTGTGGGAGGCGGCCATGTTCGCCGGCAACCACGACCTGGATAACCTCGTCGCTATCGTCGATCACAATGGCCTGCAAATTGACGGCAGTATCGACGAAGTCAACTCGGCTATGCCACTTGCCGACAAGTTCCGCGCTTTTAAGTGGCATGTGATCGAGCTCGCCGACGGTAACGACATGGCGCAGATTGCCGCCGCCTTTGCCGAGGCTCGCAAAGTGAGCGCCTCGCCTGTGGCCATTATCGCCGAGACGGTGAAGGGCAAGGGCGTCTCCTTTATGGAAAACCAGGTGGGCTGGCACGGCAAGGCACCCAACGATGAACAGTTTGAGCAGGCCATGGCCGAGCTCGCAGCAGCAGGGGAGGAGCTCTAATGGCAGACGTCAAGAAAGTCGCCACGCGCGTTAGCTATGGCGAGGCACTTGTCGAGCTGGGCAATGAGCACGATGACTTTGTAGTGCTCGATGCCGACCTGGCCGCCGCCACGCAGACCGGTAAGTTTAAGGCTGCGCACCCTGAGCGCTTCTACGATGCCGGCATTGCCGAGAGCAACTTGATGGGGCTTGCCGCCGGCATTGCAACCACGGGCCACGTCGCCTTTGCGAGCACCTTTGCCATGTTCGCCGCCGGCCGCGCGTACGAGCAGGTGCGCAACTCCATCGGCTATCCGCACCTCAACGTCAAAATCGGCGCCACGCATGCGGGTATCTCGGTCGGTGAAGACGGCGCCACACATCAGTGCTGCGAGGACATCGCGCTCATGCGCACGATCCCAGATATGACGGTGATCGTTCCCGCCGATGACATCGAGGCTCGCGCTTGCGTGCGCGCCGCCTATGAGTTTGAGGGGCCAGTCTATATGCGCTTCGGCCGTCTGGCAACACCGGTCATCAACGACCACGAGGGCTATGAGTTCAAGATTGGTCGCGGCGTGGTCGTGCGCGAGGGGTCCGATGTGACTATCGTCGCATGCGGCCTCATGGTCGCCGAGGCGCTTGAGGCTGCCGAGGCGCTCGCTGCCGATGGCATCGATGCCGAGGTCATCAACATGCACACGATCAAGCCGCTCGATGAGCGCCTGGTGGTTGCCAGCGCCAAGAAGACCGGTCGCGTGGTCACTGCCGAGGAGCATTCGATTATCGGCGGTCTTGGCGAGGCCGTTGCCTCGGTGCTCGCGGAGCAGCATCCAGTGCCGATGCGTCGCGTCGGCGTGCACGATGTGTACGGCGAGTCCGGCCCTGCGGTCGATTTGCTGCATAAGTACGGTTTGGACGCCGACGGCATCGAAGCCGCGGTCAGGTCCGTGTTGTAGGGAGGGTTCTACATGGGATTTGTATCTGCCAACCAGGTGACGATTGGACATGCATCGGCCTCACGCGAGGACGCGCTGCATTATTTGTCCGAGCAGGCTGTTGAGCTTGGCTTTGCCGATGACGCGTCCGCTGTTGAAGCCGCGTTCATTGCTCGCGAAAACGAGGCCGAGACTGGCCTCGTCGCCGGGTTTGCCGTTCCGCATGCCAAGAGCGATGCGATTCATACGCCGGGTGTGGCCGTGCTCAAACTGTCCGAGCCTGTTGAGTGGCCGAGCTTTGATGGCGTGCCCGTCGATGTGGCGCTCGCGCTGTATGTTCCTGCGGGCGAGGCTGGAACCACGCACCTGCGCCTGCTTTCCAAGGCTGCCGTGATGCTGATGGATGCCGGTTTCCGTGACAAGGTGCGTGAAAGCACCGATCCCGTTGAAATTGCGGAGCTCATCAATAGCGGACTCGAAGACTAGAACGGTCATCCCGTTCAATCAATCGATCCTTCTCCAAGGAAAAGGGCCACGACGCCATATAGGTGTCGCGGCCCTGTTCGCGTTTCCCCAGATAAAACCTGCCAAAATAAACCTGTCCCTTTTTGGCAGGCCTGCGGGTCAATGCCCGTCAAACGAAGTTGCGGTGGAATAGTTCCTGTTTATGCTGTTAGCGCCGGGCGATTTTAGCCGCTAATAGTCAAACGATTTTGACCAATTCCGGTCACCGAATAATGGCCACCGTGCCTCCCCGCCGCCACTACGCTGGTGGTGCCAACACGCCGGCGTTAGGAGGACCATTGAGGTG
>DBFZQW010000034.1:0-3301 GCA_048521445.1 Collinsella sp. | reverse complement strand
TGCATGCCCGTTGTAATAGGTTCCATGAACGAACCCCTTTCGGCGTACCATTCGTACTATTTGAGCGTGTGTCGGATAGACAACGCAAAGGGATGCATAAACATGCACTCAACAGTGTAGCAAGTTGTACCCAAATACGCTGCTGACAGGTTTTATAACCCCCGCTAGTTAAGGCGCTCCACAAAGAAATCTGCCATGGAGAGGAACAGTTCGCGTGCATGCGCCTCGAGCGAAACGTCCTCGATGGCGGCCTTGGCTTTGGCGGTCAGGTCCAGCGCGTAGGCGTGGGCGTAATCAATAGAGCCGGTCTCCTGGAAGATCTCCACGGCGCGCGCGAGCTGCGCGGGGTCCTCGGTGCCCGAGGAGAGGATCGCTTCAATCTCGTCGTGATAGCGCTCATCAGACAGGGCGTGCACGGCGACCAGGGTGCGCTTGCCCTCGGTGATGTCGGTGCGGAAGTCCTTGTTGGCGGCTTCCTTAGTGCCGACAAGGTTGAGCAGATCATCTTGAATCTGGAAGGCAAGGCCCGTGTGCAGGCCAAAGGCGCGCAGTGCCTCAATTTGCTCCTCGCTGCCGCCGCCGATAATGGCTCCAGCGGCAAGCGGCGTGGCTCCGCTGTAAAACGCGGTCTTGTGCGTCGCCATGTCCAGGTAATCGTCGACTGAGATGTCGAAGCGTGCGTCACGAACCCAACCCAGATCGAGCGCTTGACCCTCGATGGTGCGGACGATCATCTCGGTAAGCTCGTGGAGCACGCGCAGCTTCACGTCGGACTCCAGCGTGGGGTCGTCGAGAACCGTCTTGGTGACCATGGTGAGCGCCAGGTCGCCACAATTGATGGCAAGGCCCGTGCCCTCGGTGAGGTGCATGCAGGGCTTGCCGCGGCGCAGCTGTCCGTTGTCGGCGATATCGTCGTGGATGAGCGCGCCCGACTGGAAATGCTCGATAGCTGCCGCGGCGCTGCGGGCGCTCTCAAAGCTGCCGCCCACTGCGGTTGCGGCGAGCATACAGATAAGCGGGCGGTGGCGCTTGCCGGCGTTGGCCGTAAAAGCCGAGAGCGGCGCGTACAGGTAGCGCTCGATATCGGCAGAGGTCGCCTGTCCGTCAAAGAACGTGGCCAGATAGTCGTTGATCTGGTCAAAGTGCTGGGCTAAAAAGCTGGTAAACGGACTGGACACGGGTTCTCGCATTCTTTCTTAGGTTGCATCGTTGCGGTGTGCAGATACCATATTGCCACATTGGAGTTGCCGGCGCGTCTGTTTTGGCGATTTGGGGAAACGGGACGCGTGTGCGTGCCGGCTGCTTATATAAGCCTAAAGTGCTCGAGCGCCTTGACGACGCCATCTTTGTCGACCGAGTCGGTGATGTAGTCGGCGCGCTTTTTGAGATAGTCCGGCGCATTGCCCATGGCGATACCGACATCGACGGCGTTCATCAGCGAGACGTCATTGCCGGCGTCGCCGATGCCGTATACGGTTCCGTGGTGGGGATCGAGGACGTCGAGTACAGACTGGATGCCCCCGCGCTTCGTGCATTCGCGGGGCGAGATTTCTGTGACCTCGAGCTCGAGCTCGTTAAAGCATAGCAGCGGCTCAAGTGCCTTATCTTGAGCGATGTGGTTGGCGAGCGATGTAGACATCAAGATCTTGTAGGCACTGTAATGTTGCAGCTGCGTGACTGCGTCGCCCAGGGTGCGCGCGTATCCGGGAGCATCGGGGGCATCGGCACTCATGCGCACGACGCCGTTGAGGCCCTCAAAGCGGATGACCTCGCCCGATTGCTCAAGGTAGGGGGCAAGACGCTGCAGCATACTGGGCGTCATCGACAGATCGCGAATTGCGTGTCCGTTGATCTCGGCGTAACCGCCCGCAAGACAGACGATGCCGGTCCAGGGCAGCTCAAGAAGCTTGGGGTGGATGCAGCTCAGGGTGCGTCCCGTGCAGATAAAGGCCATGTTGCCGTTGGCGACAAACTCGCGGATTGCCTGCGAAACCGCCTCGTTGGGATAGGGGGAGAGGTCCCGCTCGTCTTCGGGAAGGTCTTGGGCGAGCCTGGGGTCTTGCCACGCGAGCGTGCCGTCAATGTCGAAGAAGCAGATATCGCCGTGCTTGCGGGTTGGGCTGGCGGCAGGGGAGGCCGAGGTGGTGGGCACAAATCCCGGCTCGAGGCCCATGATCTGGTCAAAATGCTCTTTGACGCGGGGAACGGAGATGCCGATGATCACCTGGGCGGTCTTGCCCGTAATGATGAGGCCCTTGGCGCCCACCGCGACAAACGACGCGTTATCTGCAACGATGGAAGGGTCCACGACTTCGACGCGCAGCCGCGTAGCGCAGTTGGTTGCGCCCACAATGTTGGAGACGCCGCCCAGAAGCATCACAACCTGCTCGGCGAGCAGATGGTCTTGTGATGCCTGGCCGCCGGAAGCGCTGTTTTCGGATGAGCACTCTTCGTCAACGTCGTCTCCCGTCAAGCGCGAGAGCGCCGTGTTGCTGGCGATGTGGTCCTCGCGTCCTGGGGTTTTAAGGTCAAAGGTCAGAATAAGACCTCGAAAACTCAGAAAGAAGATGACGCTAAAGATGAGTCCGATTTCGAGCGCCAAAAGATAGGAGCCGGCATGCGTCCGCATGAGCGGGATAAAGTTGAAAGCGGCCATTTCCATAAAGCCACCCGAGAAGATGCCGACGACGCCAAAGAAGTTCATAGCCATGGCGAGGCAAGACGAGAGGACGGCGTAGAGCAAAAAGAGCCCGGGGTGGGTGAACATAAAGAGAAACTCGAGCGGTTCGGTGACGCCGCAGACCACTGAGGCAACAATGGCGGGAACCAGGATGACCTTGAGACCGGCGCGGCGCTCGGGCTTTGCGGTGGAGTAGAACGCAGCCGCGATGGCAGGAAGGCCAAAGAGCTTGACCCAGCCGGTGGCGGTGAAACCGGCCCACGGCGCAAGCTCATTGAGGGGGCGCGTGCTGTGGGAGAGGATGGGGAGCAAATTGGTCCACGTGGCGTAGATGCCGTCGTTAATGACCAGGTTGTCGTAGTAGATCGGCATGTAGAGCAGGTGGTGCAGCCCCATGGGCTCGAGTGCTCGTTCTAAAAAGACAAAGATGCCTACGCCGAAGGGGCCGACGCCCGCAAGCGCGTGGCGCAGCGTCTCAGTCACTGCGTATACGGAAGGCACGATGGCGGCCGAGACGATAGCAAGGGCGAGCACGGCAAAGAAGCTGATGAGGTAGACCAGCGAGGATCCCGAGAAGGTGCCGAGCCAATCGGGAACCTTGGCATCGTAGAAGTGGTCATG
>DBFZQW010000033.1:0-4527 GCA_048521445.1 Collinsella sp. | reverse complement strand
CAAACAGAAACTACGCACCTGCGTATCTCTCAAGGAGGATGTCATGAGGGTTGTAATCGCTTCCGATGCCGACGGTATGTCGATGAAGGAGTCCATCAAGGAGATGCTCATCGCCGACGGTCACGAGGTCGTCGACTATTCCGAGACCCCTACCGCGGACTTTGTCGATTCCGCGACCGCCGTTGCCAAGGACCTGCTGGAGCACAAGGATTCCCAGGGCTTCGCATTCGATAAGTACGGCGTCGGCTCCTATATGGCCGCCGTCAAGATTAAGGGCATGGTCGTCGCCAACATTTCCGACGAGCGTTCCGCCTACATGACCCGCGAGCACAACGGCTCGCGCATGGTCACCATGGGCCCGGGCGTTGTGGGCACCGAGGTCGCCAAGAAGATCGCCCGCGAGTTCCTGCGCGCCCAGTACGCCGGCGGCCGTCACCAGATCCGTGTCGACATGCTCAACAAGATGGCCTAACGAGAGCCACCGAGAACTCGAACTTCTACCTCAACTTGTGAATTCAGACGAAAGGACGTTCTGATGAAGAAGACCATCGCAATCGGTTGCGACCATATCGTTACGGACGAGAAGATCTATCTGGCCGACCGCCTGGAGCAGGCTGGCTACAAGGTGCTCGACTGCGGCACCTACAGCCACACCCGTACGCACTATCCCATCTACGGTAAGGCCGTGGGCGAGGCTGTTGCCAGCGGCAAGGCCGACTTTGGCGTGGCCCTGTGCGGCACCGGCATTGGCATCACCAACGCCGTCAACAAGGTTCCCGGCGCCCGCTGCGCCCTGGTCCGCGACATGACCTCTGCCCTGTATGCCCGTCGTGAGCTCAACGCCAACATCGTGGGCTTTGGCGGCAAGATCACCGGCGAGTTCCTGATGGCCGATATTATGCTTGCCTTCCTGGAGGAGCCCTACGAGAAGACCCCCGAGCACGATGCCCTGATCGCCAAGATCGATGCCTGCAATAAGGCCGACGCCGAGGCTCAGGCTGACCCGCACTTCTTTGACGAGTTCCTCGAGAAGTGGGACCGCGGCGAATACCATGATTAGCGGGTATTCGGCGTAATTAACTAGTCCGTTGACGGCTCGCGTTTCTGTGAGGGGGCGCGGGCCGGTTTTCTATCAGCCCTATTGACTTGGCGGGCTGTCGTAAGAAAGGGAAGGCTCCTATGGAGTTTGTTCTTGATAACGGTTCTATCCGCGTAGCACTGAGCACGGCTGGCGGATCGTTCACTTCTATTGCGGCCAACGGCCGTGAGTACCTGTGGCAGGGCGACCCGGCGGTGTGGTCGGGCCAGGCGCCCATTTGTTTCCCGATCTGCGGCGGCCTTCGAGACGGTCACGCAATGACCATGGGCGGCCGCGAGGTCAAGCTTGCCCGTCACGGCTTTGCTCGCAAACAGGAGTGGAAGCTCGAGGAGCAGAGCGACAACATGGTCGCGCTGAGCCTAAGCTCTGCCGACCATGCCGAGTTGCTCGAGCAGTACCCGTATCCGTTTAAAATCGTTGCTCGTTACACGATCGATTCGGAAAAGGTGGCCGTATCGTACGAGGTGACCAATGAGGGCACCGAGGACATGCCGTTCTTTGTGGGCGGTCACCCCGGCTTTAAGTGCCCGCTCGACGAGAGTGAGTCCTATGACGACTACGAGCTCCGTTTTGAGCAGCGCGAGGCCGCCGAGCTCTGCACTGCCGTTCCCTCGACGGGCCTGATTGATGTTGAGCGTCGCAGCAAGAACCCCATGATTGGCCAGAACCTGCCGCTTACCCACGAACTCTTCGACTTCGCGGAGACCATCTTTGACGTGCTCGAGAGCCGCGTGGTTACGCTGACCAAGAAAACCGAGGACAAGGGCGTGCGCCTGACGTTCCCCGATATGCCGTACCTGATTGTGTGGAGCAAGCCCGAGGGCGACTTTGTGGCCGTGGAACCGTGGGGCGGCCTGTCCACCTGCTCCGATGAGGACGATATCCTGGAGCACAAGCGTGGCTGCCTGGTGGCCAAGCCGGGGGAGACCGTCACCCGTGGCTTTGAGATCGAGATCCTTTAACGAGCTATCGTATGTTTGGGGTGGGTCATGCCGCCCCGGAACAGGAGTTCAATATGATTCTGACCGTTACCATGAACCCGTCGATTGATACGCGCTATCAGCTCGACAAGTTGATCATCGACGATGTTAACCGTGTGACGCCCGAAAAGACCGCTGGCGGCAAGGGCCTCAACGTGAGCCGTGTGCTGCTGCAGTTGGGCGACGATGTGCTCGCGACCGGTCTGCTCGGCGGACACATGGGTGCCTATATGGCCGAGCTTATGGATGCCGATGGCGTCAAGAACGACTTTGTGCCCATTGCCGGCGAGACGCGCATTTGCCTGAATATCCTGCACGAGGGTAATCAGACCGAGCTGCTGGAGAGCGGCCCGCAGATCGCTCCGGCCGAGCTCGAGGCCTTTACGGCCAAGTTTGCCGAGCTTGCAGCGAAGGCGGACGTTGTGACGCTTTCGGGCTCGCTGCCGCGTGGTGTCGATGCCGGCTACTATGCCGAGCTCGTCAAGATCGCCGAGGAGGCGGGCGCCAAGGTGCTGCTCGACACCTCGGGTGCATCGCTGGAGGCCGCGCTGGAGTCTGACGCTAAGCCTGAGCTCGTAAAGCCCAACCTGACCGAGATTAACGGCCTGCTGGGTACGTCCTTTACGACCGATGATGTCGATGCCCTGCGCGAGGCGCTTGCCGGCGATGGCCGCTTTGACGGTATTCCCTGGGTTGTCGTTTCGATGGGCGCTGCCGGTTCGGTGGGCTTCCATGAGGGTCGCGCGTTCCGCACCAAGACGCCCGCGATTACGGCTGTGAACGCGACGGGTTCCGGCGACTCGACCATCGCCGGCTTTGCGCATGCCATTGCGGCTGGTGCCGACGACGTCACGGTGCTCAAGACCGCCAATACCTGCGGCAAGCTCAACGCCATGGATCCCAAGACCGGCCACCTGGTCATGGACTGCTGGGGCGAGGTCTACAACAGCGTTGAGGTCGTAGAGTTGTAGCGGTTGCGACTCCCAATAGAATGAGCGTGGATAATCTCCCGCTTTTGGTGCCCATACGAGCTCAAAGTGGGAGATTTTCCACGCTCAAGTCATTAGTTGTTGGGGACGTTCTTGTTTGACTAGTCGTTTAAGAGCGTCCCCAATGACTACACTCAAAAACGGCGCCCGTCGGCGATGTTGCCGGCGGGCGCCGTTGTCGTGTGGGCGGTTATGTCGTGTGGACTGCCGTTGAGCGTTCGGGTCTGTGCTCTACAGTGAGTCGATAAAGCGCTGTTGGGCGGCGCGGCCGGCTTCGTCCCACTTAAAGACGCCGGCGTTGTCGAGCACGTGGCCAAATACCACGCCCACCTCCTCGTGCAGGATATCGATGGCGTTGTCCGCCGTAAGCTCGTCGGAACGGCGGACATAGACATCCTCGGCCCACGCGGCATGGCTGCGGCAAAGATCATCGCCCTCGAGCGCGCCGGCAAGGTCGTAGCTGGCATCCGCCTTGGCCGCCAGCAGGTGCTCGCGGACAGCGCCGAGCTCGGGAACCAGGCGCGGCGGAAGAATGGCCAGGCCCATAACCTCGATCAGGCCGATGTTCTCCTTCTTAATGTGGTGATACTCGGCATGCGGGTGGAAAACGCCCAGCGGATGCTCGTCGGTCGTGATGTTGCAGCGAAGCGCCAGGTAGGCCTCGTAGATCTCGCCGCCGGCGTTGCCGCGGGAGTCGACGCGGCGGATGACGGGCGTCACGGTGTTGTGCGCTTCGCCGTCGGCCGTGTGCGCGACGACGCCAACCGACTCATCGGTCCACTCGCGCCAGGCGAGGATAATCTTCTCGGCAGCGTCGAGCAGCTGAGCGCGGTCATGCGAGCGCAGGCGCAGCACCGAGAGCGGCCACTGCAGCACGGTACCGCTGACCTGGTCAAAACCGGGCACGCTAAACTGCAAGACCTCGGCGGCATGCATCATGGGGAACTCGTGTGCGCCACCCTGGAAGTGGTCGTGCGACAGAATCGAGCCGCCCACGATGGGCAGGTCGGCGTTGGAGCCGATAAAGTAGTGCGGGAACAGGTCCACAAAGTCGAGCAAACAGGAGAGGCTCTTGCGATCCACGTGCATCGGACGATGCTCGGAGCTCATGGCAATGCAATGCTCGTTAAAGTACGCGTACGGGCTGTATTGGAAGCCCCAGCGCTCGCCGTCGAGCTTAATGGGGATAACGCGCAGATTCTGGCGGGCGGGATGGGCGCCGCCGTCGGCTGCAGCGGAGCGTCCAGGGTAGCCCTCGTTTTCGATGCAGAGCTGGCAGGCGGGATACTTCTCGCCCGTGTTTTTGGTGGCACCGGCCGCGGCAATATCGCGCGGGTCCTTTTCGGGCTTTGACAGGTTGATGGTGATCTCCAGGTCACCCCAGTTGGTGGAAGTGCTCCATTTGATGTTGCGCGCGATGGCGGCGCGGCGCACGTAACCGGCGTCACAGCACAGGCCG
>DBFZQW010000032.1:0-3557 GCA_048521445.1 Collinsella sp. | reverse complement strand
TGCTTGGCCTTGGTCTTGTCGGTTGCGGCGGTGGTGCCGGCAAGGGCTCCGCTGCTGGCTCTGCCGCGGCCAAGGATGTGAAGGGCGCTGCGGAGTCCAAGAAGCTCGTGGTGGGCTTTGATAAGTCCTATCCTCCGTACGGCTTTGTGGGCGACGATGGTGAGTACACCGGCTTTGATCTCGATCTTGCCAAGGCTGTTGCCGATAAGCAGGGCTGGGAGGTCAAATACGAGGCCATCGACTGGGATGCCAAGGATACGCTGCTTAACTCGGGCGCCATCAACTGCATCTGGAACGGCTTTACCATGGAGGGCCGTGAGGACGATTACACGTTTTCCGAGCCGTACATGCTCAACGAGCAGGTGCTGGTGGTCAAGAAGGACGCGGGCATCAAGAGCTGGGACGATCTTGCCGGCAAGACCGTGATTACCCAGACCGATTCCGCTGCGCAGGATGTGCTCGAGGGCGACCAGAAGGATCTGGCGGCGACGTTTGCCACGCTCGACACGATCGGCGAGTACAACACGGCCTTTATGCAGCTCGAGAGCGGCGCGGTCGATGCCGTGGCTTGCGACCTTTCGATTGCCCAGTATCAGCTTGCCGCCAAGCCCGATGCTTATACGCAGCTTGATGAGCCGCTGTCCAGCGAGCACTACGCCGTCGGCTTTAAGAAGGGCGACACCAAGTCGGCCGACGCCGTGACCGAGTCGCTCAAGGCACTCTACGATGACGGTACGGTTAAGGATCTCTGCGACAAGTATTCAAGCTATGGTCTATCTTTCGATAATTGGGTGCTCAAGTAATGTCTATTCAGGTCATGATGCAGATGCTTGGCCAGGGATTCTTGGTCAGTTTGCAGCTGTTTGTACTGACGCTGCTCGGGTCGATTCCGCTGGGAATCCCCGTGGCGTTTATGCGCATGAGCAAAATCGTGCCGCTTCGCTGGATTGCGCGCATCTACATTTCGGTCATGCGCGGTACGCCGCTCATGCTGCAGATGTTTGCCATCTACTTTGCCCCGTACTACGTGTTTGGCATTTCGCTCACTCCCGATTCCAAGTGGACGGCGTGCGTCGTGGCGTTCATCATCAACTACGCCGGTTACTTTGCCGAGATCTATCGCTCGGGCCTGCAGTCCATTCCGCGCGGTCAATACGAGGCAGCCGAGGTGCTGGGCTATTCGCGCATGCAGACGTTTCTGTATATCGTGATGCCGCAGGTCGCCAAGCGTATTCTGCCTGCGATGGGCAACGAGATCATCACGCTGGTCAAGGACACGTCGCTGGCGTTTGCCATTGGCGTGGGTGAGATGTTCTCGACGGCCAAGGCGCTGGTCGCCTCGCAGGTGAGCATGGTGCCGTTTGCGATCGCGGCGCTAATCTACTGGGTCTTTAACTTCGTCGTCGAGATGCTGCTGGGCGCTGCCGAAAAGAAGCTGGACTATTACCATGACTAACTCAGTGATGAAAATCGAAAGCGCGCGCAAGGCGTTTGGCGGCAATGAGGTGCTCAAGGATATCTCGCTCGAGGTCAAGCGTGGCGAGGTCGTGGCGATTATCGGGCCTTCGGGTGGCGGCAAGTCCACGCTGCTGCGGTGTGCCACGCTGCTCGAGACACTCGACGGAGGCTCACTCTCGTTTGGTGACCTTGCCGTTGCGACGGATGCGGGTTCGGGCGCGGTCTATGCGAAGGGCGATGTGCCCAAGCGGGCACGCTCGCGATTCGGCCTGGTGTTCCAAAATTACAACCTGTTCCCGCACTATACCGTGATGAAAAACATCATCGATGCTCCGATTCGCGTGCTCAAGCGCCCGCGCGAGCAGGCAGAAGCTCGTGCGCATGAATTGATTGCTCAGATGGGGCTTGTGGGCAACGAGAACAAGGTGCCGTGTGAGCTTTCGGGCGGTCAGCAGCAGCGCGTGAGTATTGCCCGCGCCCTAGCGCTCGACCCGGAGATCCTGTTCTTTGACGAGCCGACCTCGGCGCTCGACCCCGAGCTGACGGCCGAGGTGCTGCGTGTCATTAAGGACCTCGCTGCGCAGAATATGACGATGGTGATCGTGACCCACGCAATGCAGTTTGCGCGCGATGTTGCCGACCGCGTGGTCTTTATGGATGGCGGCCGTATTGTCGAGGAGGGTCCTGCCGAGCAGGTCATCGACCATCCGCGTGAGCAGCGCACCCGTGAGTTCTTGAGCCGTATCGAGGGATAGGCTCAGGTATTTACTCAACTATTAATTGAGGCGAAGCCGCCTCAGGTCTTACGGTCTGTGGCGGCTTTTTGTTTGCATCGACGAGGTTCAATAATCGCCTCACAAGCTTGTCTCTTCCTCTCGCCGCCTGTATTCATACGTGTGCCGAAAGGTGTGCATGGACGGTTGCCCGTGAGGGTAGGGTGGTGGCATAGGACATTTGGAGGGTGAGTCGGCTCGGCTGCCGACCATGCTGCTCCCGGGATGGCACCGACCGCGAACTCTCCCCGTTGGCGTCGCGCAATGCGCGCGGCCCTGCAAGGAGGTCATCATGGGTGCTCCCAAGACCGGTAACGTAAGGAACGTGGTGCTCGTAGGCCAAGGCGGGGTGGGCAAGACTTCACTCGCCGAAGCCATGCTCCACCTTTCCGGCAAGACCGCCCGCCTGGGCGGCCACGACGGCACCAAGCCTACGCTCGACTATGACCCTGAAGAGGTCAAGCGTGCGTTTTCCATCTCGACGACCATCGCGCCGATCGACTGGAAGGGCGCGCGCATCAATGTGCTCGATGCCCCGTGCTACCCCGATTTTATCGGCGACGCCTTTGCTGCGATGAGCGTCTGCGAGACGGCTCTGTTTGTGGTCGACGCCGAGGCCGGCCCGCAGCCTACGACGGTTAAGCTCTGGTATGCCGCCGAGGACCTGCGCCTGGCGCGTGCGGTGTTCGTAAACCGCCTGTCGCGCTCCGAGGCCAGCTTTGCGACCACGATGGACCTGCTGCAAGAGCGCTTTGGCACGCGCCTGGGCGCCGTGACCCTTCCCTGGGGCGAGGGCGAGGACTTTGACGGCATCATCGACCTGGTGCGCATGAAGGCGCGCCACTGCAACGGCACCGAAGCCGTTGAGTCGGAGATTCCCGAGGAGTATCGTGCCCAGGCCGAGGAGGCCCATGACCATCTGTGCGAGTTGGTGGCCGAGGCCGACGATGAGCTGATGATGAAGTACCTGGAAGGCGAGGAGACGCTGACGCAGGAGGAGCTTGAAGGCCTGCTGTCGAAGGCGATTGCCGAGCGCATCTTTGTGCCGGTCTTTGCGGGCGATTGCATTAAGGAACAGGGCGTCAACTCGCTGATGGACGACATCGCCACATACTTCCCGGCGCCGACGGACTACGGCGAGATGCCGCTCATCGACGGTGATTCGCTCAAGATTTCGAGCGACGATGACCGTCCGGTGGCGTTTGTGTTTAAGACGCTGGCCGATCCGCAGCAGGGTCGCATCAGCTTTATCAAGGTGCTGACGGGCACGCTTGAGCCGGGCCTTGAGCTGATCAACGCGCGTACCCGCAAGAGCGATCGTCTGGC
>DBFZQW010000031.1:0-3611 GCA_048521445.1 Collinsella sp. | reverse complement strand
GCTAAGGTGCATCGCCTGGACAAGGAAGGCAAGGGCGCCGACCCTTCGTTTATGAAGGGCGACTTTGTCATTAACCGCTGGCTGCGCATGTGGCACACCAAGTTGCGCCACTTTAAGCTGTTCAAGACGTATTACAAGTAGATGAGTGCGGCGCCCGTCCGGTTTGCATCGGGCGGGCGCGGGTATGATACGCGCAATTGCGCAAGCGTCACCAAGGAGGCGGCGATGGAAAAGCTGGGAGTTATCGGCGGCATGGGCGCCGAGGCCACGTCGTATTACTACGACCAGGTGGTGCGTCATACGGCTGCTGCCTGCGATCAAGAACATATCGACATGGTGGTGCTCTCCAAGTCGACCATGCCCGACCGCACGCTGGCCATTAAGACCGGCGAGCATGCCAAGCTGCTGGCGACCATGAAAGAGTGTGCCCAGGCACTCGAGTCGCTGGGCTGTGCGCACATTGCCATTCCCTGCAACACGTCACACTACTTCTACGACCAGATCCAGTCGTTTACCACAGTGCCGATTATCCACATGCCACGCGAGTCGGTTCGCTATGCCCTTGCGGGTGCGGTGATGGGGGAGTGCGAGTTCGACCCCAACCTGAGTATGCCGGCCGAGCCGGTGCACAAGATCGGCATCATGGGAACCGACGGAACCGTGGGCGCGGGCGTCTACGGCCGCGAATGCGAGGCTGCGGGTGTTGAGGTCGTCTATCCCAGCGAGAAACGTCAGAACGATGTGATGTCGCTTATCTACGATGATGTGAAGGCCGGACGTGAGCCCGATATGGATAAGTTCGACCGCGTGATGTGGGAGTTCGCCCGTAGCGGCTGCGACCGCGTCATTCTGGCCTGCACCGAGCTATCGGTGCTACAGAAGTACCGAGAGATGCCCGAGATCACCCTCGACGCCATGGATGTCCTGGTGCGCGAATCCATCATCCGCAGCGGCGCCCCCTACCGCCTCTAGCTTCCGACCCGCCAAAAAGGGAGAGGTTAATTTTGGTAGGTTTTATCTGATGAAACAGTAAAGGCCTCGGCTCGTTTGGTGCGAGCCGAGGCCTTTTACGTTGGGCGGTTGCTGTCGGTGGTGAACTAGAACAGGAAGCCGATGGCGATGAGGGCGATGCTGACGATGAGCACGGCGATGTCCAGGCCCTTGATGGGATAGCGCTTGTACGAGCTGGCGCGTGTGCGCAGGTAGAAGCCGCGCTGCTCGGCGGCAAGCGCGGTGGCGTCTGTCTTGCCCACGCTCGAGATAAGCAGCGGCACGCATAGCGGCAGCATGAGCTTTAGCTTCTTGATGGGGTTCTTGGTGTCGTACTCGACGCCGCGTGCGGTCTGCGCCTCCATGATGGCGTTCATCTCCTGACCAAACACCGGTACAAAGCGCAGCGCCGTGGTAAAGGTGAAGGCATAGCGATACGGCACGTGCAGCACCTCGACGCAGGCGTTGGCAAGGTCGTTGAGCTTGGTCACCATGAGCATGAGGATGAGTGGTAACGCCACGCCCAGCAGGCGCAGGCAGGCCTTCGATCCTGTGATGAGGCCCGTGTCGGTGATAAAGCCCCACACCACGTTGCCATCGCGCATAAAGGCCAGCTGGAGCGCCAGCATGATAAGCGCGAGCGGAATCAGCAACTTGAGCAGCGAGAACAGACGGTCGACGACGCCGGCATAGGCGCCCAGCGCAAGGGTGAGTGCCAAAAAGCCCAGCAGCGCCACGTAGGTGTCGGACAAGAAGATGCCGACGATGATGGCGGCGGCGAGGCCCAGTTTGACGACGGGATTCAGGCGATGCAGCAGCGTATCGCCCGGCATGTAGTCGATGACGTTAACCACGGTGGACCATCTCCTTGGTAATTCGAACGACATCGGTGACCTCGCTCACCTGCGCAAAAGCGGGCGAGACGGAAGATGCCAGACGGCGCGAGAGTTCAATAACCTGGGGAGGCTCCACGTAGGCACGCCGCATGAGATTGATGTTCGAGAATAGCTCGTGCGTGCGGCCGCGGTCGAGGATGCGACCGTCGGCCATTACCACAATGCGCTCGGCAAAATCCGAGACGACTTCCATATCGTGGCAGACCATGATAACGGCGCAGCCACGCTCGGCCATGGTGCGCACCGTTTCCATGACGGTCATGCACTCGCGGTAATCAAGGCCGCTCGTGGGCTCGTCGAGCACAACGATCTTGGGCTCTACGACCACGACAGAGGCGAGTGCCACCATCTGGCGCTGACCGCGCGAGAGCGAGAAGGGCGCCTCGTCGGCCGGCAAGCCAAAGCGGTCGATGACGAGCTGGGCGCGACGCAGAGCCTCGGCACGGTCCATGCCGCCAAGCTCCAGGCCAAAGGCGACCTCGTCGAGCACGGTGTCCTTGCAGATCTGACGGTCAGGGTTTTGGAAGAGGGTTGCGACTTCGCGGGCGATACGGCTCGTGGGAACGGCTTCGGTATCCAGTCCCGTGACGCGCACGCTGCCCGAGGCGGGCTTAAGCAGGCCTGTGAGCAGCTTGGTGAGCGTGGTCTTGCCGGCACCGTTCTGGCCGACGATGCCCACGAGCTCGCCAGGATAGAGCGTCAGGCTAAGGTCGTGTACGGCGGCGCCGCCATTGGGATAGGCAAACTCAACATGGTCGAAGGTGAGTACGGGTTCGGCGTCCTTGGCATGAGGACGCAACGACGGTGCATGCGGGGAACCGACGGGCGCCTGGGCTTCGATGGCCGCGTGTGCGGGGTCGACGATGCCCGAAATCAGGCGCTCGGCCTCATCGACATCCAGGCAAGGGGTACCGCTTGCCAGACCATCGGCCTCGAGGCTATTGAAGATGCGCGTGACGCGGGGACAGTCGACGCCAATGGTACGAAGTTCATCGGTATGCGCGAAGACCTCGTGTGGCTCGCCCTGCAGTGCGATTTCGCCATGGTTGAGCACGAGCACGCGGTTGCAGTACTCCGAGAGCAGGGCGACCTTTTGCTCAACGACGACGATGGTGATTCCAAGTGCGCGGTTTGCCTCACGCAGCGTCTCGAAGACCAACGTGGAGCTGGCGGGGTCGAGTGCCGCGGTGGGCTCGTCGAGAACCAAGACGCGCGGACGCATGGCGAGGATGGCGGCGATGGCCACCTTCTGCTTCTGTCCGCCCGAGAGTGTGGCGATCTCGCGGTCGCGCAGGTCGCTGATGCCGACGGTCTCGAGCGTTTCGCTCACGCGCTGCTCGATCTGGTCGTGGGGAACGCCAAAGTTCTCGAGGCCAAAGAGCATCTCGTCCTCGACGACCGAAGCGACCATCTGCGTGTCGATATCCTGCAGCACACTGCCGACGATTTGCGACACGTCGGTGAGCGAGACTTCGCAGGTGTCGTGGCCGTCGACCATGACGGACCCGAAGAACGTGCCGGTGTAGTGGTGGGGCACGGCACCCGACAGGCAGGCGGCAAGCGTGGACTTGCCGGCGCCTGAGGGCCCGATGATGCCGATGAAATCTCCCTTGTTCACGCTGAGCGAGATGTGGCTGAGCGCCTGCTCGGTCTGCGTGCCATAGGAGAACGAGACATCGTCGACGTTGATGATCGTTTCCATGGATACCTTTCATAGTCATTGGG